>NZ_AMXF01000001.1 GCF_000310225.1 Thauera phenylacetica B4P
CCCGGGCCACGGCCGCCCCGCCTGCGCCCGCGGCCGAGCGCCCCGCGCTCGCGCCGGGCGAGACCGCAGTCAGCGCGCTGCGCATCCACGGCGAGCGCGGGATCGAGCTGGTCGCCGAGGGCGAGGCCGAGCTGCAGCGCGACGACACCCTCCTGACCGCCGACCGCGTCACCTACCGCGAGCCGACCGACGAGGTGCTCGCCGAGGGCGACGTGGTGCTGAGCCGGGGTGGCGACACGATCCGCGGGCCGAAGGCCACGCTGGTGGTGGGCGACCGTGTCGGCAGCTTCGAGACGCCGACCTACGAGCTCTCGCGCGCCCGCCCGCCCGCGCTCGCCGGCGACGCCCCGCGCACCGTGGCCGGTAGCGGCGAGGCCGACCTGCTGCGCCTGGAGGGCGAGAACCAGTACCGCCTCGCCAACGCGACGTGGACCACCTGCAGCCCCCAGGATCCGGACTGGTACATCAGGGCGCGCGAGCTCGAGCTCGACTACGACCGCGAGGTCGGCACCGCGCGCGGCAGCTCGATCGTGTTCATGGACACGCCGATCTTCTGGATGCCCTGGGCCGAGTTCCCGCTCAGCGGCCAGCGCCAGTCCGGCCTGCTGCCGCCCACCTTCGGCTCGTCGAACAAGACCGGGGTGGACTTCACCCAGCCGTATTACTGGAACATCGCGCCCAACTACGACGCCACCCTGGCGCCGCGCATCATGACCCGCCGTGGCGTCCAGTTCGGCGGCGAGCTGCGCTATCTCGGCGAGGACTACCAGGGCACGACTCGCCTCGAATGGATGCCGAACGACAAGGTGACCGGCGAGGAGCGCAGGCTCGGCTCGATCCAGCACCAGCATCGCTTCGCACCCAACTTCTATGGCACGCTCGACCTCAATGCGGTCTCCGACGATGCCTACTTCGAGGATCTCTCGTCGAGTATCGGCGTGGCCTCGCGGGTGAACCTGCTGCGCGAGGGACGCTTGATCTACGCGGGCGGATGGTGGACCGCGTCCGCGCTGGCGCAGCGCTACCAGACCCTGAATCCGGATCCGGATGTGCGCAACGCCGAGCCTTATCGCCGCCTGCCGCAGCTGCGCCTCGATGCCGCACGCGCCGACCTCGCCGGCGGGATGGCCGGCCTGCTCGAGACCGAGTTCGTGCGCTTCGCCCATCGCGAGACGGACCGCGACGAGGCCTCGCGCTTCGTCGCCTACCCTCAGCTCTCGCTGCCGATGCAGGGCGCCGCCTGGTTCGTGACGCCCAAGGCGGGCGTGCATTACACCAGCTACGACATCGACCGTGCCGCGGGGACTGCGGGCAAGCCCGATTCGATCACGCGCTCGGTCCCGATCGTCTCGCTCGACTCCGGCCTGTTCTTCGAGCGCGAGTCGCACTACTTCGGCAAGGACTACCTGCAGACGCTGGAGCCACGGCTCTTCTACCTGCGCGTGCCGAGCCGCAACCAAAACGACATCCCCCTCTTCGACAGCAACCGCTTCGACGTCGGCTTTGCGCAGATCTTCGCCGAGAACCGCTATTCGGGCAGCGACCGCATCGGCGACGCCAACGACCTCACGGCCGCGGTCACCACCCGCTTCATCGACGCCGAGACCGGGGTCGAGCGCGTGCGCGCGCTCGTTGGCCAGCGCTACTACTTCTCGGACCAGGAGGTCTACCTGTACGACAAGGACGAGCTGCGCCGCGCGGGCACCGGCAACGAGATCCTCGCCGGCCTCGGCGGACGCATCACCAGCACGGTGACCGTGGACTCCTACGCGCAGTACAACACCGAGACCAGCCGCACCGAGCGCCTCAACGCCAGCGTGCGCTACCAGCCCGGCTTCGCGCGCACGCTCAACCTGAGCTACCGCTATGCGCCCAACCTGCGCGTCGACGACGACATCGTGGGCCTCAAGGACATCGACGTCTCCGGGCAGTGGCCGCTCGCGCGCAACTGGTACGGTGTCGGTCGCGTCACCCACTCGCTCAAGGACGACCGCATCACCGAGGCAGTCGCGGGCATCGAATACAACGGCGGCTGCTGGGTGTTCCGGACCGCGGTGCATCGCTTCGCGATCGACGAGGACGACGTCACCAACGCCATCTTCGTGCAGCTGGAACTGAACGACCTCGCCGGGATCGGCTCGAACCCGCTCAGCCTCATCAAGCGCAGCGTTCCCGGCTATGGCAAGATCAACGACTCTTCGGCCAATCGCGTCTTCGGTGAAGACTGAGGCTGCTCCCGCGCATCCATCCCCCATCGACATGAAACAACTCCTGCCCCGCACCCGCGTCGCCATCGCCATCGGCCTCGCGGCCGCCACGCTCGCGCTGCCGGTGCATTCCGCGCCGCGCGCGGTCGAGGTCGACCGCATCGTCGCGGTCGTCAACAACGAAGTGATCACCGGCCTCGAGCTGCGCTCGCGCATCGAGCAGACCCGCCGCCAGCTCGCCCGCCAGGGCGTCGAGCTGCCCCCCGAGGACGTGCTGCAGCGCCAGCTGCTCGAGCGCCTGATCGTCGAGCGCGCCCAGCTCCAGCTTGCGCGCGAGTCCTCGCTGCGGGTGGACGACGCCACGCTCGACCGCGCCATCGAGCGCATCGCCTCGAACAACAAGCTCTCGATCGACCAGCTGCGTGCCACGCTGGAAAAGGACGGCGTCACGTGGAGCCGCTTCCGCGACGAGATCCGCAGCGAGATCCTGCTCACCCGCCTGCGCGAGCGCGAGGTGGATAGCCGCATCGTGGTCACCGACGCCGAGATCGACAACTTCATCGCCAACAACCCCGACGCCTTCTCCGGCCAGGAGTTCGCCGGCGCCCACATCCTGCTGCGCACGCCCGAGGGCGCCTCGCCGCAGCAGGTCGAGGCGGTGGCCAGGCGCGCCGAGCAGGTGATGGCGCGGCTGCGCTCGGGCGAGGACTTCGCCCGCGTCGCCGCCGAAGTCTCCGACGCGCCCGACGGCCTTCAGGGCGGCGGCCTGGGCTGGCGCCCGCTCGACCGCCTGCCGGCGCTGTTCGCCGATGCAGTGCGCCGCATGCGCCCGGGCGAGACCTCGCCGGTGCTGCGCAGCGCCGCCGGGCTGCACATCGTGCGCCTGGTCGACGTGCGCGGCGGCGGCGCGGCGGCCGTGCAGCAGCTCGAGCAGACGCGCGCGCGCCATATCCTGATCAAGACCTCCGAGGTGCTCTCCGACGCCGAGGCCGAGGCGCGCCTGCTGGGCATCCGCGAGCGTGTGGTCAATGGCGCCGACTTCGCCGAGCTGGCCAAGGCGAGCTCGGCCGACCTCTCCGCCGCCCGCGGCGGCGATCTCGGCTGGCTCAACCCGGGCGACACCGTGCCCGAGTTCGAGCGCGCCATGAACGCGCTGCAGCCGGGCGCGGTCAGCGCGCCGGTGCGCTCGCCCTTCGGCTGGCACCTGATCCAGGTGATGGAGCGCCGCGTGCAGGACGTCACCGACGAGCGCAAGCGCGCCGCCGCGCGCCAGGCCCTGCGCGAGCGCAAGGCTGAGCAGGCCTACGAGGACTGGGTGCGCCAGCTGCGCGACAGCACCTACGTCGACTACCGCATCGAGCGCGAATGAGCGCGCCCGCACGGCCGCCCGAAGGCAAGCGTTCGCCTCCCCCGGGGAGGATGTCACGCAGCGACGGGAGGGGAGTCCATTGAGCATCGCCGCGGATGCGGGGCGCGGGCTCGTCGCCATCACCAGCGGAGAACCCGCCGGGGTCGGCCCCGAGCTGTGCCTGCGCCTGGCCGAGCGCGCCTGGCCGCTGCGTCCGGTTTTGCTCGCCGACCTCGGGCTGATGCGCGCACGCGCCGCGGCGCTGGGCAACGCCGTGGGCGTGGTCGAGTTCGATGCCGCGCGGCCTGCGCCCGCCGGCGTGGTCGAGGTGCTGCACCTGCCGCTCGCCGCGCCGTCCCGGCCGGGCGTGCTCGATGCGGCCAATGGAGCCTACGTGCTGCGATTGCTCGACCGCGCCATCGCCGGCTGCGTGCAGGGCGAGTTCGCCGCCATGGTCACCGCGCCGGTGCACAAGGGCGTGATCTGCGAGGGACTGGGTGCCCACGAGACCATGCCCTTTACCGGCCACACCGAATACCTCGCCGAGCACACCGGCACGGCGCGGGTGGTGATGATGCTGGTGGGCGGCGGTCTGCGCGTCGCGCTGGCGACCACCCACCTGCCGCTCGCCGCGGTGCCGGCGGCGATTACGCCGCAGGTGCTGGAAGAGACCCTGCGCATCCTGCACGCCGACCTCGTGCGTCACTTCGGGCAGAAATCGCCGCGCATCCTGGTCGCCGGCCTCAACCCGCATGCGGGCGAGGGCGGGCACATGGGGCGCGAGGAGATCGACGTCATCATCCCGGTGCTCGGGCGCCTGCGCGCCGAGGGCATGCAGCTGGTCGGCCCGCTGCCCGCCGACACCCTGTTCGTGCCGCACACGCTGGCGCAGGGCGACGCCGTGCTCGCGATGTACCACGACCAGGGCCTGCCGGTGCTCAAGCACGCCAGCTTCGGCGGCGGCGTCAATGTCACGCTCGGCCTGCCCATCATCCGCACTTCGGTCGACCATGGCACCGCGCTCGACCTCGCCGGCAGCGGCCGTGCCGACCCGGGCAGCCTGTTCGCCGCGCTCGAGCTCGCGATCGCGATGACGCAGGCGCGCGCCGCAGCCTGAGCGCGGCGAAGCCAGGCCGGGCCACCCCGGCGAAAGGAATCCCATGCACGACTTCGACACCGACGGCCATCGCGCGCGCAAGCGCTTCGGCCAGAACTTCCTCTCCGACCCCAACATCATCCGCAAGATCATCGACGGCATCCGCCCGCAGCCGGGCGAGCTCATGGTCGAGATCGGCCCCGGCCTGGGTGCGATGACCGACCCGCTGATCGAGCGCCTCGGCCACCTGCACGTGGTCGAGATCGACCGCGACCTCATCGCCCGCCTGCACGAGCGCTACACCGCCGAACAACTGACGGTGCACGAGGGCGACGCGCTCAAGTTCGACTTCGGCAGCCTGTGCGGTGGCCAGGGCGCCGACGACAAGCCGTCGCTGCGCATCGTCGGCAACCTGCCCTACAACATCTCCACGCCCATCCTGTTCCACCTCGCCGGCTTCGCCGACCAGGTCAAGGACATGACCTTCATGCTGCAGAAGGAGGTGGTGATGCGCATGGTGGCCGAGCCGGGCACCGAGGAATACGGCCGCCTGTCGGTGATGCTGCAGTACCGCTTCCGCATGGGGCGGCTGTTCGACGTGCCGCCGGGGGCGTTTCGTCCGGCGCCCAAGGTCATGTCGAGCATCGTGCGCATGGCCCCGCTGCCGGCCGAGCAGCTCGGCGCGCACGACGAGGCCTTGCTCGGGCGCATCGTCGCCGCCGCCTTCGGCCAGCGCCGCAAGACCCTGCGCAACACCTTGCGCGAGTTCATCGACGACGCCGGGCTGCAGGCGCTCGGCATCGACCCCGGGCTGCGTGGCGAGAAGCTGTCGGTGGAGCAGTACGTCGCGATCGCGAACGAGTGCGTGAGGCGTGAGGCGTGAAAAAGCCGGCGGGTGCCGGCTTTTTCGTGGGGTGGGCTCGCTTACTTCTTGCTGAGCGGGCAGGTGTTCATGCCGAGCATCGTGTAGGCGGGGCACCAGCCGAGCAGGCCGGTGGCGAGCGGGACGATGCCGATCCAGGCCCACACCGGGCCGCCGAACACCGCCCAGGCGAGCAGCGCGATACCGGCTACGATGCGAAGGATCTTGTCGGCGCCACCAACGTTCGTTTTCATGTGTGTTCTCCTTGGATCGGATGAGGTGAGTGACCGCATTGGAGCACGCGCGGCCGGCTGCGGTCTGTAACCGAGGTTACACAGCCCGCGCTCGATCCAGGATGTTACGCCCGCCCGCTCCGGGACGGGAGCCCGCAAGCGTGGGGCTCAGGCCGCGCCCCTGCCCTCGGAGGCCATGCGGCGCAGCCCGGACGGATCGATGATCTCGACCTGCTCGCGCGCGAGCTTCACCAGGCCTTGCTCGGCGAAGCTCTTGAGCAGGCGGCTGACGATCTCGCGCACGCTGCCGAGCTCGTCGGCGAGCTGCTGGTGGGTGACGTGCAGTACGCGGCCCTTGCCCAGCAGCAGCGCCGCCAGGCGCTGGTCGAGCTTGCGGAAGGCGACCTCCTCAATGAGCTGCATGAGGTCGGCGATGCGCTCGGCGAAGAGGTGGAAGACGAAGTCGCGGAAGGGGCGCTCGGCCATCATCTCGTCGAACACCGCCTTGGGCAGCAGCATCAGCAGGGTGTCGGACTCGGTGACGCCGCGCGCGTTGTAGTCCTCGTGGCCGAGCAGGCAGGACGAGGAGATGATGCAGGTCTCGCCCGGGCCCACGCGGTACAGCGGCAGCTCGCGCCCGCTCGGCGCGCACTTGCTCACCCGCACAGTGCCCTCGACCACGAAGGGGAAGCCCTCGCAGGCCTGGCGGTCGTCGAACAGCATCGCGCCCGCGGGAACGCGCATCCACTGCGCGCTGTGCAGCAGACGGGCGTGGGCGGACGCGGACAGCGCACCCAGCACCGGATAGCAGCTTTCGAGGCGTTGTGCTTCGGCCTGGGGCGTGGGCATGGCGTTGGTGTGCGAGGTCATCGGCGCATTGTCTTACAGACGGCGGTGGCGCGGTGTGGCGTCACGCGCCCAGCGCAAGCTCCAGCACCACCGGCGCGTGGTCCGACGGCCGCTCCAGGCGGCGCGGCGCCTTGTCCACGCTGCAGCTGCGGCAGGCCTCGCGCAGCGCGGGCGACACCAGCAGGTGGTCGATGCGCAGGCCGAAGTTGCGGCGGAAGGCCATCATGCGGTAGTCCCACCACGAGAACGCGCGCTCGGGCTGCTCGAAGAGGCGGAAGGCGTCGATCAGGCCGAGGGCCTGCAGCGCGCGGAAGGCGGCGCGCTCGGGCTCGGACACGTGGATCTCGTCCTTCCAGTCGGGGTGGGCGTCGCGGTCTTCCGGCGCGATGTTGAAGTCACCGGCCAGCACCAGGCGCTCGTGCGTCTTCATCTCCTCGCGCAGCCAGTCGGTCAGCGCGGCGAGCCAGCGCAGCTTGTACTCGAACTTGTCCGAGCCCACCGCCTGGCCGTTGGGGAAGTAGCCGCACACCACGCGCACGCCAGCGATGGTTGCGGCGATGATGCGCTTCTGCTCGTCCTCGAAGCCGGGGATGTTGCGCACCACGGTGGCTTCGTCGATCGGCTGCGGGCTCAGGATGGCGACGCCGTTGTAGGTCTTCTGGCCGATGAACACGGCGTGATAGCCGGCCGCCTCTAGTTCGGTGACCGGGAAGGCCTTGTCCTCGAGCTTGAGCTCCTGCAGGCAGAGCGCGTCGGGCTTGTTGGCGGCGAGCCAGTCGAGGACGTGGGGCAGGCGGACCTTCAGGGAGTTGACGTTCCAGGTGGCAAACTTCATATGTTTCGTAGCCTATTGATTTTGTTCGTGTTTTTTGTGAATCATTGACGTCAATCTGTGCTGGCTACAAGTCTAGCTACAAATCTTGGGCGAGATGGTGTGACCTGCTGGGACATGATCGCCAAGTCACCTGTTTTGTAGCTGGGTGGCAGCCTATCCGTGATCGGCGCGGACCCGTGCGCCCTCGTGGACAACTGGAGGTGGGCTCCGCCAGCGGGATGACGGGAGGAACGGGATTCCGTGCTGTGCGTGCTGTTGTGGAGCCGTCCTTGGTTGCAAGAAACATGTCGCCGCCCAACCGGAACGAAGTCGGCCAGATCGCTCTGCAACGTGTCGACAGCGCGCGCGGGTGTGTGGCACGGGATAGGCTGGGGCTGGACAATCATCATGTGCTTATGGACCTGAAGCTGCATATTTATCCACGACTCTTTGGATGATGCAACGTGCGGCAACCAAGGCCGGAATTAAGGAACTGCCTGAGGCGATGCCGGGTGCTCACGAGTGGCAGTTGTGGACCTACAGCCCGGCCCTGATTCCAGACCAGGCGACGGTGGATCCGTTGTCGTTGATCCTCAGCATGCGGGACATTTTGGATGATCGCGTCCAGATCGCGTTGGGCGAAATGAAGGGGCAACTTCCATGGTGAGTAGCCTGAGGTGGCTTGACGGACACTCATCGCAGTCGGTCGCTCGAGATTTTGTGTCCCGAGGGCTACATTATTGGCCTTGTGAGGTTAATTTGATGCTTGGGGGCTACAGTGACGACGCTGTCCGATGTTGCCGGAATGCTCAGAGGTGCTCGCCGAGAAGCGGGGCTGAGCCAAGATGAACTTGCCCAGCGGGCGGGCGTCGCGCGTACGACCGTGGCGCGGATGGAAAACCTGGCCAACGGTGACATGAGCGTGTCCGCGCTGGTGAGCTTGCTCGAAGCCGCCGGCTACGACCTGAAGCTGGTGAAGGCTGGACACGCGCGCACGGTCGAGGACATCCTCGCCGAGCAGCGTCGAGGTGATTCTGCATGAAGCTCGATGTTCAGGTTAGCGGCAAGACCGTCGCTCAACTCTATCGTGAGCGTGACGAGTACGTCCTGAAGTATCTGCCTGACGCCGATCCGGCCGATTTCGTCAGCCTGACCATGCCGGTGCGTGATGAACCATGGCGCTGGCAGCGTGATCTGCACCCGTTCTTCCGCCAGAACTTGCCCGAGGGCTATCTGCTGAACATCATTCGCGAGGAGTTCGGGCCACTGCTCGATGGCACAGATCTGTCCCTGCTGGCAGTTGTCGGGGGCAGCGGCATCGGTGGTGTCGCGGTCACGCCCGAGGGGGGCAAGCCCGGCGTGGACATGGCGCCCCTGCAGATCGAGAGCCTGCTGACGGCCGAGAACACCGCCGGGCATTTCGCAGTGCTGGTGCGCCGCTATGCCCGCGCATCGATTTCGGGCGTGGTGCCCATTCATCGCGCCGGAAGAAACGCACGACGAGCCACTGGGACCGCTGGGACCGCTGGGCAAGCCCGCGCTACGCACCAGTCGCCACATCATCAAGGGCTCGGACGACAGCACGCCTTACCTCGGCTTCAACGTGTTCTACAGCATGCGGGTGCTGGAGCGCCTGAATGTCGTGCCGGTGGTCCGAACCCGCATGTCCGAGGATCGCCGGGTGCTGGTGGCCGAACGCTTCGACGTGGACGAGCATGGCACGCCGACGCACGGACTCGAAGATGCCTGCGGGCTGCTCGGCCTGCCGCCCCACGAAAAATACGCGACCACCACAGAGAAGGTGCTGAACGCCACGCGCGCCTACCTGCCGTCCGCCCAGCTACGTGTTCAGTTGGAGCAATTCGGCTGGCATGTGTTGACCAACTATGTGGTGCGCAACGCGGATTGCCACGCCAAGAGCATTGCTCTGCCCTACACCCGGCTCGGCGACGTGGGTTTCACGCCGGTCTACGACATCGTGACGACCCAGGCTTACCCGCGCTACGCGAACAACCCGCCGGGGCTGTCCATCGATGGCTGTCAGACCTGGGCGGCGGGCAAGGCGCTGCAGCGCTTCTTCAATGCGCGGCTCGGCATCGCGCCACGGCACTACGCTGAGATGGTCGAGCGCTTGTGCGGATCGGCGGTTCAGATCGGCGAGGAAGTGATCGAAGCGGCCAGGAACGAGCCGCGCTGGCGTCCGGTTGCCAAGCAGATGGTGCATGCGTGGAATGAAGGCATGACATCGCTACGGGACCCGAAGAAATCCGTAGCGCTCCGAGGCCTGGATACCGCGATTGCTGCGGACGGCTTCTCCGACCCAGAGCCACCCGAGCAGCTCCGCGTGACGATAGGCCACTCCGAACCGCTGGCACCGCCACGGCGGAGACGCTGATTTTGCGGAAACTCCCATCACTTCAGATTGGTCCAGCCAACATGACAGAAAAAAGCATCGAGGTCTTCCAAGACCTGCATTTGAAAGGCCGCGTATCGGCAAGCTCCATCCGAGCCGGCATCCTGGCCCAGGTTCAGGAACCCTGGCACCACGATCAGGAGCGGGAAGAAGACATCCGGGGTCACGCAAGCGATGGCGAGGACGTGATCGTTCTCGTGCGAGATGCATTCGATGATGTTGACGAATCCGGCCTGGTGCTCTGGCAGGAGGGAGAAGGCTACAAAGTCTCCAACATTGTTCCCCGCAATGTCGGTGAACTTGGCATCACCAAGTACAACATCATCCTGCGAGACTTCGTCGCCAGGATTGCAGCGCCTGCCGCCAGCGTCAGCGGCTTCGATGTTGAACTGACTTCTCCCCATCAATCACTGGATGATTGGCTCGACGCAGAACCCGCGGCAGCATTGCGGCGTTTTTCGCGCTTGGCCAACAAGTCCACAGGTGCCGCGCATCCCATGGACAGGGAGCGGTGGTATGCCTTCCTGATCGCGACACACCACACATCGAAGCGCCTGGATACCGATCAACTCGTACGCTGGCTCGTCGAGGTGGAACATTGGTCCGAAGACAAAGCCCACGAATTGGCGATCGATTATGAATTCGGCCTCGGTCTTCTTGAGCAATATGAGCAGTCGCGCTCATGAGCTTGAGTTCGCAGCAGGTTTCCCGCCTGGTGGGGCTGGGTTCGCCGGTGCTGTGCGTCGACACATGCACCGTGCTTGATGTGGTTCGCGACATCACGCGCGAGACCGCCACGACCGGCGATGTCAATGCCGGACTTGCCTTGCTCTCGATGGCCGAAGCGGGTTCCGGCCTGATCGTCCTCATGGCGGAGCAGGTCACCCTGGAGATCGCAAGCAACGTCGCGAGCGTGGAACAAGAGGCGCAAGCCGCCTTGCAGAAATTCCTGGCCCAGGCCCAGCGCATACACGATGTAGCCAAGGCCTTTGGTGCCCAAGGAAATATTCAGGTTCACCATCTCGACGGACATGTCAGCCGCGCCAAGCCGGTACTCGATCGTTGGAAGCAGGTCGCCAAAGTGGTGCCGCACAACGACGGCGTTGCCAGTCGAGCGTTCAGGCGCGTCAACGAGCCTCGTACCCCTGCTCGGCGCGGCAAGGAGTCGATGAAGGACTGCGTGATCGTCGAGGCCTACATCGAAGCCACGAGCCAGTTGCGTGCTGCCGGACTGACAGCGCCCATCGTCTTTGCGTCGTCGAATACCAAGGAGTACTTTGCCCCGAACACCAGACATCTCCAAAACGACATCGCTGGTGATCTTGCGGCGGTGGGCATGGAGTACGCCCCAAACTTCGGGGCCGCGAAGCACAGCCTTGGCCTGTAGTCGCAAGCACGGCAAATTTGGTGGAGTGGTTTGTCGGTCACGTACGTACTTTGCGCTTGGATATTGGCCCGCAGCGATAGCGCCGCACTTGCAAACTGATCGACCCTGGATAAGCTGGGGTCAGGAGGTGGTGAGCATGCGAAAGTTCTTTTTCTTCTTGATTCTGGTGCTTGGTGCAGGGGGAGGGCTCTTTGTGGCTTCCCACGAAAGCTGGGCTACCAAGGTGGGAATGATGACACTGGGGATGATGTTTACCGCTCCTTTTGGAGCAGCATTGACCGGTGTGGGACGTGGTCACAGGCGATCTCGAAGCGATCGGATCCGTGGAGCCAGCAGTCCTGGTTCTTTGTTCAAGGGCGATGTGCCAATCCGGCGGTGGGATCGATAGCGGGAGTGTCCGAATTTCTGTGTTCGAGGCGGATTGTTGAATTCGTCTTTGCGTGATGTTCATTGAACAGATAGCCGCTTTTCGGGTTACTTGCGATCCAGCAAGTCTTTGACTTTGTCTCCGAGGTTGTCAGCCGTTGCAGAAGCATCGCTGCCTACTTGCCTCATCGACTGTAGAACCAAGGACTTTCTTGATTTCAACGTCCCATCCTCTGTCTTGACGACCTCCGCCTTGTTGTCGAACTCGCCACTCTTGGCTGCAGTCGTGCCCTGAATCTCGCTGGCTCGCTGCTGAACCTCTCGGCGAATCGGTGAGGGTGGATAGGCGGGGCGGTCAAGCGGACGGCTGGGGTTGCTGCCGAAGCGCGACGTCGCCCCGTTTTGGGCGCGATGGACGTTCTGGATATCTGGCGAGAGGGCTGCTTCACTCCGCTGCTGCCGATGAAGCTCACGAATACCCTCGAAAGAAGCGGGTAGGCTGCTTCCATCCGACAGAACGCGGGTGGGCCCCAGCGACTGCCGGGCGAGTTCCGCCGACATCAAGGTGTGGGCTGCGGCACTGTTGCCACCGTACGTTTGGGCGTAGCGCAGGAACATCTCCATGTTGTACGGGTCCTGGGCAATGTCGATCGAAATCGCCTCACCCTTGGAGTAGGCGGTTGATGCCTGGTTGGCGAAACTGACTCGATCGGAAAGCGTTGCATCTGCCCTTTCCGAACGGGCCTGCGTTGTGCTGAGGCGGGATGACATTTCCCGTGCCTCGCTCGCATCGTTCGAGACCGCCTGCAGGAAGCTGGTGTCTCTGGAGACGCGGTCGCCGAACTGTTTGAATGCCACCAGTTGGTCTCCAGTCAGGCTGGCCAAGGCCTTCTGATCCTGCGCCGAGAGGCTCGATTGGTACGACTTGTCACCGCTGGACTGGAACTTCCCTCCGATGAACTTGGCGTCGGCGCCGACATGTGCCGCAGCACCGAATGCCAGACGTGCCACCTGAGCCTGGCTGAGCCCGGTGCTCTGCGAGACGGTCTGGACGATCTGGTCCAGCTTGTTCAGTGTTTCCCCCATCTGCTCGAAGCTGCCAGAACTGGTACCGGCGCTGTTGCGCGTGGAGCGCAGCTTGCTGAGTCCCCGCGAGAACACCTCCGACAGCGCGGCAGACCGTTCTGTAGTGGCGGCCACAGCTTCACCTCGTGCAGCATCGACCTGTCGGCTGGCTTGCTCAACATCCTGCTCCGACACCCGCATCGACACGACTCGGGAAGCGAATCCCTGGTTGCGCAGCAGACTCACCGCTGTACGTCCGGTCAGCGCGTTCGACGAGAACGTATCCCCCGAGAGATCGTTCTGCCAACTGCTCATGAAGGCCGAAGTGCGGTTGGGCGCCAGCCGCATCTGGTCCATGGAGACGTTGCCCAGGCTGGTATTGCCCAGGGCCGCAGACCCCGTCGAGGAGCCCAGCAACGCCTGCAGCCCAGAGAGTCCGCCCACCATGGCGGTCCCGAAGTTCTCCATGCGCTTCAAGGCTGCCCAGGCGATGAAGGGGATGCTGATCGCCAGGTAGCCGACGATCGCTTCACCGGAGATCGCACGGGAGTAGATGCTGGACGCGGTCTGCAGCGTCAGCATCTTCGTTCCTGTGCCGAGATCGGCGGCCGAGGCGATGTCGTAGGCCGCGTAAATCGAGGCCATGTAGTTCAGCACAGCATAGAGCGGCGGCCAGAGCTGGATCCAGATCAGGATGGCAGCGTAGCCCTTGAAAGCCATCAGGCTCTCCCGCCCGCTGGTGAGCAGGAGCAGCAGCACGAAGAGCGGAAAGAGGGCGTAGGTCACCGCCTCGATCACGTTGCGGAACACAGGCAAGGCTTGCTCGGCGGTCTTGCCCGCATTGATCCAGGCGGCGTTCTGCTGGGCAACGCCTTGGGCGCGGCCGACGGCGAGCACCATGGCGGCCGGGTCGTTCACCTTCTGCCCGACGATCTGGCCGGTGTCGGCGATGGCGTTCAGCACGGCGTTCTGGCGGATCAGATCCGCCGCGGTGGCTGAGGCCGAGGCGATGTTGTTCTTGATGTAGGCCTGCTGGATCTGGCCGGCGATCACGCTGGCGGCGGCTGTGCCGGGCAGCGTGGGGTTCAGCCGGAAGGCGAGTTGTCCCTGGATGCGGCTGATCTGGGCGGGAATCCGGGCGCTCAGATTGACGTAGGCGTTGGGGCAGGTGTCGACCGTCGTGCCGGTCGTGTTGGTGAGCGGGGTGAAGCGTGCCGGGTTGGGCGTGGACATCAGGGCCCAGACGTCGTCCGAAGTAGAGAATGCTGCCGGCGAGATCGTTCCGTCGAGGAGGTCGTAGGTCGTGCAGTTGTGGATGAAGTTGATCAGGTCCGTGCGAAAGTTCGGATCCTGGAAGACCACGCCGCCGGTTTCCCGGATCAGACGGTTGCCGAACATCAGGCCGTTCTGTTCGTAGCGAAGCTCGCTGGGCAGGGCGCCGGGGCCGGGGATGACCTGAAAAGCCGTCTCGAACAAGCCGGTCAGTGTGTGACCGATGGTGCTGGTGAGACTGCCGAGCACGGCCGCGCCGAAGGGGACGTTGTCGACGACCTGCACTGGCGTGCCGCCGGTCTTGTCGACGATGCCGACCGTGACCTTGGGGACGATCAGGATCGAGAAGACCAGAACGACCGTCCCCAGCCACTTCCAGCCCTGGAGCTTCTCGGGAGCGAATGCATAGGCGATGAAGGCGGCGACGAAGCCACAGAATGCCACAGCGGCGACCGCGGAGGCATAGTCGCCGGAGGCATGGATGGCGGCCGCGGCGTTGAAGACCCCGAACAGGCTGGCCGCGTTCTGGTACGCATAGATTTCCCACATGGTGGCGCTCCCCGGTCAGCGACGGATCAGCGCGCCATGTAGGCGGCTTGCTGCCCGAGCATGTCCATGACGTGCTGGGGCATGCTGGAACGTAGCTGGCGCTCGAGTTCTTCCAGGTGGCTCGATACCGCGCGGAACGAACCGACCTTCTGGTAGAGGAGGTTCTTTTCCTGGGCGATCTGGGAGAGCATGGCCATGGCGCGCTGGCGGATGTAGACGGCTTGCTCCCGCTGGGTCTGCTGCAGCGTGAAATCCTTCTCCAGGGCCGCGAGCCCCACGCGCAGGTTGCGATCAAGGAAGACGTAGGCGTAGTCGGCGGCGATCAGGTCGCGGTACTGGGCGATCAGGCTGTCCGCGAGGCCTGAGCCGGGAATGCTGGTGCCGATCGACAACATCTTGTAGACCGGCTCTGTGGTCTGATTGACGAAGCCGACCTCCACCGAGTTGTTCGGGATGGCGGTCCGTGTGGCGATCTTCTCCGCGATGGAGCGCATCAGTGTCTCCACCTTGGCGGTGAACGGGGTGTGGTTGTAGGCGGTGTTGAGGGAGACGACGTCGCAGTCGCTGTAGTTGTTGCAGCTCAGCATGTGCTGGACCACGTTGGTGCCGCTGCCGGCCGCTTGACCATAGAGCAGCTGGCTGATCGAGGTCAGTGTCGGCGCGACGGGTTCGGGGTCGCGCGCATTTTCCTCGGGGTAGTAGATGACGGTACCCACGATGCTCATGATCAACTCGCGTTCGGCGTCGTCCAGATAGCTGCCTGTCCGCTGCAGGGCCTTCCAGGTCAGGTTGCCCACGAAGGGCGCCTTGTTGCGGACATTGGCATCACCGGAACTGCGCGCCGACGCGAGGATGCTGGGGCGGTCGCTGGAGCAGCGGCGGCGGGCCGCATCGCGGTCGCTTTCCATGCCCATCTCGATGGCGAGGTCGGCGCAGGTCTCCTGCGAGCTATAGCCCAGGGATTCGGCGGCCGTGCTGACAATGGCCTTGGCCGTCTCGCAGGAGTTGATGCGGGCGTTGTTGATCCAGGTTTCCAGACCCTTGGCCCATTTCGTGAGGCCACCCAGCAGGGGAGAGACGGCCTCGAGTGCGAGCTGGAAGGCGATGCCCGGAAGCGCAGCCGTGATGTTCTTCAGCATGTTCTTGAACTCGGTCGCAGAGATGTGGCTGAAGCTGCCCCCGAAGACGTCGATTCCGCCGCAGCCCGCCTTGGCGCTCGGGAACTGGATGGCCGCGAGCTGGTAGACCTTGTTCGGCGTGCGCATCATCAGATTGCCCCCGGTGTAGGTGTTGTAGGTCTGGCCCCGGAACGCGCCGGGAGCGGTGTAGTTGCCGATGGCGCCCAGGCTGTTGAACATGTTGTTGACCTCGGCGTTGAGGTCTCCCGCACGGAGCGGGGCGGACGTGGTGGCGACGGCGATGGACAGCGCGATGGCGATCACTCGGCGGACTGCGGGTTGGATTCGGGGCATGGGCGGCTCCTAAGGCAAGGCGATCTGACGTGTAGCGCTGGGGAGCATGGCCTTGCCCTCGGGGCTGCTCACGATGGCGATGCGCTCAAGCAGTTGCGATTCCGAGAGCACGCCAAAACCGATGGGCGTGATCTGGCCGGAGAAGGGCTGCGCGAGGAAGACTGCGGGCACCTGGGCGACTTGCAGGGCATTGGCAATGCCGTTGTCGCGCCGGGCCCCCGGAAAACCGGTCATGGGACCGCCATCGATGCTGACAGCGACCACCTGGATGCCGTGCCGCGCCTGGAAGGCTTCCAGCACTGGCGCGAAGGCGTGGCAGTAGGGGCAGTCCGAGCGATAGAAAAAGAACAGCACATGGTCTTTGCCCAAGTGGGCCACGGCCCGGGAGCGTTCGGCGCGCTGGGTTTCGTCAAAGACTTCCAGGGCCTTGGCGTTGACGGGGCGACCTTGAAGTGTCGGGTCCAGTTCCGGCGTCGCCCATGCAACGCGCTTGGCCATGTCGGCGAAGGCGGAGGCTTGGCCCACCACCTTGGATTCGAGTTCCATGTAACGTCGCACGTTGGCCTCGGTCGGGCGGATGATGGCGATGTTGCGGTACTCCTCCAGGGTCTTCTGCAGGCGGGCAAACTCTTCCAACTCGGGTATGCGTGCCTTCTGCGGCTGCGCTGTTGCAGTTGATGGCGCTGGAGTCGGCTGCGGAATTTGCTCGTCTTCCTGGGCCGGGTCTTCGTAGAAGTGCCAGCCGCGCCAGCGGTCCCTCCAATAGGTAGAGGGTGGCGTGGCGCGCGCCGTGGCTTGGGATGGTCCGGCCTCTTGAGCGGGCAGGGAGGCCGTCGCCAACAACATGGCGAAGCCGAGGGCCATTCCGGCAATGAATCGGCGGTGCTCCACGAAACCCCCTACGAGAGTGAGCCGGGCGGACGCCCGTCGAGGCAGTAGTTGATGCCGAATTCGACGGTCTGGCGCCGGGGTGCCGCTGCTCCGGGCAGGTTCACGCCGTCCTGCCAGAAAGACACCTTCAGGCGTGCGCATCCGGGCTGGGCGTAGCGCTTCTCCGTGGAGACATCGATGTAGATGGGCGAGGACGCGCTGAAGCGTTTGGTGATGGCTTCGGCAACGTCGCCGATGAGCACGCCATGGGCTTGCCCGTCGCTGGACTGCAGGGCGGCGAACATCAATGGACGAGGATCGGTGACGGGAGTGCGGGCCACATCGTCGGCGCGTGCGCATGGCGCGAAGGCTGCGATCACCAGTGCAAAACGGATGAGAGCGGTGCGGTTCATTGGCATTTCCCTTGACCGTAGTAGCAGGAGGTCACGCGGGCGGCGTTGTTGCTCTGGAGGCTGCCCACGTTCGGCAGCGTGGGCACGATGGAGGCGTAGAACTCGGTCAGGTCCATCGCCGAGAAATTCAGGCTTTGCAGTTCGGCGACCGTGAAGCCCGAGCAGTCGGGACTCCTGGCGGCTCCCCAGCCTCTTCCGACCTGCATTCGCCCTTGCTCGTTGATGAGCCGGGCGAGCTTGCTGTTGAAGCAGCACTTGCTGGTGGTGTGTTCGATGCACGAGACGCACTTGCCGAGAATGCGGATGCATGACGAGCACCAGGTGCCGACCGTGTGGCACAGGCCGGCCCCTTCCTTCATAGCCAGCTTCCCCTCCTCTTCGTTGCAGGACATCATTGACATCACGATGTAGATGACGACCGCGATGGCCAGTGTCCAGGGGTCAAAGGCGATGACCAGGCTGTCTCCCGCGTAGAGCACAGCGGAGCCTGCAGGCAAGGCCGCGCCGTTCACGGCCACGGTGACGCCGTAGGTGGTGAACGTGCCGGAGAAACCGCCACTCATGAGCAGCGCCTGCATGCCCTGATAGAGGAACTGTCGGTTCTCAGCATTCATGAGCACATCGAAGACGAGTCTCGATCCGGTACCGAAAAGGCTCTGGTTGGTCATGCCTGCGCCGGCCGAGTCCGAATGGCAGCAGTTCTTCAGCAGCCGGTCGCGGCAGCGGTTGTCTTCGCCCTTGAAGACCCGCATGTTCGTCGTGTCGAGATAGACACCGGCCTCCCGTACGGCCTCCATGTAGGTCATGGACCGAGCGAAGTCGGCGTCATTGGTGTAGCTGGTGTTGAAGCAGTTCGAACCCAGGCAGAAGACGTTCGACGGGCAGCTTGAAGCTGCGCACCCGGAGTAGTAGTCGGCAAGGCTGCCGAGCACGCTGTTTGGGCTGTCGGCGATGTTGCGGGCTGTCGTTACCGAGGGGTCGTAGGGCGAGATGGCGGTACGCGGGGTATTGGCGGAGATCGCCGCAGTGCTTTGCGCCTGGCACACCGGGTCGGTGGAATTGCCCGAGCAAGCGGCAAGGCGAGCGTTGGCGGCACCGGATAGGCTGGGCTGGCCGTAGTACGCCGTCTCCGCAGGCGTCGTCGTATAGCCCGGCACGACACTCGAAGCGCTCGATGTCCCGACCGCGCCTCGGGCGACCGGGTTGGTCGCCTGCCCGGCAGCCGTGCCCTCTTCGAATGGCCCGGCAATGGCTGCGGTCTGCGTTGTGACGAAGCAGGCGAGGGTGAAGTAGACGATGAAGCGGCGCATGGTGGTCACTCCGTCCTGGGCTCAGGGTCTGAGGCGCGCGAGGAAGATGCCGGCGTCGGAATCGAAGCGGGGCGCCGCACGGCGCAACTGATTGAGGGCGTAGTCGAGGCTCACGTCTCCCGCTGCGCTGACATAGTCGGTCGGGGGCGGGCAGGTGCTGCCAGCACAACCGGCGGGCCGGCTGCCATCCCGGGCAAGCACGAAGGTGGGCACCCGCTTGACCGCGTAGCGGTCGAAGGCCTGCGGATCGATGAGGATGGCGATCTCGCGCGTGCCGATGAGTTTCTGGATACGCATGACCGTATCGCGCAGCGAGCCATTGGCGAAGCCCCGGATGAGGATCGCTGCCTTTGCGCGTGCCGCCTGATCCACGAGACGCGCCAGGGTGGACTCGGGCATG
This sequence comes from Thauera phenylacetica B4P, assembly GCF_000310225.1. Classification (GTDB taxonomy): domain Bacteria; phylum Pseudomonadota; class Gammaproteobacteria; order Burkholderiales; family Rhodocyclaceae; genus Thauera; species Thauera phenylacetica. The sequence goes on from NZ_AMXF01000001.1 coordinate 18,927, forward strand.
GCCAGGCTTACGAACACGAAGAGGCCTGGGTCGGAACCGAGTGCGGGAGGTGTTCCCTGCGCATATCCTTGGGCGATGTCGCCGATGTTGGGCAACGCATTCGTCAGGGGCTTGGGCAGTGCATCGATGCGCGGCGTGGTGACCGCCCCGGCTTGGGGTACCGGGACCGAGTGCTGTCGCTGGATGCGGCGGACATCGTCTTCCGTGACGGTCGGCGTCTCGCGCCGGACCCTCGCGAGGTCTTCGTCGGTGATCACCGGCGCAGGCTGCGCCGCAGCCCCGAGGGGAAACAGCAGAGCGGCCAGTACGGCAGAGGGGCGGATCACGGAACCGCCTGGAAAAAGATCAGTAGCCCACACAGCAGTTCCTTTTGCGAAAGAGCATGAAGGCGAAGTCCTCGCCCTTGACCGGGTATTCCTTGCCTGCGCCCCAGATGATCGTGGTGCGGCCGAAGGGCTGGCAGCAGCGGCCGCCTTCCTTTGCGGTGTTGGGGATGGGGTAGGTGAGTTGGGTCTTGTAGGCCGTCTTGTCCATGACGGGTTCGAAGTAGGGACCGCACAGGCCGGGGGTTCCATGCCAGCCCCAGGCGATCAGTTCGCGGTGCATCTTGGCGGTGAGCCGCTGGACCAGCAGCGAGGCGGTGCGCACACCGCCCATGTGGTAGGGCACGTGGCCGTCCATGGGGTAGATCGCGCCCTGGCAGCCCGCACACCAGAACATCTCCTTGATGCCGAAGCCCATGGTCGCGGCCACGCAGTCGGCAGCGCAGGCCGCGACTGCGATGGGATTGGCGAAGAGCACCGCGTCCGGGTTTAGGATCAGGGTCAGTTCGTCATCCGCCCACAGGGGATCGACTTCGGTCAGGTAGGCGAGATCGAAGGAGCCTCTTTCCAGGCAAGGGAAGTCGGTGACAACCTCCAGCCAGTACATCACCGGGTTGATGTAGAAGTGCGCCTGGTAGAAGCTGCCGCCGTCGCCATCGCCTTCCGGGCGTGTGAAGCGGGCGGCCTCGGGTGCCGGGATGCCAGGATCGAGATCGATGCCGCCCAGGGAGACGAGGCAGTAGGGCTTCCTGACCACCTCGACGTGCCGGGCCGGCTCCCAGAAGCCGATCGAGAGTCCGATGATCGGATTCACCCCGCAACTGCAGATCGGGCTGGACGGGTTGTCGGTGTCTTCCTGGTTGCCGTAGTTGCCGATGCGGGCGCTGCCGACGCTGATGGGCAGGATGCAACTCCAGCAGATGTCGGTGATGGGGTTCGGGAACTTGCCGGTGCAGGTGGCGGCACCGGCCGCAAGCGCCTGGGCCCACGCGATGCAGGCCAGGAGGGCCAGCAGCAGGGATCGAAGGAGCCGGGCGGCTGTCATGGCTTGACCTCCAACTCGTCGATGCGCAGCCGCTTGCCTTCCTGGGAGACCAGGGCGGGCACCTGCCGGATGCCCAGGCGCCTGGTCAGGAGGCCGTGCTGGTCGTAATAGACGGGCGAGCGCCAGGCTTGCATGAGGTCGAGGTAGGAGCCTGCCGTGAGGATGGGCTTCACCTTGCCGTCGTGGTGCTTCATCAGACTGCGGGCCTGGGCGACCTGGCGTGGGTCACGGGCGTCGAAGAAGAACAGGCGGCGCGACAGGGAGACGACGTCTAGAGGATTGGCGCGGGTGCCGGCGGCGAACATGAGCCGCCCCTGGGCGTCGCTCACGTTGCGATCGAGGACGTAGGTCGGATCGAAGTAGAAGGTGCGTTTCGCCTGGGTGGTCACGAGACCGGCTACGGGCTGGGGGTCGCGCACGGAATCGACGCCGCGGGCGCGCGCTTCCTGTTCCAGGCGCTGCAGTTCGCCACTCGCGGCCTTGTCGCGCAGGCGCTGCTCGATGAAGCGCAGGAGATGCGGTTCGGCAATCTCGTAGGTCGGGCCGATCACGCCGGCATCCGCTGCATGGGCCGGCGTGGTTCCAGCCAGCAGGGCGAACGTAGACAGCGCAAGGAGGGGGAGCATGCGCAGGTTCATCGCGTCCCTCCTGCGGTGCAACGGATCTGCCGGATGAACTGGGCGCGCTGGGTGGTGTCCTGTTCCTGGGTGGCACGGATCAGCCCCATCAGCACGGGATCTCCGCCTTCCTTGGAGACGGCCTGGCGCAGTTCGGCCATGGTCAGCGTGCGGCCGCATTGGAGGCGGTAGGCGGCCAGATAGACCTTGGCGCCGTCCGCGGCAGCCGGCGCGAGTTGCTGTAGCAGACCCAGGTAGTCCGCCAAGGGCATGTCATTGGTTGCCGAGGCAGGGCCTCGTGCAGGGCTGGTTTGTGCCCGAGCCGTGACCACTGTTCCCAAGGCGATGAGCGTTGCCAGAATCGCGATCACCAGTAGCCGCGTGAAGCGTACGAGCCGGGCAATGCTCAGAGGATGGTCAGGAGGATGGCGAAAGGGGAAGGGCATGGCGGCTCCTTCAGAACAGCGGGTCGACGACGCCGATCACCTGCTCGATTTGCACGAGGCCGCTTTCGCGGTAGCGGGAATCGAAGGAGTCGGGGCTCAGACCCTGGACGTAGTAGCGGCCGGGCGGAATGACGCCGGGCGCGATCGGCTCAAGCGGTTGGCGATCGAACGCATGGGACTTGGCGATGCCGACCAGTTGGCCATTGATCCGCACCTCGCGGCCGGCGACGCTGATCGTGTCGCCCGGCAGGCCACGCACGACCTTGAAGAAGGGCTGCCCGGCAAGGCCTGGGTAGCGGCGGCTGCCTTCGCCCGCGAAGGCAAAGACGATGAAGTCTCCGCGGTGCAGCGCCGAGGTGCCTTTGTGAAGTATGGCGACCTTGTACGGCAGGCTGGGTGTCCAGTTGAACAACACCGGCACCCGCGGCGTGGCGTCGACGAACAGGCGCAGGTAGGCCAAGCCCCAGATTGCGAAGATGGGCAGGTAGAGGTACCAGCGCTGACGCATGTGCCGCAGGAAATCCATGGCCGCATGCCGTGTGCGGATGGGCCAGGATGGCTGCCCCCGCGGCTGGCTGCGGATCGGGGTCGTGTTCATGGCGTTTCCACCTTCTGGCGCAGACGCGCCGTGAGATCGACGGTGTAGGGCGTGGGACCGGCGACGGAAGCCTTGAGAACCACGAGGCAGCCGCATTCGGCTGGCAGGCTCTCCAGGGCGACGGGCAGCCGCTGCGCGAAGGCCCTGGCCATCTGCAAGGTGGCTTGGCGCTCTTCTTCCGTATGCGCGGCGGTGAGCCGCCGGGTGAACTCGTCTTCCTTGGTGCGATAGACGTCGGCGAGATCCACGACGCCGATGGTCCGGGCCGGAAGGATGACCAGGCGGTTGTAGGCGAGCAGCGCGCTGCCGACTGCGATCAGGCTCACCAGCAAATTGGCGACAAACAGGACGCGCGGGCTCATAACGCATGCCCCCGCTGGCGCAGCAACTCGGCAATGGCTTCGTCGATGGAGTAGCCCCGGGCGCGCAGTTCGTCGATGGGCGCGTTGTCCTCGAGTTTGTTGCTGAAAAGCAGATGCGTTGCCGGGTCGAGGATGTTGCGGGCCACGCCTTCGCCCACCGGGGAAGAGATGTAGAGTTCGGAGAAGGCGCCGGCCTCCGTGCGCAGGGAGTTGAGCAGCCGCTTCTTGGGTTCGTCCATCGTGAGCCGGCCCTTGCGGTCCAGCATCTCGATCGATTCCGGCTTCTGCCGCAGCAGGAAGACCCAGTCCGAGCAGTTGAAGGCGGCTTCCATTTGGGCGGAGCCGTAGTAGTCGTCGGCGCTCTGGGTCGCGGTGCCGAGCGCGCCACCATACTTGCGAGCGCGGCGGGCCGCTTCCTCGACTACGGCAGCTTTCACGGGATCGTCGGCGCCGATGTCGCCCAACTGCTGCTTCAGTTCGTCGATGAAGAGTACCTTGCGCCGGTTGCGCGTGAGGTACATCTCGCCCGTGATTTGGTGCAGCAGCAGGATGTTCACCACGGCGTGCAGATCGGGCCGCCGTTTCAGTTCCTCGTTCTCGATGACGATGAAGTCGTTCGAGAAATCGACGTTGGCTCGGCCTTCGAAGAAGCGTTCGTACTGCCCACCCTTGGCGTAAGGGTTGAGCATGATCGCGAGATCCTTGATGCGCTGATCATTGACTGCCCCCAGCTCTTCCAGGGAGCCAGTGCGGAAGGCATCTCGCAGACCGGTGATCGTGAGGTCCTGGCCGTACTCGCGCCACAGCTTCAGGACCATGGCCGAGATGGCCTTGTACTGGACTTCCTCCAGGGCGTGCTGCATCGAGCACATCTTCGAGATGCCCGGCACCAGCATGTCGATGTCTTCGTTGATGTCCTGGACGATGGAGAAGGGATTGAGGCAGAGGTCCACGTCGGGCCTGAACTCGATGTATGTGCCCCGCGCCTTGCGGCACAGCTTCTCGAAGGAGCGGCCCAGATCCAGCATCCAGACCTTGGCGCCGATGGCGCGGTAGGACCAGGCCATCTCGTTCATCAGCACGGACTTCCCGGAACCGGGGGCGCCGATGATGGCGAAGTTGTAGTTGCCCAGGTCGTTGTCGAAGAGATCCAGCGTCATGAGCTGACCACGCCGGCCGCCGAAGACCAGGGCCGGTGTGCGGGTGCCGCGCCATTCAGCGATCAGCGGGGCCATGTGGATGGCGTTGGACATCGTCTTGCGCGTGACGCGGCGCATCTTCACGAGGTCCTTGTGGAAGCGCTCGGTCAGCGTCATGGGCAGGCTCGCCAGCAGCGCCTGGCGGTGCATGTAGGCGTCGGCGTTGAGCTGAAAGCCCCGGCTGCGCCAGATCGCACTGGCCGCCTCATGGGCAGCCGCGGCCTTTTCCGGCGTCGAGAAGATGGCGAGCTGGTGGTACAGGCTCACCAGATTCCCGCCGGTATCGATGGCATCGGCGGCGGCCGTCCAGTCGTCGAGCTTCTTCCGGACGTCCGGCATCACGTCGGCCATCTTCGACTTGGCGTTCTGCGTGGCGCGGACGTGGTTGGCGGTGACCACCGACTTGGTGACGTTGGGGTCGAGGATCTGAACGCCCAGGGTGAGCAGGAAGGGCGCGCTGTACTGCAGCGCCGGCTGCATCAGGTCGCCGATGAGCGAGCCCATCTGCCACAGCGCAAATCGCTCCGGAAAGCTCTTGATCGAATAGAAGCGCGCTTCCAACACATCCGGACTGGCCTCCTTCCAGAAGGTGAGGCCGCTCGGGTGAGGGTCCTGGATGGTGTCGAAGTCGACGATCTGGTCGCGCAGTTCCCGGCCGTCGTCGTAGTTGAGGTCGGGCGCGTCCGTGCCGGACATCCGGTCCGGGTTGGTGAAGATCGCACACCAGTTGATGAGGTCGGAGGCGTCGCAGACCCGGTTCGGCAGCGACGCCGAGCGTAACGTAGAGGCCATCGAATCGCGCAGGGCCAGCAGTTCCTCGCGCTTGTTCAGGTTGCCGGGGTCGGCCGGAAAGGCGACCGACAGCATCAGGCGGAAGTCGCGGATGGTGTAGTGAAAGCCCGCCGTGAGGGACTTCTGCGCCCCTTCGAGCAGGTGGCCCACGCGCTGGCGTGCCAGGGCACGGAACAGGTTCTCGTTGCGCGCGGGGCGGCCCCAGTGCTGGGCCTTCTCGAACTGATCCTCGTCCTCGACGCGCAGGTTGGCGTAGCGACGCAGTTGGGATCGGACGTGGGGCGAGGCGAACAGGTGGAACTGCACGCCGGTGCCGGCGGGGCAGTTGGTGTAGAGGGAGACCAGAACCTCCGTCATGCGATCGTCCGCGCCGGACTGGGGCATCAGCTCGAGCATGAAGCCCATGCCGTCGCGGTTCGCGAAGATGCACTCGGCGTCCAGGTACCCCATGTAGGGGAGCCAGCTGGCGAACTGCTCGGCCGGGGTGTCCGGCGAGACGCCCAGGCCGAAGGGCAGGTTGATCGACCGCCAATCGCTGCGGCCGCGCTGCGCGGGCCGTGGGGTGTCGGTGGCGGTGCTCATTGCGACACCTCGCTGGGGCTGTTCAAGAGGCGAGCCGGCGCCGGGGGAATGGGCCTTCCTGCAGGCTGTGTCGGGGAACTGGGGCCATCGACAGCGTTTGAGGGCGCGGAGGTCGATGGCGGCGGACGCAGGGGCGCGTTGGCATCGCGTATGCGTTGATGGACGTGGTCGATCAGCCAGCGGCCCTGGTCGATCTGGACATAGACGTGGGCCTGGTCGTAGAGGTCGCCGTCGATGTCTTCCCAGGGCTTGATCCACAGGCGCAGGTAGCGCGATTGCGCGCGCAGCGGGGTTCCATCCTCCGGCGGGGACGAACTGCCGTCGGCCGGCAGTCCCGTGCGCGTCGGATCCGAGGTGCGAGGCGTAGAGGGCTCCGGCTTCCGGGTGTCTGCTGGGGACTCGCGCTTGCGCTGGCTCGGCAGGTTGTTTGTCACCGCGTTCGCATAGGTCCCCGAGACGGATTCGCACGCCACCCCTTCCGGGGCCTTGCATGCGTACTTGGAATCGCCTCCCAGGCCGGACATGGACATGCAGCCGCCCAGGGCCAGCACGGACAGGAGCGGAAGGAGCCGGAGCGCGGGATAACCGAAGGCGGAACGAACGAAAGCACTCATGGCCGGCCCCCCGGGGCGGCGGCCGCCAAGCGGGATTCGATGGCGGCCCGGTCGATGAAGCCTTCCGTGCGCTCCCCGTCGGCCCAGATGAGGGTGGGCGTGCCCTGGATGCCGAAGCCGCGGGCCAGCGCGAGGTTGCGCGCGATGGGGTGGGCGCAGGGCGTGCCGGCGTGCTGCCGGCTCGCATCGCCCTTGCTCATCCAGTCGTGCCAGGCAGCCACCCGATCCGCCGCGCACCAGATGGCGATTGGACGCGCTTCGCCCAGGAAGGGGACGAGGAAGGTGTAGACCGTGACGTTGTCGATGGTGGCAAGCTCTGCTTCGAGCTGCTTGCAGTACGGGCAGGCCGGGTCGCTGAGCACGGCGAGCTTGCGGACGCCGTTGCCCCGGACCGTCTTGATGGCGTCCTGAAGCGGCAGTTGATCGAAGACGATCGGCTTGGCGGCGGCCATGCCCGGATTGGACGGGGCTCGCTGGGCGAGCTTGGGGCCGGTGAGATCCTTCATCGCCTGCGTGTCGAAGAGCCGCCCGAAGAGGAAGTAGCGGGGATCCTGGGCGAGCACGTAGGCCACGTTCCCGTCCATCCAGACTTCGTACAGCCCCTTGACGGGGGCCGGAGCGATGTCAGTGAAGCGGGTACCCGGATGGGCTTTCTCAAGCGCGGCGCGCAAGCGGCTGGCTTCGTCGGGCGCCGCGTGGGCGGTGGGCGCGATCCCCGATGCCACCAGCAGGGCGAGCAGCGCCCCGGTGACGAGCGTGCGCTTGTGCATGGACACGTGCGGGGGTATGTGCCCGCCCTCAGTAATTCGGGTCATCGGAAGTCTCCAGATAGCGGTTGGCGGGGGACAGGGCGCTGCGGCTGGTGGTCGCCGCAGCGGTCATCGGGGTATCGATGCGCACGCCTTTGGTGATCACCACGTCGATCTCGCGGCCGGCATCGACCTCGATGACGGGGAAGGTGTTCTCGGCCAACTTGATGTAGTACTGGGCAAGTCGGTCGAGGGCCTTGCCCACACCGGAGCCCAGGCCGGCGCGGTAGGCGTCCGAACCGTTGGCGGTGGCCACCGTCCCCAGCGCCGAGGTGCTGTACTCGGTGGATGAGGTGGCAAGCCCCTGGCCAATGCCGCTGACGACACCGGCAAGCAGCGCGTTGGCGAGCATCTGGCCTTGTTTGGTCACGAGCCGCCCGCGCAGACCGACCTTGCCGTCTTCGCCGTAGATGGAGCCCTGGATTCGCACTTCCAGCGTTGCGCCGTCAGGACGCACGCAGGAGAGGGACTCGGTGCGCAGATAGGCCCGCTCGGAGCTGATGTCGCCGTAGCCGGCGGCGATGACGAAGCACTCCCGGTACTCGCCGCGCATGCGGTTGGGCAGGACCGAGGTGTCGGACAGCCGGATCAGGACCGGGTGCGGGTTGCTCTGGGACTGGCCGCCGGTGGGTGCATCCAGGCCACCGAGCAAGGTTCCGCGGGTGAAGCTCACGGGCAGGAAGGTCGAGATGGTGCGGGCGTCAGTGGCTTTCGTGCCGTCGGCGTGGGTCGTTGCTTCCGTGGCGGCTGGTTGCGCGGAATGGCTGGTCGCGTTGTCGCGCGGGGTGATCGTGATCCGCGAGATGCGAGGGGTTTCCGGCAAGGTGGGGGCAATGGGCATCGCCGGCGTGCCGGGAGGCATGCCCAGTTGGGCGCTGTCATGGCCGGCGGGCCTTTGCGGGAGCGCCTCGGCCGGCGGCATTGCCGTCGTCGGTGCTGTGGGTGCCGGTGCGGCGGGCGGCTGCACCGAGGGTGGCACCGATGCGGCAGCCTGGCTTGCCGAGGTCAGCTTCTGCTCCAGTTCGGCAAAGCGCTGCATCGTGCGCTGCTCGAACGCCGAGCGCTCCTTGTTCAGGCGGTTTTGTTCGTCGCGTTCGGATTCGTACTGGGCGAGCTTGCGGCCGGCGGTGCCGACCCACTGGTCCACCGGATTGACCTGTGCGCCGGGTGGCAGGACGCCGATGTTGGTGACCCCGCCAGCGTGATCCTGGGGCTTGGGCGTGCTGCCAGGGTTCGGTGGCGACGCGGTGAGTGCGAGGATCATCCAGAGGAGGCTGACGCCGGCGACCAGGATCAGACCCAGCAAGGCGTATTGGCGCTGGCGCGGCGACAAGCGTTCGGCGATGCCGCGCACTGCGCTGCCCGCGCGCTCGCGCAGGGGAGGGATCTGCCCGTTCATGGCTGAACCTCCTTGCGGATCACGAAGACCACGGTGCGCTCACCCGGACGTAGGTTGTGGTGTTCGATGGCGATGCCGGCCACGCTGCCGGATTCGTCGTCTTCCCGATCGAACTCGGCTTCGGTCAGCACCATGGGGGTGTCGCTGACGTTCTGCAGCACGTAGCGCTCGCCGAGCAGGCCACGTCCGCGGTAGGTGCGTTCGAGCGTGAAACGGGCCTCGCGCCACAAGGGCACCGGCTGGCCGATGGTGTCGACCTGGATGTCGGAGGGCACGTGTCCAGAGGCCATGGCCACGAGCAGGGCCTTCAGGCCCCGCACATGGCTGGCGGCAGCGCCTGGAGCAGGGCGGGCTGCCGCGGTGTCGGCCCGGCGCTGCAGGGCAGCCTTGTCCCGGATGACGATGGTGTCGGCCGGCGTGTCGGCACGGCGCAGCACAAGCGTGTAGGTTCCGCGTGCCGACGACACGAAGAGGTTGATGGGCTTCTTGCCTTCGCCCACGGGCCGGACGTAGATCTCGCCCTTGTCCCGATCGCACTCGAGCACGATCTCGCCGACTGGGTTGATCGACGAGGCGGGCGGCGCGGAAGCGGGCGTGCCCACGGCTGGCGAAGCGCCGACAGGGAGGGCCGCTGGCGTCGGCAAGGCCGCGCAACCGCTGCTGTAGATGTTGCCGAAGATATCCGTGATGGCACTGCCCTCGATGCGGATGCGGGTCGGCTCCTGGATCGACAGGATGGCTTCCACCGATGCGCCGTCGCTGGCATCGATGACCTGCAGCGCCTGGGCACTGCCCATGGCGCAGAGGAGCGCCACGGCGCACGCCAGACGGGGGGGCAGGGCGCGCGTTTCAGTGGCTTGCATAGGGCACCTCCCGGAAGGTTTTCAGGTGCATGCGCGCGCCGGCGAAGCCGAATTCGACCAGATAGGCCTTGGGATCATTGGCGGTTTCGACCCCATTCACCAGGGTGCGCAGGCGGCCCCGGATCACGACGCTGCGGCCGTTTTCGCTGGGCACGAGTTGATCGAGGGCGAATGCCGTGGTGGCGTTGATGCGCTTCAGGCGCTCGGCTTCCACCTCCTGCCGGGACTTGAGGGCGCCGTGCTGGGCCGGCTCCACGTAGGTCAGCAGGACGTCCTTCTTCCAGTCGATCGTGGCGGGCGTCACGTCGAGGATCAGCCAGGCGATGAAGGTGCCCATCTGTTCCAGATAGGCGCCGCTGGCCTTCTCGTCGGTGACCCAGAAGGACTTGTTGAGGGTCGGTGGCACGACGACCGTGCGCTCCGACCCGAGCACGTTCAGGAGGGCGACCAGGGTGAGCATCTGGCCGATGGCGAGAGCGCCGACCGCAAGGCCCAGGCCGCGATTGCGGCGCTGGAGTTCCTTGCGGTCGACGTTGAGACGTTCGAAGTCCATGGTCAGCGCCCGCCCGGCCGCCCGAAGGGCGCTGAACGCCCCCTTGGGGGGCAGCGAACGAAGTGAGCGTGGGGGTTCATCTCTTCCTCCCCGCTTCAGCCGACCATGCGGCGGATGTGTGAAGGAGGCGTGGCCCGGAGCGCCGTGAGCGGCGTGGCGGGCAGGTTCCACCACAGCCAATGCACGGCGAAGGCCGGGTGCTTGTCCGCCTTGAGCTTCGAAACCCAGCGCGAGAGCGCAATGCCCACGGTCATGCAGACCGCGAAGGAGAGCTTTGTTCCAGACAGGTAGCCGATGAAGAAGGCAAACAAGGCGGGCGCCGCGACATCGACGTCCCAGAAGCCGATCTTCCAGCTGTCGTCGAGGCGACGCGGGATGTAGGTGTCGGTGCGCATGCCGGACTCCCTGGACCCGAGGCCGGCTCAGATCACCGCGCCCATGATCGCCCCGGCGATCACGAGACCCACGGCGCCGAAGATGGCGAGGCCCACGTAGAACAGCACCGGGCCGAAGTTGCGCAGCGCGGCCAGCGAGATCAGCGCCACAACGAAACCCACGAAACCGACCAAGGCCTTGATGCCCGGACCGAGGGACGCGATCTGCGTCAGGGCCGACGTGAGCGGACCCGTGATGCCGGTGAAACCCACCAGATCGAGCGCGAAGCTCGGGAAAGCCGCGAACAGGCCGAGCAATGCGATGGCCAGCAGCGTGAGAAAGGCGAGGGGACGGCGCGCGTCGATGGACGACGGCGCCAGCGTTGCAGTGCTCATGAAGACCTCCGTTGAGATGAGCGTCGAGAGACGGGTCGCGGACGGGTCGGAGCGGGTGGCGGACGCAGGTGAAAGGCGGGTGGATGCGGGTGAAGGCGGGTGGATGCGGGTGAAGGCGGGTAGATTGATTCGGGGCGATGGGGAAACGGCTTGGTTCAGGGCGGTGCAGCTTGGTGCCCCACCGCGATCTCGACCCGCCGATTGCGGGCGCGGCCGGCTGGTGTGTCGTTGGGGGCGGCGAAGCAGCACTTGCCTGCGGCCTCAACCGTGATCGCGCTTTCGAGTTCGGGGCGGGCACGCACCAGGTGGTCGCGGACAGTGGTGGCGCGTGCCTTGGCCAGCGCGTCGTTGATGGGCGCTGGGCCCGCGTCGTCCGTGCGACCCGCAACCGTGATGCGGCCTTGAGCTGGAAGCTCGGCGGTCACCTGCTTGAGGATGCCGAGTCCGGCAGCACCGAGCCGAGCGCTGCCGAAGGCGAAGGGGATGCTCCAGGTTCTGTGTTCCGTGATGGCGGCTACCTCAGGATCGACCGAAGGGCTTGTTTCAGCGGGCAATGCTGCCAATGAACGGGGGGCGGGCAAAGGAGAGGCTTCCTCGGCCACTGCCTGGTTGGCTTCGATGGCCGGGGTTGCCCCCAGCGTCTTCCGGGTGCGCGTCGGGCATTGCGGCGGCATGCATTGAACGAAGTCCGCCTGATTGCCATAGCCCACCTGGGCGAGCCGCGGTGCGGGCGAAGGCGGGGCCGGCAGATGGCGTGTTTCGATCACTTGATGCCCGCACGACGCGAGCATGAGTATCGCCGCTACGGCAGGGAGCGTTTCCAGAGCGGAAGTAACGAGAGTGAGGACCTTCATGGCGCCACCCGCACGGCCAGCAAGGGGATCGTGATCGCTGAGGGCGCTGCGGCGGACGGGCGACGTGCTGCTGGGGACGTTCGAGCGGATCGGCTGTTTGCCGGCAGTTGCCGGTACACCTTCCAGGCGTAGCGCGCCCGCGCCTTGGTGCAGTCGTCGCCCTTGAGTTCGGTGCAGGCGGCGTTGTAGGCGCCGACGCTGTCCCAGCTCAGTCCAAGACGCGCGAAGAGCTCGGCCAGCAGCCCGGCGCCGACGTCGAGGTTGGTGCAGGGCTCGAACAGGCTGGATTCCGAGATGCCGCGCTTGGCCAGTTTGGGCAGATGGCGGCTGTTGATCTGCATGAGGCCGATGTCGATCGAGCCTGTCCGCTGGATGTGGGAGCGATTGACAGCCTTGGGGTTGAGGCCGGACTCCACCTTGGCCACCGCATAGAGCAGATCGGTGGAGACACCGTGGCGCTGCGCCACCTCATCCCAGCAGGCGAGCGCCCCAAGGGGCATGCCGCAGAGCATGGACAGCGCGACGAGCAGAGTTCGGGGCATGGATCACCTCTCGACAGCCAAGCCGCCTCCCGCGGCTGCGGAAGGTTCCAGGGGTAGGGCCGGACAGTCCGGTCGAGGTAGGCGACGGGTGGGCCTGCGCTTGGCAGGCGAGGTGATCTACGCGGGTGGATTCGGTGGCTGGCGATCAGCCGGGCGAAATCACGGATCGAACCGTGGCGCGCTGAACCATGTTGAGACGCGCGTACTTCAGGACCAGCGTGCCCGACGGGTCGGCCTGGCGGCAAAGTGCCACGGCGGCAGTGGTCAACTGGTCCAACTGGAACTTCGGATTGGGGTGCTGATTCGCAGGCGAGCGCTGCAGCGCCTGCAACTGCTCATACTGTGGGCGCCACATGGCCTCGCGACGGCGGGCCGTGGCGGGGTCGCGCAGCACGAGCTGGATGCCGAGGTAGTCGAACAGCGCGCGAGCCCCTTCGGACGAAGACAGCGTGGATGTCACGCACGCGCTGATGAGATCGGGGAAGCGAAAGGTGGGCGCCTGATTGGCCGGACTCTTGAGGATGCCGTAGAGCCAGTTGTGCTCGTCGATCCAGAGCCGCGTCTCGACGATGTCGGCGGTGGGTGTGTCCTTCTCGCCGTCGTGGTGGCTGTGGGACGGGGGCGTCTGGATCGAATGCATAGTGGCGACCTCTCGATACGGTGTGGAAGCAAGCGTATCGATGTGGTCGCCGCAAGTCTCCTTCGAAATCAGGCGGTTTTGGATCGAATTCGCGATCAGTGCGCAGTTGCTCGCAAAGTCTGCGTGCAACTGCTTCCAAAGTCCGTTGTTTCGACGTGGTTGATGCAGGCTGATCTTCTCAGTTTAGGCCCCCCAACGCTACCAGTTCATATTGGCGGCATTACGTGCCGGTTTCCGGCCCGGCGCCGACACCGCCCAGCAATGGATGAGCACAGCGGCGTGGCGCAGGCGGGGCGAGGATATGGCGAAACGAACTCGGGCGCCGGCGGCAGTGCGGCGCGTGATGGGGGGTGAATAGCGTGAAACCTGTTTGCGGCGTGACCGCGCATATGTTTCACCCCCGGCTATGACATACGAAATCTGGACAAGGGCACCGGCCTCGGCGTCAGAACTCGATTTGCGCGCCGAGCTTGATGGTGCGCGGGGCGCCTTGCTGCAAGTTGCTGGATTCGGACTGCGAGACCCAGTAGGCCTTGTTGGTCAGGTTGTCGATGCTGAGCCGCAGGGAGACGGGTTTGGTTCCCCATTTTGTTTCGTAGCGCGCACCTGCGTCGAGCAGGGTGACCGAGCCAACGTGCCACTGGTTATCTGCATCCACTGGTCGTTTACCCACATAGCGTGCACCGGCTGTCAGGGTAAGCGGCAGCCCGGCGACACTGTATTCGCCGTAAACGCTCGTCTGCTCGCGCGCCACGCCTTGAATGCGCTTGCCATCTAGTGCTCCACCCTCGGTCTTCTGGTTGGTCGCATCCAGCCACATGGTGCTGGCGGTGACAAGCCACCGCGGACTCAGGCGGAACTTGCCTGAGATTTCTAGCCCCTGGTAGCGCGCCTCGCCGTCCTGGGTGAAGACGTTGTCGGATGTGGTGTAGGTGAGCCCGCGTTGCAGTCGGAACAATGCTGCCGTAGCCGACCAGTTGCGGCCCTCAGCTTTTGCGCCGACTTCGTATTGTTTGCTCTTGAGCGGGGCGAAGACCTCGTAGGCGTTGGCGGCGGTTTCAGGTGCGGTGGCGCCTTCTTCCAAGGCCTCGACGTAACTTCCATACAGCGACAAGCCTTGGGTCGGGCGGAAGACGGCAGCCAGTGTGGGCGTGGTGGCTGTGCGGTTGTAAGCGGTGTCTTTGACTTCCAGTCGCCCGCGTCGCAAACCGACAATCAAATCCCAGTCGCTGCCCAGATGTAGCGTGTCGGAGACGAACAGCTCACGCCGACGCATGAAACCGAACTCTTCGTTTGCATCGTCATAGGAGGCGAAACCTGGGAAGGGACTGGCTGCATCTGCGGGGTTGCCCAAATTGCCCGCGTTCGCAAGGTTGGACGCTTGATACGGACCAGAAAAGCTCTGAGTCACGTTGTGCGATGCGCCCATGACCAACTCATGCACAACCGGCCCTGTGGACAATTTTCCTGAAATTACCCCCTGCGATTGCCGGCTTTCAAATCGGGTAGCGAGGTCGTAATAGCGCAGCGAGTAATCCCCGTTCGTGTTGGCAAAAATGGCCGGTTGGGTAAACTCGCGCCCGTTCTCGGAAATCCGATGAGACAAGGAGAGTTTCCAGTCGGACGCAAATTGCCAAGCCAGATCGGTACCATAGGTTTTGTGACGAGAGCCATATCGTGTGAATGTGGGGGCGAGACGCCTGCTGCCGTCGATCGGCTCGAGAGGTGTTGCCGTGGTCCAGTTGCTCGCGGCCCCGTCAGCGTTGGGTATGACTGCCCAGTATCCACCTTTGCGAACGTGTTCGCCCACGAGAGCATCGGCGCGCCATACGAGATCAGGCGTAATGCGCCAGTCCAGAGCCAGTGAGCCGGAATGGCGACGCGATTTCCCATCATTGATGTAAGTGGCACCTTCCTCGTTGACGAGATTGACCCGATAGCCGAACGCATCCTGCGCGCCGAAGCGACCACCCAGATCTCCGTGGATAAGCGTCAAGCCGCTGTCCATGATCTGTGTGCTCAGGCTACGCACGGGCTCGTCAGTGGGACGCTTCAAGACATAGTTGATGGTGCCGCCGGGAGCGCCGAATCCATACAGGAAGCCTCCCGCACCCTTGAGGATCTCAACGCGCTCAAGGTGCTCCAGAGGCAGGTCGTTGGCACGTACGCGAGAGTTTAAGCCGTCAATCTTCTGACCAGTTGCAGAGTCTGGACCGAGGCCGCGAATCGCCAGGGAGTTGTTTTCGGTAACGATGTTGTCCTGCTGCAGACTGATCGAAGCATCGGCCTTGGTCAGATCTGCCAGCGACCGTGCTTGCTTGTTCTCCATCAACTCCCTGGAATACACCTCAATGCTGTATGGAGTGTCCTTCAGAGACTTCTCGCCCAGGGCACCAACGCTGGCGCTCTTGACGAGGTAGCCGCTGGCCGTACTTCCGTCCGTATCGGCACCCGCCCGTACCGTGACCACCGGCAGCACCGCCTCCTTCGCACCGCCCGGTGCTGGCGGCACCGCCTTGATGACGATGGACGCCCCTTCCGTACCGGCTGCCAGCCCGCTGCCGGCCAGCAGTTGCGCCAGCGCCTCGCGCAGCGTCATCCGGCCCTTGAGCGCGGGTGCGGTCTTGCCTGCGGTCAGCGCGGCGTCCGCTGTCAGGGGCACGCCGGACTGTGCGGCGGCGCGGGTCAGGGCGGTGGACAGCGGGCCGGCCGGGATGTCGAACTCATGCATCGCCTGCGCCGGTGCCTGCGCCGTGGCTTGGGCGTGTGCGGCGGACGGCGCGGCGAAGATCGCTACGCCGGTGGCCGTCATGGGTAGGGCCATCATGGCGGCGTGCACGGCCAGTGCCAGCCGCTGCGGGCGGGGGGAGAAGGTGGGTTTCGTCATGGCATCGGGCTCCGGATGAGATTGAGTGTTTCATCCGGTATGCCCCGCAGCGGGCCAAAAGGGGAACTGCGGTGTGCGCACCGATCCGCTCAGCGCGCGCGGATGTGCACGCCACCCGCCGGTGTGCGCTCGACGCGCACCGGCAAGGCGCTCTCCAGTGCGGCGAGGATGACGGGGATGTCGCGGCTGGGCTGGGCGATGGGGTAGGCACCCACGAGCCGCAAGGGTGCGGCCTGCGGGCTGACCGTGACGGAAACCGAGGTGTAGCGCGAGAGCTCGGCCACAAAAGCGGCCAGGGGAATGTCGTCGGCGACCAGTTGGCCGCGCGACCAGCTTTCTCGCGCCAGGTCGGCGCGGCCGTCGGGTTCGATGCCATCCGCGGTGAAGCGGGCCTGCCGGCCGGCGGGTACGTCCAACTGCGCGCCGTTGGCCAGGCTGATGCGCACGGCGCCCTCGAACACGGCAACGTGGCCGCTGAATGCCTCGTTGCGGGCATCGCCGCGCACCGCAAAGCGGGTGCCCAACGCGGTGAGGCGCGCACAAGGGGTATCGACGACCAGCGCGCGGGCGGGCGCCTGCGTGTCGGGGGCGGAATCGACCAGGATTTCTCCGGCGTGCAGCACGATGCGCCGCAACGACCGGCCGAAGTCCACATCCACCGCCGTGGCGGTGTTGAGGTCCAGGCGCGTGCCGTCCGGGAGCGTGAGGCTGCGCTGTTCGCCGATGTCCGTGCGGTGGTCGGCACGGGCCACGGCGTACTCGTGCAGCCAGCCCTGCCAGGGCAGCGTCAAGCGGGCCAGCAGGCCGGCCCCGACCGTCACGCCGCCCAGGCTCAGCACCCGCAGCGCGCGGCGGCGTCCAGCCGACTGCGCCTTGGCGAGGGTGTCGCGCAGTGCCTGTGCCGGGGCGGCGTTGGCGGCCTGGGCGAAGGGCTGGCTGATGGCCTTGACCCGCTCCCAGACGCGGGCGTGGGCGGGGTCGGCATCGATCCAGGCGCGCCAGCGCCTGCGCTGCTCTTCGCTGGCCTGTTCGTCGTGCAGCACGGCGAACCATTCGGCCGCCTCGCGCTGGACGATGCGCTCGTCGTCGGCGGCGTCGCCCCTATCGGCCATCGTCGGCCTGCAGGCAGCACAGCATGGCCTGCGCCATGTACTTCTTGACCATGCGCTCGCCCACGCCGAGCCGCTCGCCGATCTGTTTGTAGGTCAGCCCGTCGAGCTGCGAGAGCAGGAAAGCCTCGCGGACCTTGGGCTTGAGCGTGTCGAGCAGGCGGTCGATCTCGACCAGGGTTTCGAGCAGGATGGCGCGCACCTCCGGTGCCGGGGCCACCGGTTCGGGCAGGGCCGCCAGCGTCGCGACCCAGGCCTCTTCCAGTTGTTGGCGGCGCCAGTGGTTGGACACCAAGCCCTTGGCCACCGTGGTCAGGTAGGCGCGTGGCTCGCGCAGCTCATCCAGCGCCAGCGCCTCGCGCCTAGAGAGCAGCCGCACGAAGGTGTCGTGCGCCAGATCGGCGGCCTGGTGCGAGCAGCCCAGTTTGCGGCGCAGCCAGCCGTACAGCCACCCGTGGTGGTGGCTGTAGAGGGCATGCACTTGCTGCTGGATGGCGGATTCGGCGGCGGACACGAACACCCTTGCGCGGAAGTTGGCTGGGGTGCTCGGCACCTTGGCTGGGAATAAGAATGGTTCGCATTTTATCGTGTTGTGTCAGAGGGGCGCAATTTCGTGCTGACGGCCCTCACACATCCAACTCGCCCTGGGTCATGCCACCGCCCCGACCTTTTGTTGTCAGAGTGTCTGTTTCTGATGTCGCTTGACAGATCCTGGTGCGCTGGCATTGCAAGCCGAGCACACGCCGACAAGTGTCAGTCTCTGGTTGAGATGAAAGCCGAGCCTGGCGGCACCCTCGAAGAGCTGCGTAAGTAGCGCATCGCTACCGAGTGCCTGGGCATGCCCGCATCGGCGGCAGACGAAGTGCGGTTGGGCGGCTTCACCTTCCGGCACCATGCTGTAGAACGTGCGCGCGCCAAGTTGTGTCGCTTGCGCGATGCGCGCCTTGTCCAACTCGGCGAGAATCCGATACACCGAAGTGAGGTTCACGCGCCAGGTCGCGGCCTTCGTCCATCGGTGCACGGCCTCGGCATCCAGAAAGCGACCGCGGTTGTCGTGCAGGGCCCTCAGCACTGCGCGCCGTGCCAGCGTGAGCCTGAGTCCCGAAGCACGCAAGCGCTGGAGCGTCGCCGTCCCTGGCTGCCAGGAGAGCTGGTTCGTATCGCTAGGGGTGGGTGTCTGAACTGGCATCGCGGTACCGGCCTCAAGCCGTGGCCGCCAAAGTAACGAGCCAAGTCGCTGCCGAAGTGGCCATGCTCGTCATGCTCAGTTCCCCGGCTCGGTCACGAAGCCGAGCTTGAGCACGCCGGAGCGTTGCACGGTGGCCATGACCTGCGCCACGCGCTCGTACTCCACCTTGCGGTCACCGCGGATGAACACCTCGGGCTGCGGCTCTTTCCTGGCTGCCGCCTCCAGGCGCTGGCCGAGTTGTTCGTCGCTCACGCGCTCGTCGTTCCAGAAGACGCTGCCGTCGGTCGTGACCGACAGGTTCACCGTCTCGGGTTTGACCAGGTTGGGCGTGTTGTCCGCGCGGGGCAGGTCCAGCTTGACCGAGTGGGTGAGCACCGGCACGGTGATGATGAAGATGATCAGCATCACCAGCATCACGTCGATCAGCGGCACCATGTTGATGTCGCTGACCACGTCGTCGTTGTCGTTGAGATTGCCGCCGAAGGCCATGTCAGCCTCCTTGAGTGGCGAGCCTGGCCGGCGCCTTGCGGGCCGGTGCTGCCGGTGCGCTGGCCCTGGCCACCGGCGAGCCGGTCAGGAAGTAGGCGTGCAGTTGCCGTGCGAAGCGATTGAGCTTGTTCACCACGCCTTTGTTGTTGCGCGTGAGCGCGTTGTAGCCCAGCACCGCCGGGATCGCGACGAACAGGCCGAACGCGGTCATGATCAGCGCTTCGCCCACCGGACCGGCCACCTTGTCGATGCTGGCCTGGCCCGAGGTGCCGATGCCCACCAGCGCGTGGTAGATGCCCCAGACGGTGCCGAACAGCCCGACGAAGGGCGCGGTGGAGCCCACCGAGGCCAATACCGCCAGACCAGACTGCATGCGCTCGGCGCTTTCGTCGATGGCGCCGCGCAGGCTTTCGGTCAGCCACTCGGCCAGGCTGATCTGCCCGTGCAGGTCGTCGCCGTTGCTGCGGTGGTGGTCCACTGCTGCCTGGGCTTCGGCGGCCACGTGGCGGAAGGGGTTGGCCTCGCCGTGTTCGTCCAGCAGCGCCATGCCTTCGGCAAAGCTGTGCGTGTGCCAGAAGCCAGCCATGGCGCGGCTGGCCCGGCGTAGCCTGGCCGCGCGCCATGTGCGGGTGACGATGATGGTCCACGACACGATGGACATCAGCAGCAGCGCGACGGCCACGCATTTGATGACGGCATCGCCCTGGTTCCAGAGTGCGGCAATGCCGTAGGGATTGGATGGCATGGGTGGGATCTCCTAAAAAGGTTGGATTCGGAAGGGTTCGCGGAACCCGTCGATCAGGAGCTGTACTCGAAATCGATGGGCTGCACGTACCAGTAGGGAATGGGTTCGTCGCCGCGTTTGGCGGGCACGTAGCGCCAGCGGCGCACGGCCTCCAGTGCGGCTTCGTCCAGACGCGGGTAGCCGCTGCTGCGCTTGAGCCTGATCTCGCCCACGCTGCCGTTGGGCAGGATGTACACGTCGAACAGCACGCGCCCCTCTTCGCGCAAGCGGCGCGACTGCGCCGGGTACACCGGCGCCGGGTTGTTGAGGTGGGATGCGTCGGAGCGCGGCGGTGCCACCGGCTCCGGCTCGGCCTTGGGCGACGGGGCGGGTGCAGGTGCGGCGGCCGGCACGGGCTGCATCGGTTCGGCAGGCGCTGGCGTGTCATTCACCGGCGGCTCGGGTTCGGCCAGCGGGGCGGTCACGGCACGCTCCGAGGGCGGCGCCTTGGGCAAGGGCGGCACGGGTGTCGGGCGCGGCTTGACCACCGGTTTGGGGCGGGGCGGCTCGGGCTGCATGGGCAGCGGTTGAGGCTCGGTCACCGGCGCCTGCGAGACGAGCTGCCCCGCCACGGAAGGCGGGATCACCGGCGTCGGACTGCGCGCCAGTGCGGTCGTGGCAAGCCACAGGAGGACGAGATGCGCTGCGCCGACCAGTGCGAACGGGGCGGCTTGGCGAAAGAGGTTGGGAGGGGCGGTCGCGGGCATGTCAGTGGAAGAGGGGGCAGAGACGGCAGTCCCCCCAAGGGGCGGCGCGTCAGGTTGTGGCGGTGTCACGAGGCGGACGTCGATGGCTCCGGCTTTGGCTGCGCCGTCACCAGCGCCAACCAGCGCGGCCGATAGGCGAGCACCAGCGCCACCGTCAAGGCGGCGACCGTCATCAACCCCAGCCAAATCACGGTTCCGGTGGCTCCGCCTGCGTGAGCCGCGCAGGTGGTCAACGCCGCGCCCAGGCCGATGACGCCTGCACACCGTAGCAGCAGGCACTGCTTGCGTGATGGCGCGCGCTGCCAGACCTGTCGGTGATGCCGCTCCATGGCCAGGGCAAGCGCCACGAAGCCGGCCAGGCTCAACAGCAAGGCCATCAGGTGTGCAAGCGCCGCCATCACCGTATGGCCCCCGCCGTGGATGCTTCCACCGTCATCAAGGTCGCTGATGCGGACTGCCTCGCTGCGTTTCTCGCCTTGCGAGCTAGATGCCGCGCCAGGCCCGCGAACACCGCCCCCAGCGCGAGCATGGCGAGGTCGAACCCCGCCATCACCCAGTCGCCCTGCGGCAGCGACGCACCCAGGTGGCGGTGGGTGGTCAGCGCATTGAGCACCGGCAGCAGGCCAAATGCCAGCGCCGCCACAGTCGCTTGCTCGCTCCAGGCGCGCGCCACCGGGCGCAGCGCCGCGTGCAGCAGCAGTGCGGCCCAGACGATGAAGAGCACATGTGCTTCCCACGCCGCCCGATCAGACAGGGCCAGCGGCAGCAGCCGGTTGGCCCAGAAATACGCCGCAATACCCACGGGCAGGCCGATGATGCCGCCCACATTGAGCCGCTCTACCAACCACAGCCCGCCATGCACGCGCCCCGCCTTGGCTGCGCGCTGCCGGCGCTTGACGGCCCATAGCACCAGGCCGGTGGCGATCATGGCGGCGCCCATCAGGCCCGAAAGCACGTACAGCCCACGCAGCAGCGGCCCCGCATACAGCCCCTCGTGCAAACCCAGCAGCACGTCGCGCACTGCCTTCGGTGTCGAGCCCGCGGCCGGCAGCACATGAAGCAGTGCGCCGTTCGTGCCGTCGAACACCAGGGTTTCGCTGCTGCTCAGCGGGGAACTGTCTTCCCTGGCGCGCAGCGCGACCCGCGCGTTCGCGTCGCCGGGGTAACGGATGTCGATGCGGCTGAGTTTGTCCGCGCCCCAGCGTGCTTCAGCAAGCGCCAGCATGGGTTGCAAGGGCGCCAGCGGTGCGGGTCGGCCCGCGCGCTCCAGATGCAGGCCACCTTCGAACGTTTCGTTGAAGAACACCTCGCGCCCGCTCTTGCCGGTGGCGGCGTCCGGCGCATAGTGGGCTGAGACCACCAGCGGCAGGTAGACAAACATCATGAACACCAGCCCGGACCAGGTGATCATGAGTTGGAAGGGCAGCGTCAGCACGCTCATCAGGTTGTGCGCGTCCAGCCACGAGCGCTGCCCCTTGCCCGGCCGGAAGGTGAAGAAGTCGGCAAAGATCTTCTTGTGCACCACGATGCCGGTGACCAGCGCCACCAGCAGGAACATCGCCGCCACGCCCACCAACCAGTCGCTCACGCCGCGCGGCAGGTAGTGCAGTTGCCAGTGCATTTGGTAGAGAAACTGCCCGCCGCCGGTGGCGCGTGCGCCGAGCGATGCAAGCGGCGCCCCCGAGGCCGCGTCCAGGTCCAGATCGCCATCGGCCTGCGGGCCTTTGCCCGCCTGCCAGAAGACGGAAAGGTGCAAGGCTTCGCGCCCGGTTGGCAGGCTGATGAACCAGCGATCGGCCTGCGGTGCGCGCTGTGCGAGCAAGGCGAGCGCCTTTTCTGCGGCCGGCGCCGGTTCCATCGCCTGGGCGACCGGGGGCAGTTCGGGCTGCATCCAGCGGTCGATCTCGGTATCCAGATAGCCCGCCGTGCCGGTGACGAACATGAAATAAAGCACCCAGCCCAGCAGCAAGCCGGCCCAGGTGTGCAGCCAGGCCATCGAGGCGCGGAAGGTTTCCTTCATGGTGCTGCCCTCAAAAGTCGTTCGTCGGGCCGCCCCAAGAACGACGCTACCCCCTCGGGGGGCCTGGCAAGGCCAGGTTTGGGGGCGCTCATGTCGCCACCCAGGCCGCTGCCCCGGCCAGCACCACCGCACCGAGCATGCCAAGACCGGCGTGGCGGGCACTCTTCGCCGCGAAGGCCCACATCACCGCCGCCGCGTAGAGCGGAAACGCCGCCAGCATGCCCGTGAGCACGCCATCGGCGCGCGACAGCGGCAGAGCCCCGGCCAGGGCGATGGCAGTGAGCACGGTCAACGCGTAGCCGCCCAGAACGGCGGATGCCACTCGGGCGAGGACGGGCAGGGCAGAGGCGAGTGAAAGCGGCGGATGACGCATCGATTGTTGTTCTTTGAGGATCGGGGTAATTGCAAATGAGTCTTACTCTTTCTATAGACGCACGACGGCCGAAAATGTGCAGTCCTTTGGTGGGTTTTCTCTATCCGGTCAACCTCGCCATCGGCAGAACTTCGACCATGACCTTCCCCTACCAGCGAAAGACGAACGCGGCGGCTGGGCAGAGGCGGGGCCGCCGAAGTCAATTCCAGGCGGTGGCGGCACTTCGGGGAGGTATGGGAAACCTGTACGCGGCGCGGCCGCGCACAGGGGTCTCACTTGCTATGACACGCGAGATCGGAAAAAGGACACTCGCTCAGGTGTTGCCTCACGAAGTTGTCATACATGCCGATATTCGTTCAGAAAGCCACGGACAAACCACCCCACACCGTGCGGGGCACACCTACCTCCAGTGCGTCGTTGTCCACCTTTGCCCAGTAGCGTTTGTTGAAGAGGTTGTCCACATTCAGGCGGAAGGTCACGTCCTTTCCGGCAATCTTGCGCTGGTGGCGCAACCCCAAGCCAAAGAGTTCATAGCCCGGTGCGATGGCTGTGTTGGCCGCATCAACGGCACGGCTGCCCGTGTGGGTCAAGTTGGCTGCAAAAGTCCACCCCGACAACGCAGCAGGCGCGTACTCAGCCGTCAGCGCCACCCGTTGATTGGCCGCGCCCGTCGGGCGCTTGCCGGCGGTGGCGGGATCTCCCGTTTCTTTCAGCTTGGCATCCAGCCACATTGCGCCGCCGAACAAGGTGACTTCGCGCGTGACTTTCCCGGAGACCGAAAACTCCAGCCCTTGATGCAGCTGTTCACCGGTTTGCACGTAGGTGTTGGCTCCATTCGTGTACTCGGCGGGTCTGGAGATGCGAAAGATGCTGGTTTCCCAAGCCAATTGCCCAATCTCGCCCTTGAGGCCGGCTTCGACTTGCTTGCTCACCAGCGGCGGCATGATTTGATTGACGTTGGTCGTACCGGTTGGCGCCGTGCCGCCCGTTTCCAGACCTTCTGTGTAGCTCACGTAAGCGGATAGGTCGGGGCGCGGCTTGAATACCAATGCGACGGTGGGCGTGAAGGCGGTCTTCTCATAGGCGGAGTCGGCATACGAGGCCTGATCTTCGACCACGCCGTAGCGTCCGCCCAGGTGGATGTCCCACTTCTCACCAAGGGCAACGACGTCATTGATGAAAAATCCGTCTCGCCGAAGATCCGTGTCGCCACCGCTGTCGTACGTGCCGCTGGGCCGGACAAGGGCAACCGGGTTGTAGATGTTGGTGCTGCCGAAGGCGCTCACCCACGCTGCGTTCCAAGCGAACTTCACTCGCGTGTGCTCATAGCCAAAGGCCAGGTCATGCTGAAGGCCCGCCGTCGCAAACTTTCCGTTGGTCGCGAACCGCACCCCAGTGGCCTCGCCCTTGTCGTTGGGAGAATGCCAAAGATTGACGTCAGCATCACCGTTCGGCGCAATCGAGTCGAAACCGAGCCAAGTGTTGTCGCGCTTGAGAATGTGATGGCCGATGGCAAGCGAGGAAGACCAATCGCTGCTGAAGCGGTGCTCCAGCTTGCCGCTCATCGCAGTCGAGTCAACATTGAAGCTCGCCCACTGTTGCCCCAAAAACGTGGATGGGCTGGGCATTGCGGGTATCTTGCCATCTGTGTTCAACGTGAGATTGGGCTGGAATGTCTTCTTGCGTTGCTCGTGCTCAATGTCGAAATCGAAGCTTGTGTTCGGGGTGATCTTCCAAGCAACCGCCCCTGAAACGAAGCTGCGCGGCCCATGGACATGGTCGATTTGGTTGCGCTCATCTTCCACTGCGGCATTCAGGCGAACACCAACGTCATCGGTCAGCATGCGCCCGACATCCACATGCATCTTTGCGTTGCCAAACTGGTTGACGGTCAGATGAAGCTCCGAAATGTCTTCCGGCCGCTTGATGACGTAATTGATGACGCCACCGGGACTGGAAAAACCCGCCTGAAGCCCGGACAGGCCCTTGAGCACGTCGACCCGCTCCTTGTTCTCCAGTCCGACGGTGTACGGCTGTTGAAAGGCGAGACCATTGCGACGGTAGTTGGTGTCGTTGACGAGCGAGAAGCCTCGAATGAACTGGCCGGGATACCAGTTGCTGTATGAGTTGCTTACCGACGCGTCGATTTGATCCAGTTTCCCCAGATCGCCGACACCGCGATTGAGCATCAATTCGCTGGAAACACTCTTGACCGAGAACGGTGTGTCTTTGATCGGGCGTTCGGTGAATCCAGCGACACCGCTACTTGTCACCCAGTAGCCCTCTGCTGCCAAGCCGGTGCGCGTTGTATCCGCCCCGGCCCTCACCGTTACCACAGGCAACACGGCCTCGGCCGCCGTGTGCGCCGGACTCGCCGGGGTTGGCACCGCAGCCGGCGCAGCCTGCCGCAACGCGTAGCTGCCATTCGCCTGCCGCACCGCGTCCAGCCCGGAGCCGGCCAGCAGCGCCTTGATGGCGGCATCAAGGGTGTAGGTGCCGCTCAGGCCTGGGCTGTTGCGGCCCTGCACCAGCTCAGAGGCGCCAGCCAGCAGCACGCCCGAGGCGCCTGCAAACCTGGCCACCACAGTGCCCACCGGCCCAGCAGGAATGTCGTAGCGCTTTGGCGCTGCTTCAGCCGAAGATGCCGCCGTGCCGCTGCCCTGCGCATGGGCCACGGTGCTCCAGCCGGACGCCATCAGCGTGCCGCCCATGAGCGCAAGGTGCAGGGCCACTACCAGGGGCGTGGGCCGGAGGTGGGTCGAATGTGTGGCTTGGGGCGTGGCGGCCCTGCGGCGGGCGTGGATGGCGCGGTTGGTCATGCTTCGTCTTCCTGGACAAGGGGTTGATCAGCGAAATCAAGCTGCCCCTTCGCGCCAACCCAGCGGAGGAATGGACGATTGGGAAGCCTCTCATCCGGTTAATCGAATGAGAGGCCCAAAAGCGGAACCGTTCGTGATTCAAGTCCTGAATCTTCGAGGAGGCCGGATCCAGCGACGACGGTCAGCGGCTCCGCATGCCAGTGTTGACCACAGTGGTCATGTTGCTGGAGCTGTGCTCACTTCAGCGCTCCTGTCGCCCGCGCCGCTTGCGCCACCAAATCACCACCCCGGTGACCGACAGCATGGCCACCACCAGCCCCAAAGCCGAGACCAGGATCCGGCCGGGCAGCCCCAGGATGCGTCCTGAGTGGACAGGGAACTGGGCCTGCACAAAGAGGTCTGCCGCTGTGCCCTTCCACGGCTCACGCGCACCCAGAACCCGCCCATTCTGTCCGTCCAGGTAGAGCGCACGCGGCCCCACGCCCCCGGCGCCATGCTCGTCCTCCGGCGCAAAGAACTGAACCGTGTAGATGCCCACGCTGCGGTCATAGCCGATGGCCCCGGCTGGTTCGGGCCAACCGCGCCGCCCCGCCTCTTGCGCGGCCAAGGGAAGGATCGCCTCGAACGACACCCCTGGGGCAATGGGCCGATCCAGCGGTGCCGGCGTGCGCGTGTCCGACGGTGAGGGCGTGACGTCGGACACCCACGACATCGCCGGAAAAAACACCTCCCGGTACAGGTTCAGCGAAAACGCGGTGAAGGCCAGCACCAGCAGCAGGCCCCAGGCCCACAGGCTGCCCGCACGGTGCAGGTCGAAATTGACTTTGTATGCATTGGCACGCCAGCGCACCTTCCAGGCCGGGAGCCAGCGCTGCCACCATGCACGGGCACGCGAGATGGCCGCCGATGGCCCGCTCTGCCTGCGCGTGGCAGCGGGCAGGGTCAAGTACAGGCCGGTGAAGCAGTCCAGCGTCCACAGCAAGGCCACGATACCCATCAGCCACACGCCCCAACGGTCGATGCCGCCCCAGGTGGGCAGGTGCAGGCTGTAGTGCAGCACGTAGAGGAAGGAGACGAAGTTCTCCTGGCTGATCGGCCACACGGCGCCCCACTCGCGCCGCCCGAGTTCGTTGCCTGTCGCCGGGTCAACGAACACCTGGTTGAAACCCGGTGTGAAGAGCTTGCCGGTTTTCGGGTTCACCCGAGGCTCGACGAACAGCGCTAGCGAATGGCCGGGCTCGACCGACAACGGCACGTAGGTCACCTCCACCTGCGGATGCCGTGCCTCTGCCTGCCGCGCCAAGGCCAATGGTGCCAGTAACGGGCCGGCCGCTGCAGCCTGTGCGGGGGCCTCGACGAGGTGCGGGTTGAGCCACTCGTCCAGTTCGTGGTCCCAGGAGATCACGGCGCCGGTCACCCCCGCCACAAACAGGAAGGCTGCCATGCCCAGGCCCACCCACCGGTGCAGCAGAACCATGGCCGACCGGACACGCCAGCGTCGGGGCGCCGCGCCGCGTTCCGGGCTCACCATTGGTAGTTGAAGCTAGCCACCACGGTGCGCCCGCGACCCCGGTAGCAGTAGCCGTCCTGGCATGAGAGGTAGCGCTTGTCGGTCAGGTTGGTGGCGTTCAGGCCCAGCTTGGCGCCCGGCAGCACCTCGCGCAGGTCGTAGCCGATGCGCGCATCGACGATGGTGTAGCCGGCATTGCGCGCGGTGTTCGCGGCGTCTGCGAAGGTCTCGCCCGTCCAGCGGGCGCCCAGGCCCAGGTCAACGCCTTGCAACAGTCCGCTGCCAAAGCGCTTGTGCACCCAGGCTGCGGCCATGTGCTTTGGGGTGGTGATCGGCCGCTTGCCTTCGTTGCCGTCGTTGCTGCGGGTGATCCTGACGTCGCTGTAGGTGTAGCTGGCGGTCAGGTCCAGGCCAGCGGCCAGACTGAGGTTGGACTCCAGTTCCACCCCTCTCGAACGCACCTCGCCGGTCTGGACGTAATTGACCTCGTTGGCCGGATCGCGGGTCTTGACGTTCTGCTGCACCAGGTTGAACACACTGATGGTGTGGCTGACGCGGCCGCCGTCCGGCTGGTACTTCAGCCCCAACTCCACTTGCTTGCCCTTGGTGGGCTTGAAGGCATCGCCCGCCAGGTTGCTGCCGAACTGCGGGATGAAGGAGGTGGCCACGCTGGCGTAAGGCGACCAGGTGTTGTCGATGCGGTAGAGCACGCCCAGGCTGCCGGTGGTGGCGTGGTCGGTCTGAGGTGTGCGCTCACCCGTGCTCAGATCGGTCTGGGTCTGGCGCACCGTATCGCGCCGCACGCCGGCCGACAGCCGCCAGTTGTCCACCGTGATCTGGTCGTTAAGGTAGAGGCCAGTTTGCGTGCCTTTCACGCCTTGCTCGACCAGCACGGTATCGGGCCGGGCGATGGCCTGATGGTAGTCAGGGCTCATCATGCTGATCGACGGTGCGCTGCCATACAGGTAGCTCACGTCCGCCGTCAGGCGGGAATGGTCCAGGCCCAGGGTGAGCGCGTGGCGCAGCGCGCCGGTGGACAGGCGGCCTTCCAGCGCGGTGTCCACGGCCAGGGTCCGCATCTTCTCGTAGACGCCGTAGCTGTCGCGCAGGATGGTGGTGCCGTCGGCATCCAGCGTGCCTTCCAAGTACTGGTTGTCGGTGCGCACCCGGGCGTAGCGCAGGTTCTGGCGCGCGGTCCAGTCGTCGGAAAACTGGTGGCGGGCCTCGTAGCCCAACGCCCACTGCGTCTGCTTCAGGCCGTCGAAGTCGACGTCGCCGTTCCAGAATTCGGTGAGTGTGCCGTCCGGCGCCTGAAAGGGTTTGGGTGAGCCCGAGGTTTCGTAGCGGTTCCAGTGCGACAGGAAGGTGACCTGGGTGCGCGCCGAGGGCGCCCAGGTCAGCGCTGGGGCGATGTAGGTGCTGTCGTCGTTGACGCCCACCGTGCCGGTGTTGGCCTTGCGCGTCAGACCCACCAGACGGTACATCCAGTCGCTCTGCGGTGCCAGCTCTCCGCCCAGATCGAACTGCACCTGGCGGTGGTCGTTCGTACCCAGTTGCACCTCCACCTCACGCACCGTATCTCGGCTGGGCCGCTTGCTGACCCGGTTGACGAGGCCTCCGGGGCTGATCTGGCCGTAGGTCACCGAATCCGGACCCTTTACCACCTCCAGGCGCTCCAGGGCATAAGGCTCGGTGTGGAAGTACGACAGCCAGCCCGTGTTGGGCTGGCGCAGGCCGTCGCGATAATCGGCGTCGGTGGTGACGTCGAAGCCACGCACCTTGATCTGATCGAACCGCGGATCGTCACCCGCCGTGGCCACCTGCACGCCGGCCGTGTACGCCACGGCATCTTCCACCGTCAGCACCTTGCGGTCTCGCATCTGGTCTTCGGTGATCACCGACACCGCGCGCGGCGTTTCCGCCAGCGGGAGGTCGGACTTGGTGGCGCCCAGGCTGCGCCTGGCCACGTAGCCGGTAACCGGCCCCGTCGCCGTCTGCTGTTCTGCCCCGGCCTTCACCGTCACCACCGGCAACACTGCCTCGCGGATCACTCCCGGCGTGGGCGCGCTCGCCGCAGGCACCGCGCTCTTGCGCAGGGCATAGCCGCCTCCCGGCAGCGCCATCGCCTCCAACCCACTGCCGGCCAGCAGCGCATTCAGCCCGGCCGACACGCTGTAGCTGCCGCTCAGCCCCTTGCTGGTCAGGCCGGCAACCAGTGCGGCGTTATAGCTCAGGTTGACGCCCGCTGCCCGTGCAAAACGATCCAGCACCGCATCCAGCGGCCCGGCCGGTACGTTGAATGTCTTGCCCCCCGCCTCTTGCCCGATAGCGGTTTGAGGTGGGGTCTGTGCCTGAGCCGGGGCCTGTGCCGCCGCATTGACGGACATGGCCAGCAAGGTGGCTTGCAGCGAGGCCGCCAACAGCGTGCGCTGCGGCAAATGCGGGTGTTTGCGGCGGATGGGGTGGCGCGAAGCGGCAGCTTGCGCGGATCGGTGCGAGGTCATCGATTCTTCTTTCGGCAGGACGGATGAGAAACTCCCCGGCCGCGCGATTCGAAGACTTCAGAACCCAGGCCGCAGAGCGCTTTCACCAAGTAGGCCGAACGAGAATCGAAATCCCCTCACCTTGCAGCCGTTTGTCGCCGCCTGGGCCGCTCAGGATTGTCCGCAAGGGCTCTGCGCCCTTTCGGTGTGGCGATGTAGCCCCCAGTTCATCGCTGGCCAGGCAGTCCCTCAACAGGAGTGCGCGGATGGTGACTCCCAGGAAGGCGTGTTCGGCCCGGTCATGGCCCTTGCCGACACGCTGGCTGTAGATGGCCCGCTCGGATGCGGCCATCAAGGCCGCGTGCTGGCTGGGGCTCAGGGTTTGGCGCGAAATGATCAACTCCTGCAAGGGCGGTCACGCGCGGGTGGCGTGGCGCATGGGTTTCACGGCAAGGATTGCGGCCCGACCGTGACCCACCAGCGTGTGCGGTAGGCGACGCTGACGGGCTGGGTCTGCGCGAGGAAGCGCAGCGCCTGATCGGTGTCGCGGATGTGGAACACCCCCGACACCCGCAGCCCGGCCACGCGATCATCGCAGGTGACGCGGCCGCTGCGATAGCGCCCCAGCTCGGCTACCAGATCGCCCAGGCGAATGTTGCGCCCGGCCACGACACCTTCGGCCCAGGCATCGGCCTCGAAGCCCAGACTTTGCGCGGGCGCGCTGCCCGCTTCGCTGAGCCAGCGGCTTTCGCCAGCGTGAACGATGGCTGGATCGCCAACTTCGGCAGCGGGGTTGTCGGGATGCAGTGCCACGGCGCCTTCCTGCACGCTGACGCGGGCTCTGTCCGGCTCCAGCCTGACGACAAAGCGCGTACCCAGCGCCTGCATGCGGCCGAACGGCGTGTGCACCCAGAAGGGCCGAGAGGAGCGCTTGGCCGCAGCACCCCGGCCGCTGGCGCCGGCATCGGTGCCAGCGTCGGCGCCGGTGGTCACCATGATCTCGCCCCGCCGCAGCACGATGAGCCGGCGCTCGCCTTCCACGTCGGTACTGACGGCACTGTCCGTGTTGAGTACAAGCACGGTGCCGTCCGCCAGATGCAGGGTCTTCTGCTCGCCCACACTCGTGGAGGCATCCGCCAGCAGGCGCTGCCAGGGGGCATGGTCGCGCGCGGCCCAGCCCAGACCGAGCACCAAACCCGAAAGGGAGAGGAGTTTCAACGCTTGACGGCGCTCATGGTGAGTCGATTTGTGGGCCGATTCACGCTGCGCCTCGACCGCCTGCAGCGTGTCCAGCGCCAGGCGGGTGGGCAACTGGGCCAGGTCGCCGCGCAAGGTGCCGATCCGCGACCAGGCCAGCACGTGCAGCGGATCGGCCCGCAGCCATTGCTCAAAGGCCTGCCGCGTGGCGTCCGTGGCGCGGTTGTAGTCGAGCTTGACCGACCAGGCGATGGCGGCATCGACCATCTCGTCGGGCAAGCGTTGAGCTTGTTCGGGCGGCTGTGCGGGAGCGCTCACGGCTCAAAACGCAGCTCGTAGCAACGGCGCAAGGCCTTGGCGACGTAGCGCTCCGCAGTGGCCAGGGATACGCCCAGGCGTTGCGCGATCTGCGGGCAGGTCAGCCCTTCGAGTTGCGCCCAAAGAAAGGCTTGGCGAACGGCGGCAGGCAGTTCCTCCAGCGCTTGGTCAACGGCGATCAGCGCCTCAAGGATGGTCAAGCGCTGCTCGGGACTCGGCGCCTGTGCCTCGGGCAGAGCGGCCAGGGTGTCCAGCCAGGCCTGTTCGATCTCGCGCCGACGCCAGTGGTCAATGACCAGCCCCCGCGCAATGGTGGACAGATAGGCGCGGGGCTCGTCCAGCCGGGCCGGCATACGGGAGGTGAGCAGCCGAACGAAGGTGTCGTGTGCCAGATCGGCCGCCCGGTGGGTGCAGCCCAGCTTGCGGCGCAGCCAGCCGTGCAGCCAACCATGGTGGTCGCTGTACAGCGCATGCACTTGCTGCTGAATGGCGGACTGAGCGGCGGACACGAACACCCTCGCGTGAAAGCTGGCTGGGGTGCTCGGCACCTTGGCTGGTTAGTGTGTAATTGGGAATTATTCGCATTCTATCTTGGCATGGAACACGGTGGCAATTGGTTCAGCGCCCGTGTTGCCCGCGTCGCCGGCGCCACCTCCAGGTACGGGGTCCGGTCCACAGGCTACCCGTACGACGCAAGTCGAAGTCGACCTTGTAGGCATTGGCACACCGGCGCACTTTTCGGGCGGGAAGCCTGCGTGTTGAGTCACGAGAAAGGTCATGTCAAAGTCGTAGAAGCCTGGCAAATCTTGATCAACGCAGCGGTTTCAAGGTTCAAAGTTCCACACCAGCTTGAGCATGCCGACAGTCTGGCCAATTTGACCGGCATTGCGTTCGCCGGTGTAACCCAGGCGGTCGAGGGCTACGATGGCTTCCTTGCCCGGGGACCATTGCCAGCGCAGTCTGGCGCTGAAGCCGAGTTGATGGGTGACGTTGTCCCACTGGACAAGCAGGCTTTGCCCGAGACGCGTGCTGGGGGTGTAATCGATGCGGAACGAGCTTGTCCAGGCGGTGAAGGATGCGTCGGGCAGGACCAGTTCATTGCGGGCCAGCCCGAGTTGAGCGCCCCAGGAGGGGGTCGGTTTCCAGTCGATCCTGGCTGACTGGTCGTTGCGTTTGCCGTCGTAGTAGCCACCAAAGCGCCATTCGGCGGTGAAATACATCGGGCGCGACGTGGCGGATTGCAGGGTGCCGAACAGGTAATGCCAGCGATAGCTGCCCGGCGGAATCCACAGCTTCGGTACGGGGGCGTAGCCGCTGGCGAGCGTATCCGCTTCGACGAACCATTCAACCAAGCCACCTTCGCCGGCCGGGGTGAAATAGGCAATTTCCGGGTTGAGTTGCCAGCTCGTCTCGCTGCCATCGAGTTTGCGGCGGTATTGCCAGTCCAGGCCTGGCATGATGTCGGCACCCTCGACGGTACGATGCCACCATGCCGATTCACCGATGCTGCGGACGATGCCGGATTCGGCCAGATACCCGAGGGCGGGGTTGAAGTTCGTGCCGATGCGTTGCACCTCGGCGCGGAGATTGAGACCGACGTTGGGTAGCAGGATGCTGCCGCCCCAGGCGCTGTCGTCACCTTGGCCTTCATTGCGCGAATGCATGGCCCAGGCATGCGCTTCCAGCGTTTTGTCACCTTGCCATTGCGTGTCGCGGTGTTGGTAATCGAGGCCGACCAGACTGCTGCTGCTTGTTCCGGCCGGGTTGCCGGTAGTTGCCAGCAGGCCGAGGCGGCCATGTTCGCCCTGTGGGCGGGCAAGGCGAACCACCGCTACTTCGGCCGCCCGCTGATTGGGGCTGCCCGGTTCGGTCGGGCCGCCGGCGACACGGCTGGCAAAGGCGCCGACATCCCAGCCGCCAAGCTGGCCGGATACCTTCAGGCCGGCATCCAAGCTGCGCCCGCGCCCGTTGGCATCAAGCCCGACGCGGCGGGAGTAATAGGGGATGACCGTCGACTCGATCAGCCCGCCAAAGGTGAAACGGCCGGCATCGCGGAGAAAGAACTCCCGCTTTTCCGGGCGAAAAAGCTCGAAGCGGGTGAGGTTGACCTGGCGCTCATCGGCCTCTGCTTCAGCAAAGTCGATGTTCAGTGCCAGGGCGCTGCGCAGGCCGCTTTGAGCTTGATGGAACACCTCCAGCGAGGGTTCGAGGCGCTGCCTGTCCCGGCCGGTGCCGGACGCCGCTGCCGACTCGCCAACCCAGCGCAGGGCCGGCTTAAGGCGAAGGTTCTGTGCCGTGGATTCGGCTTCGATGGCGGGGATGCGAAGGGCGTCGCCCAGGGAGTGTACGTCCTTGTCGGGCTGAACGCCGGCCAACCGTACTCGCTCGCTACCGCGCGGCATCCAGCGTTCCGCATTGATCCGCCAGTGCCGCCGCGACTCACCCGCTGGCTGGCTGGCCAGCGCAGCCAGCGGAATGCTCAGTTCAGCCTGCCAGCCATCGGCTTCAATGCGTGCGTTGCTGATCCACTGCGCATCCCAGTCAAAGCGTATCTGCCCGCCGTCGAAAATCAAGGCGTCGAATTGCGCTCCGTTGGGGTTGACCACGAACAGGTAGCCGTTACGGGCGTCGCCTTCCGGGTCTATGGCGATGGCCAACACATCCTCGGCCAGCATGGCCTCCACGTCACGCCGCATCTGCTGGGCGACGATGCTGCCCGGTTCGTCGTCATATGCCTTGAAGCGTACATACAAGTTGCGATCGTCGTGGCCCAGCCGCAACTCCGTGCGCCGGCTAGGCGTGGCACCCACCCGCGGCGCAACCTGCGAAAATTCGGCAATCGGTGCCAAGGTGTTCAGCGCCTCCCAAGGCTCACCGCTCAGGCGGGGTATGGTGGCCAACCCCAGTGATGGCGATGCGACCTCCGTCTTTCCTTTACCAGAGGAAGCTTGAGCATCCAGCGTTGTGCCCGCCAGCCAGACCAGGCTGAGGAAGAGCGCCCGCCGCCAACGCCGAGCATGCTTCATCCTTGTGCCAGAGAGGTGGTCACGATGCGCCAGGCCGGCGACGAAAGCGTCACCCCTTCGGCCAGCGCCACGCGATCCAGATCATTGAGCAAGGACGCATCGCGCACACGACAGAGCGTGCCGCCGGCTGCGTCAGTGAATTCGATTTCACGCAGCGTGGCGTTGGTGCGGCACCAGCGATAGGCGAATTTGCCTTGGTTGTCCCGGCATCGCTCCAGTAGGCCTTGTTGATGGAGTTCGCCCATCAGTCGGTAGACTGACGTAATCGAAACACCATGGCGCTCAAGCATCATGTACTGAATCAGGGTGTCGAAACGGCAAAACTCGTTGGGGCGAGCCGCAATGTAAGACAAGATCGCCACCCGTGCCCGACTGGGGCGCATGCCGGCCTGCGCCGGCAGGGCCAGGGGTTGCTGGTTGGCGCTGCTAATGCTCGTCACCGGATTTTTCCTTGAGTTGGTTGCGTTCTTGTGGGCTGGGTAGCAGGCAAACCTTGTTTCATCCGCCCTTGGCGCTTGCGCCACCATACATAAACCCCGGTAATCGACAGTGATGCCACCGCCAAGCCCAGCAACGTCACAAAAATCCGGAAAGGTAGCCCCCACACGGCAGCCATGTGCAAGGCAGTCAGCCAACTGGTGACGGTATCCCCGGCGGCGGCACCGCTTGGCAGCCAGAGGCCGAGCAGGGCGCCGCTGTCGGCATCGAAGCGGATGGCAGTCTGGCCACCTTGGTCGCGCAAGTCCCAGCTGCTGCGCACGATGTAGCGATACATTCCATGCTCGGCATCGTGAACCAGCATTTCCTCACTTTCTACGGTAAAGCCCTCGCGTGCGGCAGCTTGGGCCATCAATTCGCGACCCCGCTCGCGGGCGGCCGTCCAGTCGAGCTTGCCAATCAGGCGCGGGTTTGCCAGCTTGGGCAGCGATTCTTCATCGGGCTGATGGGCGAATACCGCCCGCATTACTGGCTCGTACACGTAGTGCATATTGAACGCCACGCTACTCCACGCCAACATGAGCAGCATGGCCCAAGGCCACAACCCACCGGCGCGGTGCAGATCGAAATAGCGCTTGTATGCACCACCATGCCAGCGCAGCTTCCACGATGGCCACCAGCGCGTCGCCCAATGGCGAATGGATGTACCGGCACGGCTTGCCGGGAAGGTCAGATACGCTCCGACAACGCAATCAATGGTCCACAGCAGTGCCACGATGCCGAACAGCGTGGCGCCGATGTCGCCTAGTGCCAGCGAGAAGTGCAGACGGTAAATGAATGGCATCAGATTGGCCAACCCCTGGCCGATATCGCCCCATTTGCGCGCCCCGAGAATGGCGCCGGTGTAGGGGTTTACAAAGACTTGATCCACCGCCAATTCTGCTTCCTTGCCGGTAACCGGGTCAGGCGGCGAGAAAAGAAAAAAGACCAGTGGTTTTCCCTCCTGGCGGGACAAGGGGAGTGCTGCCACGACGGCTTCTGGGTAATGTGAAGCAACCAACTGCCGCAATTCAAGCGGGTCAATTCGATACGGCGCAATCGATGAGGCTTCGGGTTGGGGGACGCGGAACAAGGTCGGGTTGATTGCGGCCTCCAGTTCGTCGTTCCAGACCAGCAGCGAACCGGTGAGGCCGGCGACAAGCAGAAAACCCGCCATGACCAAGCCGAGATAACGGTGGATGATCAAGAAATTTCTGCGCATGTTTCAAAGACCTCGATCAAAATGGCTGAGGAGGGCGCCCGGCACGGGTTGAACGCGCATCAGCGATCGATGGGGTAAATAAAAACGATAGTGGGGCAAGCGGATCTCAATGAAAAACTCGGTTTCAATAGACATGACGCGCGAGATTGAAAAAAGGGTCATTGTTCAGAAAAAAGCGGTGTTCGGTCCTCGGTTTCAGGCCGGTTATGTCTCCGAGGTTTTGATGTCCGAGATGATGCATCCTGCATCCATGCAAACCAAATGATCGGCGGTGGAAAAGTAGCGGTCGTCATGGGTGATTGCGATGATGGTCTTTCCTTGCTCACGTAGGGCCGGCAACAAATCGAGATAGAAATAACGCTTAAATTCCGGGTCCTGATCGGCGGCCCATTCGTCAAAGAGCAAAATGGATTTTTGCTCTAGCAGCGCGACGACCAAGGCCAGCCGTTTGCGTTGGCCGGAAGACAACGCCGTGGTTGAGAAGGATCCCTGATCAATGCTGACTTTGTGATTCAATTTCAGGTGCTGTAGCCACTCCTTGCCCTGCGACTCCAAGGTGTCGTTGGCGGGAGAAAGTAGCTCGTCAAATAAATGGAAATCCGAAAAAACGGCAGAAAAATACTGCCGATAGCGGTCTTGGCTGTCAGCTGTCAAGATTTGGCCTTTGTAGATCAATTGACCGGAATCGGGTATATACAAACCACAGATCAGCTTGGCCAGCGCGCTTTTACCGCTTCCGTTGCCGCCAACAATAAAAAGAATCTCTCCGGAATGAATGGATAGATTGATTGGCCCAAGCGCAAATCCGGATTCACCATCGTCGCTCTTGAACTGAAACCGCAGGGCACTTAATTGTAGAAGTGGAGTGCATGGTAGCGTTGGCATTTGTTCCTCGGCTGGCGGGGTTGGAGCGTCGTTTTGCGGCTTGGCGCAAGCGCTGCGCACCGGCGCAATCGAAAGCTGCATCAGCATGGCCTCGACATGCTGTGCGGCCAAGGCAGCAACGCTGAACTCCGGCAGACATACGAGTAGTGCTTCAAGGGGTGTCATCATGAATACCAGCACCAAGGCATACCCGGTGCCGATGCGCTGATCCCCTCCGCTTTGATCGATCATCCAGAACACAACCAGTCCGACGAATATATGCGTCAGGAAGCCGCCCCAGTTGCTGGCGATCATGAAAATTGACATCCCGCGGGTTCTTTCTTGTCGGACTTTGTCGATCGTGTGCGTGAGTACGTCTTCGCTGAAATACGCGCGCTTGCGCGCGTTGAGTCGGAGTTCCTTGGCGCCCCCCAAAAGCCCGGCGAAATGCTTGAACAGGCGGTCTTGTTCGTTGCTGGCCTTATTGAGATGCTTGACGGCACGCAGGTGGACCAGGTGGTAGCCCATATACCCAAACCCCAAAGTCAGTACGCCCATCAGAAAAACTTGCCACGACAGCCAGGCGAGATAGGCCATGGCACCGAGCACAATGGCGCCATTGACGATGACTTGCGGCAATAGTTGGAAGAATCCACTGATGCTCGCAACATGATCGGTCAACGCGGCTTGAATGGGGGGGTGACCTGTTTTTTCGAATTGCGCGTAATCGGCGTCAATGACTGCAGAGGCGAGTTGCTTTCTCAAAATGGCAATCCCTTGCTGCGCCATACTTTCAAAGAGCAGCGATGAAAGAACGCTCATCGCAAACGTGGTGATTGAAAGAACAAGAAATCGAATCAACAGCTCAGCGCGTTGTGCCGTGTCGAAGGCAAGTGCGTCGTTGATCGTCGCAATCAGCAACACGCCGCAGCTTCCTGCAATCACGCAGGCAATGCTCGCCAGAATGAGGAGGCCGCGCGTTTCCTTGATCAGGCGGGAGATCAGCACGGTAACCTACCAGCGATAGGCCGCAGTTAGATTGATTTGGCGCTGTGTTCCGTAGTAGCACCAGCCGTAGCCACAACTCGCGATGTATTCCTTGCCTGCCAGATTGCGAACATTCAGGCGTATGGCCCAGGGGCCGGTATCGTAGCCGAGCATGGCGTCCCACAAGGTATAACCGGGAACCTTGGCGTTAGCGGTGTCTGAGTCCCCATGGTTGGAACTCGTATATCGGAATCCGGTACCGGCTGTGATTCCGTTGGCCCAGCGATAATCTGCCCAAGCGCTAAGACCGTGGCGCGACGTACCGTTGAAATTTTTTCCGATGTCCTCCGGGGCAACGCTTTTGCTGACTTTTGCCGTGGGAGTCAGGGTGTACGAGAACGTCAGATTCATGGCTCGCAGGGGTTTAAGCAAAGCCTCAACCTCTAGGCCCTTCACGGTTACCTCGCCGAGTTGCCTTGGGACACCCGCACCATCCGTTGTGATGTAGTTTTGGCGACGTAGATCAAACAGGGAGGCGCTGAGCATGCCCTCGCTGCCTTTCGGCTGGAACCGGACGCCAAGTTCCCATTGCTGTCCTGTTTCAGGATTGAAGGCCTTCCCAGTGTCCGGATTGATGGTAGTGACCGGGAAAAACGATGTCGCATAACTGATATATGGCGCTACCCCGCTATCCATGAGCCAAACAACGCCCGTGCGTCCGGTGGGCTTGCTTTTGCGTTGCTGGTCGCTTGAGCCATCTACCTTGTTGTCGGACGCCATCGACGCCCAGTCATTGCGAGCGCCCAGTGTAAGAACGAGTTGATCATGCCATTTTCCTTGCCACTGACCATAAACGCCCAGTTGTTTCAGGCGTGTCCAGCCATCGAAATAGGGATCTCCCTTCGTAATGCTTTGACCGTAGACCGGTGCGTACAGATCGAGCGGGGCGAACGCGTCCCCTTGATACGTGGTCTGGTCGAAATGACTATTTTGATAATCCAGGCCCGTGAGAAAAGTGCTGGACCAGTTTCCAGTCTTCCAGGTCGCCGTTAGCTGGTTATCGATGGCCAGTGAGCGTACTTTCTCGTTTGAGCCAAACGTCGTTCTTTCGAGAATGCGAAAATTCTGGGGGTCACTTGGATCATTTGAGTTGATGGTGACATAGCCGCTGGGTACGAAAACCTGATCGAGTTTGGCTCTGAGTTGCCCATACCGCAAATTCTGGCGAAACTGTAAATTGTCGGCAAAACGATGCTCGAACAAGTACCCGATCGACCACTGGTCATGCTCCATATGATCGAACTCGGGGTCACCAAGGTAGGTCTTGGGGACTTTTGTTCCCGCTGCTGTTGGGCGAAGTGAGCCTTCCTCCATGGCGTAACGGGAATATACTCCCGCACGGTCGCGCATGACATGGCTCAACAGCGTCAGCGATGTGTCGCCGTTGGGTTTCCAGGTCAATGCCGGGGCAAGGAAGTAGCGGTCGTCGTTGATGCCATCGACCGGGTACTCCGCATTCCGGATCACGCTGGTCAATCGATATTGCCATACGCCTTCTGCATCGAATGCCCCGGTGAAATCGCCCGCCAGTTGCCGACGATGATTGTTGCCAAGCTGAACCTGAACCTCATTTTGTGTTTCTGGCTGGGGTCTCTTGCTGACAACATTAACAAGGCCGCCTGGCTTGGCCTGACCATAGAGTACAGATGTGGGGCCGCGCATCACCTCTAGCCGCTCGGTGGCGTAGTTCTCCGTCCGCCAAGCGCCCCAGGTCCAGTTGTTCCGGAGCGGAAGTCCATCTTGATAGGGGCCGGGCTGAATCGATTCAAATCCCCGGATGTTGATCCACGTGCTCTCCAAACGTGAGTCTGGTCCCAGCGGCTCAATCTTCACCCCGGGAACATAGCCGAGGGCATCACGCATATTGACCGCGCCAGTGGCTGCAATCCGATCTGCCGTGAGGATGGTGAGCGACTGAGGTGTTTCAATCAGGGGCGTATCGGTTTTCGTTGCAGTTGCACTGCGTTTGGCCACGTAGCCCGCCACCGGCCCTGTGGCAGTCTCGCGCGCCGCCCCCGCCCTCACCGTCACCACGGGCAACACGGCTTCCTTGAGCGGTGCAGTCGGCTCGGGCTTGGCCGGTGCGGGAAGTGCCTTCTTCAGTGTGTACGTGCCATCACCGCCGGGTGCGACTTCCAACCCGCTGCTCGCCAGAGCCTGCTCCAGCGCCTGTTGGGCGGTCATGCGGCCTTTAATCGCAGGGGCTGTCTTGCCTTTGACCATGGTTGGGTCGAAGCTCAGCAGCAGGCCGGCGGATTCGCCGATGCGGTTAAGTGTGGTCGCCAGCGGCCCGGCGGGGATGTCGAACTCGCGTGCCGTGCTCTGCGCTTGCGCCATGGCCGGCGTGGGCAGCGCCACGGCTGTCAGGCAGGTGCCGCCGAAGATGAGGTGCAGCGC
Source organism: Thauera phenylacetica B4P (assembly GCF_000310225.1). Lineage (GTDB taxonomy): Bacteria > Pseudomonadota > Gammaproteobacteria > Burkholderiales > Rhodocyclaceae > Thauera > Thauera phenylacetica. The sequence continues at coordinate 58,853 of NZ_AMXF01000001.1, forward strand.
CAGGGCAAGGGGGGGGATGACGGGCCGGGTGGATGGGGGGGACGGGCGGCGGATGGGCATCCGGATGTGCTGGCTGTGCATGGGAGAGCTTCCTCGGGTTCGGTTGGATGAAGGTTTTCACCCTGCACGCCAATCGAACGCGAAAAAGGTACAGCGCGGATTGCATTCGGCCAGCGGCCGTCATGACGAAGCCGCTCTATCGCGGGCGGATCGCAAGCCCTCCCGCCGGATCGTTCCCTCTCGCCGGCACCACGCGCACCGGCAGCGCGCGGGCCAGCGCGGCCAGCGCCTTGTCGGTGTCGGTCAAAGGGTAGGTGCCGGAGATGCGAAGCGCCCGCACCGCCGGGTCGCACAGCAGCGGCGAAGTACGGTAGCGCGCCAGTTCGGCCACGAAGTCGGCCAGGGGCAGGTCGTCCGCCACCAGCATGCCGCGCGCCCAGGCGCTGTCGGCACTGCGGGCTGCGCTGCGGCCAAGCAGGCCCAGGCGGTTGAAGCGTGCGGCTTCACCCGCAGCGAGGATGGGGGCATCGTCCGTTGCCACCGCCTCAGCCGTGGGCGCGAACCCGAAATGACCGAGAGCACCGGCGTGGATGGCCACACGCGCCTCCATCACGGCCACGTGCGTGCTGCCAGCGTCCTGTCGCACCGCGAAGCGCGTGCCCAGCGCCTGCACGCGGCCTTCGGCGGTTTCGACCCAGAACGGTGGCGGGGGTTGGTCGCCATCACCCTCGCCCTTTGGCTTGGCGGTGGTGATGAGCACGCGGCCGCGCCGCAGGTGGATCAGGCGCTCGCTGGCCGAGAACGCCACGTCGATGGCAGTGTCGGTGTCCAGGCGCAGTTGGCTGCCGTCGGCAAGCAGCAGGTCGCGCTGTTCGCCCACGGCGGTCAGCGCGTCGGCGGAGGCGTCGCTGCTGCGCCAGCCTTGCCAGCCGAACCAACCAGCGCAGAACAAGCCGGCCAGCCCGCCCAGGCTTTTGAGCGCCTGGCGGCGAGCGGCGCGCCGGCCTTGCTGCTTTTCGAGTGCGGCCACCGAGACGCCGGCCTGGGCTGGGGGGATGTGGGCAAAGGGTGCGGTCACGGCCTGGGCTCTTTGCCAGGCGGCTTCGTGCCGGGGATTGGCGGCGCGCCAGGCCTGCCAGCGCTGGTGGTCGGCCTCGGTGGCTTCGCCCGAGGCCAGCAGCACAAACCAGCGGGCGGCGGCTTGCAGGAGTTCGGCCGATGGGGCTGCGTCGGGGCCAGACGTGGAAGACGTAGAGGTCGACGGGGTCGAGCTCACGGCAGCGCCACGCCCATGCAGTGCGTCATGGCCTGGAGCATGTACTTCTTGACCATGCTGACCGACACGCCCAGCCGCGTGGCGATGTCGGCGTACTTCAAGCCTTCGAGTTGCGAGAGCAGGAAGGCGCTGCGCGCCTTGGGCGGCAGGCCGTCGAGCAGGGCATCGATCTCATGCAGGGTTTCGAGGATCATCGCCCGCTCCTCGGGGCTGGGCGCATGCGGCACGGGCTGGGCAGCCAGCGCTTCGAGGTAGGCGCGCTCCAGGTCTTGCCGGCGCAGGTGGTTCACCATCAGGCCGTGGGCCACCGTGGTGAGCCAGGCACGCGGCTCGCGCAACTCGTCCAGCCGCGGGGCCAGCAAGGCGCGCACGAAGGTGTCCTGCGCCAGATCGGCGGCCTGGTGGGTGCAGCCCAGCTTCTTGCGCAGCCAGCCGTGCAGCCAACCATGGTGGTCGCTGTACAGCGCATGCACTTGCTGCTGGATGGCGGACTGAGCGGCGGACACGAACACCCTCGCGTGAAAGCTGGCTTGGGTGCTCGGCACCTCGGCTGGGAATGAGAATGGTTCGCATTTTATCGTGTAGCAGCAGACATTTGCAACGCAAGCCTGGCAAATGACGTCCGAGGCGGTGTTGGCATGCTGCACGACGCCGTGGAGCTGGCGCGGCGCGCTGGATTCAGAACCGCATCGCCAGTTCCACCCGGATCTCCCTGCCGGGTTCGCGGAAGCCCACGACACCCTCGTAGCCGGCGATGTGCTGGAAGTCCTCATTGCTGCCGTGGTCGAGGTAGGTCTTGCCGAAGAGGTTCTTCACGACGAATGAGACCGTCAGACCCGCCACAGTGGAAGGCCGCCAGTTCGCGTAGATGTCGTGCACGCTGTAGCCGGGCTTCCTGACCGTGCCGACCGTCGTGTCCAGAGCGTCGATGCCCTTGACGAAACGGCCCAACCAGCCGATGTCGAGCCGCTCGGACACGGCGTGGTCGATGCTCATGGTCAGCGTGTCGCCCTGGCTGGTGCCCAGCCCGTTGTGCTCATAGCCGTTGAGACGCCGACTGTTGAGCGTGGACCGGTTGTGATGGAAGCCAGCACCCAGCTTAAAGCTATGCCAGTCGTAGGCGGTATGCAGCAGCATTCCGTTCGATTTCAGGGTACCCACGTTTTCGAATTGCACGGGCTTGCCGACGGGGTCCGCGATCGCATCAGCCACCGTGGTCTGATACACCTTGGCGTTGACGCGCCAGGCACCCTCCCCGTAATCGAAGCCGACCTCCGAGGTGCGGGCGCGCTCCGGACGCGTGTTGGTCGCCGTGGTCGCCACCGTTTCCAGCTTGAAGGCGTCGCGCGCCTGGGGGCCGCGCAGGGCACGCGCATGGCCGGCCAGCAACGCCAGCTCCGGGGTGACGCTGTAGCGCAGGCTGAGGTTGGGACTGGTGCCGCTGGCTCTCTGGCGGGCGCCGTTGACGTTGGTGAGTTGATAGCGGTCGTGGCGCGCGCCGAGCCTGATCTCCAGATCGTCGGTGGCCGCCATGCTGGCCTGGATGTAGGCGCCGCTGACTTGACCGTCTTCCTGCTGCTCGGACGGATTTGCCGCGTAGCCTGCCCGCACACGGTCCTCCCTGTGGTCCAGGCCGTAGGTCAGGCGATGCGCGCCGAAGCGCTGCGTATTGCGCAGGTCCAGTCCGGTGGATTCGATCTTGCCCAGGTAGTGGCCCCAGCGCCCGACGACGTTCTGGTCCAACTCGGCCTGGGTCTGGAACAGCGAGATTTCGACGTCTGCATTTGTGTCCGTCGGTTGCCAGCGGTAGCCCAAGTTCCAGGTCTGCCGGTCCCGCTGCAAGGGGTAGGCGCGGTTGAAGCTGCTGGGCACCCACTGGGGACGCTGGGTGCGATCGCCTTCATCGCGGTTGTGGTCGTAGCTCAGGCGCAGCGTGTGATCCTGTGCGACCTTGCCCACCAGCTTGAGGAAACCGAGCTGCTGGCGCGACCCGGTCGGCGTCACAGGCCGGCCGCTGCCGTCTTCATAGTCATTCTGGTCCTGGCGCGTCAACGCGGCCATCGCCGACCAGTCGTCACTGAGTCGGCCGAACACGCTGGTATGCGCCTTGTATCCCTCGGCATTGCTGTAGTAGCCCCCCTTCATCAAGGCACCCACACGTTCGCCGGGGCGCAGCAGTTCCAGCGGGTCCTTGGTCACAAAGCGCAGGGTTCCCCCAAGGGCGCCTGGACCGGCGGTGGCATCACCCGTGCCGGATTGCACATCGACGCGGCTGAGCAGTTCCGGTTCGATCTGCACCCGTGCCGTGTGGTGAAACACCTGGCCCACCTGGCTGGCACCGTCGACCCTCACGTTGAACAAGGTGTCCTCCATGCCGCGCACGTAGATCTTCTGTGCCGCAGCATGCCCCCCGCCCACGCTGACCTCGGGCTGAGAGGCCAGCACATCTTCCAGGTCCGTGGCGGCATAACGGGCTATCGTTTTGCCAGTCACCCGTCCCGGTTCGACGGAAGAAATACCCCCTCCGGCCCCCGCCCTCACCGTCACCACCGGCAGCACTGCCTCCTTGAGCGGCACCGTCGCTTCTGGCTTCGGCGGGGCTGGTGGCACTGACGGTGCTTTTCTCAGCGTGTAGCTGCCATCGCCGCCGGGTGCGATCTCCAACCCGCTGCCGGCCAGGGCCTGGGCGAAGGCCTGCTCCAGTGTCAGGCTGCCGCGCACAGAGCCCGCCGTGCGGCCGCTGACCAGTGCGGGGTCGATGACGATGATGCGGCCGGCGCGGCGGGCGATGCCGGTGAGCGTGGCGTCGAGCGGCCCGGCGGGCAGGTCGTAGGCGGCGGTCTGGGCGTCGGCGGCAGACTGCGCGCGGGCCGGTGCGTGGGCCAGGGCGCCGCCCAGGGCGAGCAGAACGGCCAGCGCCAGCGGGTGCAGCGCGGCGGGTCGGGCGTGTTGATGGTGCATGCGGTTTCTCCGAAAGAACGGTGGGATGGCTGGAAGCGATGTCTTCATCAGCCTTGAACCGCGAGCGGAGAAAAGTGACAGGGGGTTGCGCGAAAAAGTTGGGAGAACCACAGAGACAACTGGGCTGCACCCCTACCGCCCGAAATCCTCCCGGAAACGTTCGATCTGGTGCATGCGCTCGTGCAGCACGGTGACGATACCGATGTCGCCGTTGTCGAGTCGCTTCCAGTAGACAAAGTGTTTTTCGTACCGGAAGAAGGAACCCTGTACGCCGAACTCGGCGGGAATGGGGCGAGAGGCCACGCCGTGCGTCGCGATCTTGCTGAAGGACTCGAACAGACCGGTCACGTAGCGGTCGGCCTGCTCGGCACCCCAGCGATCCCGGGTGTGGCGGTAGATGTCGTCGATGCGCAGCGAGGCCGCTTGCTGAACACGCACCCGGCTCATTCGGCGGGCCTGGCCCGATTGCGGGCGATGACCTCGGCGGCCGCCAGGGGGATGTAGGTGGCATCCGGGGCGGCAAAGGCTTGGGCCAGCTCTGCCTGGAGGCGTTGGAAGGTCTGCTGCTCGACGCGTTCCTTGTCACGCCGGATGAGGTCGCGGATGTACTCGCTGACGTTCTCGTAGGCCCCTGTCTCGCCCACGTTGGTAGCGACAAATTCGCTGAGTGCGCCGCTGACGCGCACGGTCATGGTGGTTGTGGGAGGCATGGCGAGGTTTCTCTTGAGATGGGTGTATTCAGGATAATCAATATTGAAGACGCTGGCAACCAAAGCTCGCCCGGTATTGACCGGGCGGCTATTCAGCGCATGTCGATGCTCACCCACCAGCCGGTGCGCCGATGCACTGTGATCGGGAGCGCCCGGGCGAGCGCGACCAGGGTGCGCTCGCTGTCGTCCAGCGGAAAGCTGCCCGTCACGCGCAGGCGGGCGGCCTGGGGCGAGACGCGCAGTACACCGGGGTGGTAGGGGCGCAGCGCGTCCACCACGTCTTGCAGCGGGCGGTCGTGCACCTCGACGAAGCCGTCTTCCCAAGCGCTGGCGGCTTGGGGGGCCAAGGCCTCTTGCGCCACGCCCTGCGCGGTCAGGCGGGCGCTGTGGCCCTGGGCCAGCGTCAGCGCTTGGCCCTGCAAGGGGTCGATGCGTACCGCCGAGTGCAGCACGGCCACCAGGCTGCTGCCGTCGTCCTGCCGCACCAGGAAGCGCGTGCCCAGGGCCTGGATGTGGCCTTGCGCGGTGTGCACGATGAAGGGGCGTCCACCGCCAGCCTCTTGGGACTCTTTGGCCACTTCGACGATCAGTTCCCCGCTGCGCAGGTGCAGGCGGCGGGCGGTGCCGTCGAAGGACTGGTCCACCACGCTGCGGGCGTTGAGCCACAGGCGGCTGCCGTCGGCCAGGGCGAAGACGCGGCGCTCGCCGGTGCCGGTAGAAAAATCGGCGGCCAGCGCGGACAGGGGCCGCTGCCCGTGGGACCACAGCAGGCCGCCACCCACGCCGGCCAGTACCAGCCCCAGCGTGTTGCGCAGGGCGCTGCGCCGCCCGGCTTGTGGCAGCAGGCTGCGGCGCATGGCTTGGCGGGGCGCCAGCCCCTGCGGCAGTTCGTTCAGGCGGCCGAGCGCACGCTCCATGCGCGTGGCGGCGGCTTCGTGCCGTGGATCGGCGCGGCGCCAGGCGTCAAAGGCGGCGTGGTCGGCCGCGCTGGCTTCGCCGGAGCGCAGCTGGACCGCCCAGGCGATGGCGCGGGCGGCGATGGGGTCTGTAGGGTCGGCAGGGTCGAGCGGCTCGGGAAGTGGGTCAGGCGCGTTCGGCGCGGAGCGGTCGGCAGTTGGTGTTGCGCCCGGATCGTCACCCAAGCCACCCGCATGGTTCTCAGAGCGCGGCATAGCAACGTGTGAGGGCCTCGCCCATGTACTGCCGCACGCGACTGACGGAGACGCCGATCTCGGCGGCGATCTCGGCGTAGGTCAGACCGTCGAGCTGGCTGAGCAGAAAGGCCCGTCGCGCCTTGGCCGACAGGCCGTCGAGCAAGGCATCGATGGCCATCAGGGTTTCCAGCGCCATGGCCCGCTCTTCGGCGGAGGGTGCAAACTCCTGCGGCACCAGGGCCAGTTCGGCCGCCCAGGCAAGTTCAAGCCGTTGGCGCCGCTGATGGTTGAGCAGCACGTGCCGGGCCACGGTGGTCAGATAGGCGCGGGGCTCGTCCAGCCGGGCCGGAATGCGGGAGGTGAGCAGCCGCACGAAGGTGTCGTGCGCCAGATCGGCAGCGCGGTGGGTGCAGCCCAGTTTCTTGCGCAGCCAGCCGTGCAGCCAACCGTGGTGGTCGCTGTAGAGGCTGTGTATTTGCTGCTGGAGCGCGGCGGCCTCGGGTGATCCTGTGGTGCTGAAGTTCATGGTGATGGAGCCGCTCCCTTGCCCTTGGGCTCAATGCTGCTCCACCAGGGCAGTGTGTGCCGCACCTGGACGGGCAGCACCGTGGAGAGCATGACCAGCGCCCGGTCTGTGTCGTTCAGCGGAAAGCTGCCGAACACGCGCAGGTCGGCGACCTCGGGGGCGACGGCCAGGTGGCCGCGGCGGTAGCGCGCCAGCTCGGCCGCGACCTGGGCCAGGGGCATGTCCTGGGCGATCAGCAGGCCTTGGGTCCATGATTCGCGGGCGGGGGCGGCCAGTGCGGGATCCTCGACACCGCTGCCGCTGAAGCGGGTCTGCTCCCTGGCCCGGAGGACTCGGGTGCTGCCGCTGGTGGCGGTGCGCACCTCGACCGCGCCTTCATAGACCGCGACAAAGGTCTGCCCGTCGTCTTCCAGCCGCACATTGAAGCGCGTGCCCAGGGCGCGCAGGCGTCCTTGAGGGGTGTCGACCACGAAGCCCCGGCGGGCATCGGCTGCCGTCTCGATGAAGATGTCACCCGTCACCAAGCGCAGGCGGCGCAGGCCGGGCTGGTAGTCCTCGTTGAATGCGCTGGCCGAGCCCAGCCACACGCGGGTGCCGTCGGAAAGGGATACTTCGCGCACTTCGCCCACGCTGGTGCGGTGGTCGGCCGCCCAGGCCATGGCCATGGCGGGCAGCGTCGTGTGGCGCCAGACGGCCCAGCTCAGCAGCCCGGTGCCACCACAAGTTGCCAAACCCAGCAGGGTGCGGCGCCGGAGCGCATGGTGCCGCGCGGTTTGCAGCACTTCGACGGTGGAACGCGGGTCGACGCTGCTCTGGATTGGCTCGAAGCGGCGGCTGACCTGCTCGACGCAGCCCCAAGCCGCGCGGTGGGCTTCGCTGGCTGCCAGCCAGGCTTCCCAAGCCGCGCGATCAGTGTGGACAGCTTCGCCAGAGCGCAGCAGCGCGAACCATTTCGCTGCTTCCTGCATGGCCCGGTGCTTGGCGTCGCGCGTGTCTGCGCTGGGCGCTGACGGGAGGGGCAGTTCAGCCGCGGACATTGTGATGCGCCTCCATCTGCATGCACAGCAGCATGGCCTGCGCCACATACTTGCGCACCATGCGGGTGGAGACGCCCAACTCGGCGGCAACTTCCTTGTCGGTCATCTCGCAACCCACCGCCAGCACAAAGGCCCGAGCGGCCTTGGGCGAGATGCCTTGCAGCATGGCGTCGATGTCCTGCAGGGTTTGCAGGACGATGGCCTGCTGCTCGGACGAAGGAGCGAACGATTCGGGCTGGGCTGCCAGCGCTTCGAGCCAAGCCGCTTCGACCTGACGGCGACGCCAGAGATCGACGCACAGACCATTGGCCATGGTGCGCAGGTAGAGCCGCGCCTCGGGCGGACCGTCAAAGCGCCGGGGCGTCACCAGCAAGCGCAGGAAGGCGTCGTGCGCGAGGTCGGCGGCATCCGCGGCATTGCCCAGGCGGCGGCGCAACCATCCCTGCAACCAGTCATGGTGGTCGCAGTAGAGGGCCTCCACGGAGGGAGAAAGCGTTGGGTCGAGCGCGCTCACAGGCAAGTCATCACGCCGCGCGATGGTTTGCCCGCACAGCTTTCGGGATCAGGGAAGTGTGTTGAATAAGAATTATTCTTATTGTAACGGGCTCGACGCCACAGGGGCAAGTTCATGCCCTCCGTTCGAGCGGTGTCGAGTCGATCAGCCGTGGCGATGGAAATTCGCCACCACCCTGCTCAGGAAGAACGCGCCGGAAACCGGCAGCATGGCCAGCAGTACGGGGGAAATGGTGATCGGGGTTACGAACGCGACGATGCTTGCACACGCCATCAGAACGAAGGCGCTGGCGTGGAGGGCGAACCACTCCGGATCGTGCGGCTTGAACTGCTTGGCACGCAGGATGCGGACGACGAAGCCGTCGATCACAGTGGCAATGATGACGAATGCCTGCAGCGGCAGCCACTCGATCAGCGCCGCGAGCCGGTAGGTCGCAAGCAGCAGCTGGGCATCGATCGAGCGGAAGTAGGTGTTGCCAAAGAAGCGCTGATTGACGCGAGCCATTTCCTGGGCGACGGCTTCGGCCATGCGGTCCGTGCCGGGCGCTTGTGCTGAGGTTGGTACCGGGCTGGCGGCGCTCAGGGCCTGGTTCATCGAGAGCGCGCGCTCAAGGATGAGCACTGCGCGCGCCTCGCTCCACGTTGCCGTGTTGAGCTCGTGTTCGCTGTGGATCTGGTTCAGGAAGCGCTCGGGCGGGTTCGCGGCGGGCAGGTACAGCACGAAGACCAGCAGCAGGGTCAGGGCTGCGACAGCAATGATGCGGATCATGCTGCAACCCGATGGTGCGGCTTCGGGAACGGTGTTTCCGTGTCGAGGATCGGGAAGCGTCCCTTGATGATGCGACCCCCCGACACCGATGCGAAGTACTGCAGATTCGGCAGCTTGCCCAGGACATCGGCAGGGACCATTTCCTCGAAGCTCTCTGTGATCTGCGTGGAGTGGCTGGCCGAGAAGTCGCCCAGATGCGCGTCGGCACCATGGCTCAGGCCGACGCGCAGCGAATGGATGGCCGTCTTGCCGAAGGTTTCGACCACAAAGTCCTGTGTCGGCCGATCCTTGGAGCGGAGCGCGATCAGGTTGTTGAGGTTGCCGAGTGCCATGCGGGCCGCGTCCTCGCTGCCCAGGCGCTTGGCGAGGTCGGCCAGGGTCTGCATGGCGCAGGTGGTGTAGATGCCGCCTTCTGCTCCCTTGTTCAGGATTTCGATCAAGGGCTGGTTGATGACGTTGCTGACTTCGTCGACGAACAGGGAGATGCGGCGGTAGCCGCCCAGGTTGTAGCGCATGCCGGCGCGGGCGGCGAGGTCGGCGAGGGCCAGGGCACCGATGGCGGAGGCCACGGAGGGGTCGGGCAGGGAGTCCAGGCACATGTAGAGCACGTGTCCGGCGCGCTCGATCTTCTCGAAGTTCATGATCGCCCGCCTGTCCGTCGGGTCGAACGGATCGGGGCTCAGGCTGCGGCCTAGATCGCCGGAGGTCAGCATCGAGAGGATGGGCAGCAGGTTGGCCGTGATCTTCTGGTAGTGCTCCCGGTTGTGCCGGAAGACCCGGACCTGGGAATCGATGACCTTGCTGCGCTGGCCCTGGGGAACGTGATGCTCGTAGAAGGCGACGAAGGCCATGAGGTCGGCGCTGGCCGCTTCCGATGGGCGCTTCAGGTTGCCGCGGTGCACCTCATGGAGCAGGCGCTTCATCTCGGGGTGCTCGCGCCAACCATCGCGGAACTCCGCGTCGTAGAAGCGCCGCAGTGACTGTTCGAGGACCGGCTCGATGCCGCCTTCGATGTAGCGGGTCAGCTTGGCCAGGCTTGGACGTTCTTCGAGGTCCACGAGCCCCTGCACCACGACGTTGACCGCGTCCCACGAGAAGGCACCGAAGGCCCCGGCCGTATCCGGCGGAAGGATGGACTGGATTCGGGAGGCGAGTTCGGTCGGCTTCTGCCAGTTGAAGGCGAAGTCGAGTCTCACCCCAGTCTCGGGAAAGGCGGGGTGGAACTCCAGGAAGGTGTCGGCCTCCCGATAACGCTCACAGGCGCGAACGGCGGCACGCTTGAGCCGGCGGCTGTTCTTCGGGTCGATGACGATGACGACGTCACCGCGCCGGACGGCCTGGGTGACGAGATTGGATAGCGCGACGCCCTTGCCCGCCTGCGTGGTGCCCACCAGAATCGTTCCCCCCTCGAAGTTCTGCAGCGGCCGATAGAGCGGGCGCTCGCGGGGCTCGACTCCGTGGATGTAGGGAAGGCCGATCTCGGAGTCCGGCTGGGGGGTGACCTTGTACCCCAGCCAGTTGAGGAGCGCGGGAGATGCGGTATAGCTGCGGTAGTCGACCTTGGCGAGTTCGTACAGGCGCTGCGAGTGCAGGGGCTGCCAGTTGAAGCCGAAGCCGAGGAATACCTGGTCCGGGTTCCGGGTCAGGCGTTCCTGCTCGGCCGGCCCGATGACCTGCATGGCACGGCCGCTCAAGGCGGCGCGCAGCACCATGATGTGGGCGGCCTGCGCGGCTCGCCAAACCGCCATCAGCAAGCATGCGACTGCCACTGGCATCGCGATTCCGATGGGTGCCTGGGCACGTACGGCCATCACGACCGTGGCGAATACAGCCATCAGCCACATGGCACTGGCGTAAGCCTCGTAGGCTTTGCGCCAAGGCATCTCGTATGCGCGCGCCAGCATGTCAGCCAGCCTCTTTCTGCTGACACGGCAGGTCGATCACGTGCCGTTTGTCGATCAGGACGCCGACAACCTCCTGTCCCTGGAAGTCCCGTGAGATCGGCGACGGCTCCGCGAGCATGCCGACTTCGCCTAGGGACCGCATCGCGGCGGGCGGCGCCACTTTGCGGGCAGTTAACGCAGCCAGAGGAACGAACAGTCCGTCGTCCGTAGGCTTTGCCGCCCAGTCGGCTTCGGGTCCCGACAGCGTTGCAACGATTGCCGCCAGCGCATCGCGGAGCGTGACAGGCAGCCGAAGGGGGGCGAGCAACCTGGCTTGCTGCGGCTCGTCGGGGCGAGGGGTGATCGGCATGGGCGCGGGTGCTTCGTCCGTAGGCGTGGCAGGGGGCGGGTCGAGGAGGGCCAATTGCTGGGGATGTTGCGGGGACGGCGCTTCGGGGGCTGGAGAGATCGGTGGCGGCGGCGTGGCACGCGGGCGCTTCCTGCTGCTTCCTTTCGCGCTTTCGTCGGTACTTGGGAGGGGCTGCGGCGCTGGCTTGGTCGAGATGGCCGGCGCAACGGCTGCCGCGTCTGCCGCCAGCGCGGGCGGCGTCAGCAGCGGATTGGCGAACGCTTCCGGCAGTTTGTCCGACTCCGCAAAGAGGATCGCCGCGGCGCTGACCTTGACGGCCTCCAGCGCAGCCTTGTTGCCTGGCGGATGGATGAGCCAGGTGGCCTTCCCATCTTCCTGTGCGGTCAGCACACCGGCCGTGAGCAGAACTTCGAGGATGGTCTCGGGCGCCTTGGGAATGCCGGGAAGCTGGTCGGCTTCGAGCAGCTTGCGGATGTCGTCGGCACTGCCGGGCCACACCATGAACATCCCGTCCGGGCCATACCAGACGCGAGACTTCTCCGCGTTCGGGGTCCAGCCGTGATTGGAAGCCGCCAAGCGTCGCAGCGCATCGACGAGATAGCGTTCCAGGTGCGACCCCAGTTGGGGCTTGCCGTAGCGTTCGGCACTGGCCAGCAGGAAACGATCAATCACCAGCGCCAGGGCGCGGCGGACCAGGGATTCCAGCACATTGTGGTCGCGGTAGATCGGGATGCTGGCGACCGCCGCGAGCAGGTGCGGGACGATCTGGGTGTTTCCCGTTGCGAGGTCCTGCAGGTTCTCCGCAGACACCACGTGCGGCAAGGCGAAGAGGCCCAGCGAGCGGCTTTCGACGGCGTTGGGGCGCCACTTCAGGAAATAGCGCTTGATCTGGTGGTGACGGAGCCAGCCGGTCAAGGGTCGAAGGTAGGGAGACCATTCGTTGCCGGCTTCGTCGGTGACGATGACATGGCTCAGCGGGCGGTGCAGCTCGCAGCACAATCCGCCGATGAAGGTAGCTAGGCGCCAGCGCGGTTCGAGGTGACGACGCTCGGTGATGGTCGCCCGCCCGGAAAAGATGTGGGCGTCGGTGCCTTGCAGCGCGAAGAAGGCTGTTTCGAGGCCGATGCGCAGAAGGCCGCCCGGCTCATTGAAGTAGTTGTCCGCCGTGCAGGGGAGCAGATGCACGTAGGTGGCATAACGGCGCAGCAGGGGGAGGATTGTCTGCTCGAAGCTGGGGCGATCCATGCCGAAGCACAGCTTGATCCGGTCGATGAGTTCCTGGTGCGCCGCGAGCAAGGCATCCACGTCGAGGGCAGGAATGCCCGGGTCGACCGAGGGATAGCTGAACTCGGTCGCAAGCACCTGCGCGCCAGGCGACGAACTGTTTGTAGAGACATCCATCTCGCGTACCTGATCTGGATCGATGGGCGCATCGTGCGTGTCGGCGCTCGATCCGTCCAGCAGGAATTGGCCCCGGATCAAGGCGAATTCGACGGTGGGTGCGGAGCGAGTCTTTCGCACCAGCACGCGCTGATCCAGAACATCTGGATGTCGCGTTGAAGCGTTTGCCTGGGATAGGCAGCCTGGATGCGTGGATCCTTGGTGTGGCGATTGAGCAGCTTGCAGAACGGGCATTCGTGGTTGGTGAGCGGCGCCAGACTCAGACTGGTCAGGTATTCGCTCTTGCATGTCGGGCAGGTGAAGATCGAGAAGCTCCTTGCGGTCACGAACCAGCGCCCGGTGGTGTGGGCCACAAGGTCGAAGGCGCGATCGAAGCTGATCCGGGGCTGCGTCTTGCAGAAATTGAGGTAGTGCCGATAGGCGCCGATCAGTGCGAGCGGCGGGTCGATACCGCGGGAAGCCAGCCGGCGGACGAGGACGACGATGATTGAGGCCTCGGTTCGGCACAGCAGGTTCGCATTGTGGTACCACTCGCGGGAATCGGGATGGCGGCCGCGGCGCGGTCCGCCGAGGGGATGGCGGAACAACTGGTGCAGTTGGCCTGCCGAAAGGCCCGTGAGCAGCTGGATGGTCCGGATCCGTGCGCCGAGCTCGGCGCATTCGGTGGCCACGGCAAGGGCATGGATGTGTCGTTGCGCATGGAGAAGATTGCGTTCGCTCTTCATGGCAATACACTCCCATCTACTGGGCAAACGGGACGAACCGGACGGGCGGCCTGGGCAGGATGAACCATCAACAGCGCGCCAGCGAGTTGAGGCGGCCAGGCCAGAACCTGGACGAGGTCGGCACGCGGGGGGAAGAGACACTCGTCACCGAGGTGCGTGACGAGGCTCAGAATGTCCTGAAGGTCGAGCGAGGCGAGAAACTCGGCCTGGTCGGCATCGAGTCCGAAGCGACTGCATGCGATTGCGTTATCGTGCTTGGCACATTCCGCAATCAAGATGAGCATGTTCAGATTCGCGATCTGGACCTGCGAAAGCTCGAGTTTGCCCATTGCTTTCTCCGCGCAGACTTTGACGAGACACGCGGCCGAAAGTGAGCTTCGTCATTGGCATGCTCCGGCGAACGGCAGCGTCGTTGGGATCGAGACTATTTGCACGGGAATGGCTCCGTCAATATCGTCAAACTCGCAAAATGCGAGGGCCACTCGCAAAGGTCGGCGCGGGGAAGGCAATGCGAGTTGACTTGATCGCCTTGTCATGTATCTGAAGCGGCTTTGTTGCACAAATCGATTTCCCGGCGCCATAGCCCCAGCCCCGGACGGACTCATGCCACGGCGGCAGTCTGAGGACGGTCGATCTGGCTCAAGTGATTGAGCAACGCGACCCGCACATGCAACCCGATCACCTGGCGCTCAAAGGTGCGCGCCATCACCCGCTCTCTTGCCCTGTGTCTTCATCCGCGACATTCCCGAGCGCGAGGCCATTGATACTGCGCGCCGGGCCGGCATTGATCTCCTGGGTCTGGCGGCGCTGCATACGTCGACCAAACACAAGGCTGGTTTCCTGATGGGGTTCGCGGCCTATACCCGCGATGAGTTGGAAGTGGCGGTCAAGAAGCTCGCCAGTGTGCTCCTGGCGTTGGGGCGCCGATAACGGCATGCGGGTGGACGCATGTCGATTGTCGGACGGAAAGTGTGAATCGACGAATCGACAAGAGTAAGACGAGCCCCCCGCGGGGGCTCACATGGGGGTCATTCATCACCGTACAGCGTCAACCCTTCCAGTATTGGGGCATCGGCATCGAACACCAGCATGCGCGCGTCGGCGACCGCAGCCCGGTGCAGCACCTCGACCAGGGATTCCGGCATGCCTTTGTTGCGATGCTCCTGTCGCAACTGCTCTGCGGTGATACCTTCGATTGGTTGCAGGTTCGCATCCGTCCAGGGGGTGGCGATCAGCTTCACGCCGATCGCGGGGCTGTACGGGATGCGGAAGGCGACGAACAGAAGGCCGCTCGGTGTGGCGATGTCCGCCAGTTCGGCGAGGAAACGACCCGCCTCGGCGGTGAGATGGGCGCTGCTGATCTCCCAGCACCGGCTGTAGAAGCCAGTCTCGAAGCTCAGTCGTCGCACCACTTCCCGCGCGGCTTCGGCCGAGTAGGTGTCGCCGACGTGGACGGGCTGGCCGGAGTCGTCGCCGCTGACGGCGTAGACCACGGTGCGCACCACGCCCTCGGTCTGGCATCGGGCCTCCAGGTCTTCGGGAATGTCCTGGCCTTCGGTGATCAGGGCGAAGTCGTTGTTGAAGACGCAGGGAAAGAGCGCAATCTGGTCATTGGGCAGATGCGCCTGGCTGGGATGCAGCGGGCGCCAGACCGGCGGGCAGTCGTCCTCGGTGGTGATGCACAAGGTGCGATCGATGCGCAGCTTCTGGTAGCCGCGGAGGAAAGGGTTGGAATCAGGGTGCATGGGGTTTCTCCATCAGAGGAAGTGGAGCCTGTTCCCCGGCTGGGGAGCAAGCTCCGTGGTTGAAGAGATGTTGAGAACGGCGAGGGACACGGCCTCGAATGGAGGCGCATGTGTCCCTCGTGGGTGGAAATAGGAACGGGTGGCGAACAAGCGGGCCGGCGTCTCCTGGTGCGCCGGCCATTCACCGGGTCAAACCGCTTCGGCCAACCCCTTCCACTCGCGGCTGGACAGTTCGACGAGCTTGCCGCCCAGCGCCTCGAACTCGGTGGCGCGGTCGTAGTCGCCCACCTCCTGGCTGTAGTGCGTCACGGCATTGACGAGCCCGTATCCAGACAGGTCGCCACCCATGATCAGGTGACGCAGCACGCCATCCCCTTCGGCTTCGGTCAGCGTGTAGCGCTGGCGCAGCACCTCGACCGTTTTCGTGGGGCTACCCGTAAGCTCGACGCCCATCGTCTTCTGCATCTTCGCCGCAATTTGCAGGAAGGTGGCTTCGGACAGGGCGGACTGAACCACATCACGGACCCGCAGGAAGAAGGCACGGTCATCTGCCTGGAGCGTGTCGTCCTGGAAGATCGTCACCGAGTCATCGCTGCCGAGCGCACGGCCCAGGTGAGTCTTGCGCAGCGACTGGTCGACGGCGATCAGCCCGTTGCTGCATACCAGCCGGAAGACCAGCGGCTGGACCGTGAGGGTGCCGTGGCCGACTTCGGAGTTCGAGATGACGATGCCGGCCTGGACCACATCGCCGACACGCATCTCGTACTGCAGGCGCGGCAGGATGTACTTGAGGTACATCTTCGTCTCGGTGAGCTCGGCCGACTCGACACGGCCGTCCAGATGACCGAGGATCGGCAGCACGTGCTCGGCGAGATCGTAGTTGTCGAGCCGCCGATAGCGATCCGAGAGCACTGCGCGCACCCGTCCATCGAGGGTGCGCAGCATGTGGCGATCACCTTCCTGCTCCAGCCACGTGTTGACGTTGCGATCGAGCAGCGTCGGCTGCTCGGTGCGCATGCGCTCGAAATACGCCAGCGGGATCCGCAGCTTGTCCGCGAGCTGTCGGCGGGCGAGCGGTGTCACGTCATACCGACGCGGCGATTCGGGCTCTTCGACGACCAGTTCGGTCTCGCCGTCTTCCCGCGTCGTGTGATGGATGAGGGAAGAGGGCAGGACCAGGTCGCGCTTGCTGAGGCGCTGGCGATCGAGTTCCTGGGCCAGGCTTTGGAGCGAACGTCCGTTTTTCATGTGAATCTCCTTTTCGGAAATGAAAAGCGGGGACGGCACGACCCCTGCGGGGATGCGCATCCCCGCCAGGGTTGATGAAGGCCGGCCAACTGGCCGACCCGGGTTCGGCGCGAACGCGTCGCGCATGGGCTTCAAGGCTGCCTTTGCGACGCCCAAGGGCGCGGCAGGTATGGCAGCTACCAGGGGAGCGAGGCTCCCGGAGAAAACCTTTTCGCTGGCACCGTGGGCAGGTGCCACTGAAAAGGCGGTGCAGCCTCAGGCTGCACCCCTCTCAACGCAATCGATCTCTATGCGGCTTGCCGCATCTGGGCCTGCCAACGCCGAAACCAGATGTCCGACCAGTCGACCCCAGGCCACTTGGGCACGAAGACCTGGACCTGCCGCCGTACACCACCTTTTTCCTCTCTCTTGAGGCGGCGCGCGAGGGCGAAAGCGAAGGCTTGTCCCGCGAAATCGCCATCAGCATCGTTGTCGGCGTAGACCGAGACCTTGGTCACCGTGTCGGGAATCCAGACCTTCTCGAGGTTCCCGGCGCTGAGCGCGGCCCAGGCCGGCTTGCCGGTGCGCAGGTGCACCGCGAGGCTTTTCTCGATGCCCTCCGTGAGAGCCAGTTCGTCCGTCGCCCCGAAAAGCCGCACCGCCGCGCCGGTGATGCCCGAGGTGAGCACTTTCTTGGCATCGTTGGCCGCGAGCTTGCGCCCTTCGGGCAGATAGGTCCGATGCAGCGACACGATGTTGCCCTCCGGCCCCTGGATGCTGGCGAGCATCGCGGGGTACTCGGCAATCTTGCGCGACTTGCCACCCTCGTCCTTCTCGTAGTACCCGAGCTTCGGGTGAAAACGCAGTACCGACGGGTAGCGATCGAGGACCAGGCCCCGAGACCTCAGGTAGCGGTCCACGACGTCGCCATGGATGATGGGCTGGGCTTCGTTCCAGATGCGCTGGACAAGCTTCTTCATGCGATCCGGCGATGCTTCGTTGCCGGCAGCCTGCAGGGGCCGCGGGTACGAACCAAAGTACTGCTCGGCCGCCTCCAGGACGCGGTTGAAGTCCATCCCGGTCACCTGCTGCGCGAGCTGGAAGCCGCCACCAGGGCCGCAGTTGCGGCAGTGGTAGTTGCCCTCGCCGTACTTGTCGGTGAACTGGAAGCGGTCCGTTCCGCCGCAGAAGGGGCAGGGCAGGTTCTGGCGCTTCTTGATCATCCGGGGATCCAGGCCCAGGTGCAGCAGGAACTCCGGCCAGCGTCCGTGGGCGCGGGCCTTCACGTCGTCGATGCGACGTTGATACTCTTCCTTGGTCATGATGACCTCCAAGACGAGCCCCCTGGGCAAGGCCTGCCGATTCGGGCGAGGCTCGGATGCGTTGCAGGGGACGGGGGCGCGTCCGGTGGAAGCCGGACGCACGGGTTGAAATGGAGCCGGGTGGGGCTCGGGTGAATACCGCGGCTGACGAAGCCAGCCGCGGCGGACATCACTCAATCAGGCTGACCTCGTGGCTACCGGCATCGATGCCGATCTGCACGCGGAAGCTGAGGCCGCGCAGCAGCGGATACCGCTCGGATCGCGCGTCGCTGATCAGCGAGCGCATGGCCTCCTCCGGATCCGCCATGCGCAAGCGGCGAATGAGGTCCGCGAGCGCGCTTACGTCGGCGTTCATGTCGGATTCGTGGAAGCGATCATGGCCGTCGTAGTAGGACGCGTACTGGCGTACCGCGCGACCGCTGCGTTCCCCGGCGGGGATGTACAGCGTGCCGTCGTGGTAGAGGCCGTCCTCGGAGAAGGTCGCCTCCACGTCGCCCATGCTGATGGTGACTTCCTCGCACAGAACCACGTGTGCCGAGATCCAGCTGCCATCGAGGTAGGAGCGCTGATGCTCATGGGAGACCCGTATCGACACCTCTTCCTTGTTCAGGTCGCGGACATACGAATGAATCCAGTGGCCGGCATCGAGATCGTCCGAGGCCATGACGACATAGCCCTTGGCCCGCGCCAGCATCCACTTCGCGGCGTTTTGCCCATCCGGCCAGTCGAGCCTGACCAGTTGAAACCGTCCGCTCTCGATGTCCTGTCGGGGCAGGGCGTGCACCGGGTGCTCCAGGAAGTCCAGATGCGGCGTTGGCGTGCGTTGCGGGTACCCCTTGATGCGCTCGCAAACCTGCCTCGGGATCAGCTCGATGTCATTGAGCAAATCCAGATGCCGGTGGTGGCGCATCACATTGAAGAAGTCCTCGATGAACTCTCCCGCGGCCATTCCCGCCTTGCGATCGAGCAGCGTGTCGCGCCAGCTCTGGCGGATTTGCTGCCGGATCTTCGTTTCCTGCACGTCTGCGTCGATCAGGGTGTCCCGGTCGGGCAGGCGTGCGAAAAAGACCTTCGAGTCGAGATGGACGACGTTCGGCGTCTCGGTGATCGACAGGTAGTTCGGCAGGAACATCACGCGAAAGCCCTGCAGATACACATCGACGGACAGCGAATGCTGCCCGCTGTGCGTCCCGACGAGGTGGACCGAGCCAACCGGAGTCTCGACGCTGCTCAGGCGATAAGGAGCACGGGGCCGGTCGATGGGCCGGCCGTTGAATTCCACCTGCACGGGGAACCCCATGCACAGGCTCGCAAGTCGCGAGTCGAGATCGGGGAGTTCCACGCCTTCGAGTTCGATGATGGTTCCCATCTCCGGTCCGTAGTCGGTTTCCTCCACCGGGATCTCGGACCGCGCCAGGGCGGCGGCCGTGTCGAAGGCGATCTGCCTGCCCCGCGAGATGACCGTGCAGCGGGTCGCGGCATAGAGGCAGCGGGAGAACCCGGCGCCGAAAGGATGCTCCTCGGCGCGCAGCGCTTCGCCCCAACCGGACTCATTGAAGGCCAGCAGCTTGCCGAAGTCGTCGATGCCGTGCCCGTTGTCGCGCACCCGCAGGGTACGGGAGACGGGGTCGTGGCTGACTTCGATCAAGGTCGCGCCGGCGCGGCGCGCGTTCTGCAGCAGTTCCGTGACCAGCGTGAACCGGTCGCTGAAGGCGAAGCGCTGGTTGCGCAACGTGCCTTCTTCATTGATGCGGACTTGGACGGTGTCCATGACATGCTCCTGTGAAGTGCATGCGGGCCCGCACCCATCGCGGGAGGGCCCGCGATGGGGAAACGAAGAAGCGTCAGTGCCTGGTCTGCACTGGCGCGGTGTAGAGCTGGCCCGCCGTCAGGGCCTCGACGACGCTGTGCGTCGCGAAGTCATGAGGGGGCAGGTGCTGCGTGTCGATGACGGCGCCGGTGCTGTCCAGGCGCTCGACCTCAATGACCATGGGGTGCCAGCGCACCCGGTAGCTCAGCTTGTCGGCGCCGGAGATCACGAAGAC
The DNA here is from genome assembly GCF_000310225.1 of Thauera phenylacetica B4P. Lineage (GTDB taxonomy): Bacteria > Pseudomonadota > Gammaproteobacteria > Burkholderiales > Rhodocyclaceae > Thauera > Thauera phenylacetica. The sequence continues at coordinate 78,517 of NZ_AMXF01000001.1, forward strand.
GCGACCGGCCTGGCCGGTGAGCACTTCGCTTTCCTTGATGAGGAACTCGATCTCCGCAAGCCCGCGCAAGCGCATCGGATGCGTCGCCCGGGGTTCTGGCCGCTTCTGTGAGTCCATGTACATGAGAGCCTCCTATAGGCGGGATGTCGGGCAGTCACGGGCGATCACGGCTTGCACCAACGGGTCGTGTGTGGCCGCAGCTGCCGTGTTTGCGCGTTTCGGAGTCGTGGCCGGCGCGCATGACGCCTCGTGTTCGAGGTGCCTCGCGCGCATGAACTCCTCGTGCCGCACGGCATCGTCGTAGTCCATGCGGCCGACAATTCCATAGGCGGCCAGGACCGCCAGCAGGATCAGGATGTCTTTGAGCGTCGCCATGACGCCTCCTTGGAGACGGAAGGGGAGCGCGGGCGCTCCCCGGTGAATGGGTGCATGGATCGGCGATTCATGCGAACAGGTCGCCCAGCACGTTCTGGCGCTTAAGCTGCTCGTTGATCCATTGCGGGTTCTTGCTCAGCCGGTCCGACGCCCATTGCGGGTTGTGCGAGATCGCCTCGCGAACCCAGGCGGGATAGCGGTCGAGCGTTTCGCGCAGCCAGCGCCGGACGTAGCCCTGCAGCAGGTCACGCACGTCGTTCACGTCCAGGCGACCGAAGTAGGGGTAGGTCGACATCGGGCTGCAGCCCGCCACCTGCAGGCAGCTCGCGAAGGAGAATGGCTGTCCGTCCTTGTCCGGATCCGTGAAGACCCAACGCAAGGTGTCGAACTTCTCCTCGAGCGGCGTGCCGGGGTCGGCCAGGGCGGAGAGATCGTCCAGGAGCAGGCAGTGCAGCCGGACCACGTCCTCTTCGGTCCATTCGACAGGCGATGCTTCATCGCTTTCGTCGAGTTGGTGCTGAACCGATTGCGGGTCGGGCGCGGTGTCCGCGATACGGGGAAACCGCCGCGGCGGAAATCCCATGTGGCCCGAATGGAAAGAAACAGGCTGAAGGTTGGAACCAGGCATCGTGGCCTCCGAAAGAAACGCGGGGCACGACGCGTCCGAGCGGGGCGTGTGCCCCGCAGGGTGGTAATGGGCCGACGCGTGTGGGCGTTGGCCGGTGGTGACGAGACTGGCTTGGGGCGGACGATCCGCCGGATCGGTATGCCAGCTACCGCAGGGAAGATTGCTTTCGGCACGGGAGCGGCAGGCTCCCGCCTCGAAAGCAGGGTTCAAAGCGGAACTAAGCCACCCAGTGGAGAAGGGGGGCACGTGGAATCGCGGACGCGATTCGCTCGGAACAGGGGGCTTGCCGACGAGATGCGCAGGGCCAGCTACTGCATGCGGTAACGATAGTGACCGCCTCCAGGGCGGTCAATACCGCCCGATGCGAAGTCCACCTCGTGATGGCAAATTCGGGCGGTTTGGGCGGGATATTCGGATGGAGTTCCGAAAGCCGTGCGAGGAACATCGGTCTCGGTTCGACAGTGGAGAGCTCTGATGGCGGCAAGCAAATCCGATATGCAGATCGTCAAGATCGACGAGGGCGCAGTCAATGCGCGCATCCTGGCGCGCGAGTCCAAGGCGGACTTCCGGCGAGTCGAGGCAGCCAGCATCAAGGTGCTGGCCCGTTTCACGAGCGCCGAGGGCAAGCGCCTGTTCGTGCGCTTCTTCAGCACCCTGCAGCTCAATGCGCACTTCATTTCCGTGATCGCCCGTACCCGATTGGAGTCGGCCGACGTGGCGAAGGTGGAGGAGGCCATCAAGTCCAGGATCGATGGTGTCGCCACGAACCTCAATCAGGCCATCGACGGCGCTGAGGCTCTGTTCAAGGCGAACGGCATCACCAGCGCCGCCACCTACGACACCAGGCCGCTGGAGATCGAGGTGGGGGTCATTTCGTCGACCGGCAGGCGGTATCTCGAGCTGATCGCCAAGCTCGACCAATTGATGCCGCTCTTGCAGACCTTGGAAATTCACGAGGTCATCAACACGCAGGTGCTGGACCAGCAGCGGGCAACCTTGAAGCGTCAGGTTCGGGATGTCGCCAACTCCGCGCGGAGCCTGGCGTCGGGTCTGCGGCGGCGGATGAACGCCATGGCAGCGGCAGCTGGTTCTGCCGCGAGAGGCCAAGGTGCCGCTGGTGATGCTCGCGAGGGCTCCGAGGAACATCACAACAATGGCGTGGTCGAGGAATCGCCCGAAGGCGCAGAGGCTGTTGCCAGCATCGAGGCGGAGCACCTTGGTGAGGGGGCTCGCTACGAATCCCCCGCTGATGAGCCAGCGCCAAAGGCCGGAGATCCAGACTGATGGATCGCCAGGACCAGCTCAGTCGATCGCCTCTACGGCCACTTGCGGATGGAGTCTTGCTGCGTTGGATCGGAGTGCCTTGATCGTCGTTCAGGACCTGCGATACCGTATCGCTCACGTCAAGCCGTGAAACAACAGTGCTACTGCAGATGCTGTTTGGCTCGATGAACCTGGCGCCCATGGAGCGCTGGGCGTTGCGGACGTGACCCGCCTTCTCTAGCTGCAGGCAAGCCGCGGTAGCTGCGGTTGATTGCTCGATCTTCCGTTCGTCAGGAAGGACCGTCTGGTCCGCCGGGAACCCGTCTCTTCGTATGTGCCGTCGCCTGGGAAGCCGATGGCAAGCCTTGCGTGTGCGCTTCCCTAGCGATCGTTCGAAACTGACCTAGCACGATCGTGACGAGGGGGTCATGAACTTCGGCCTGCATGAGGAACCGAACATGCCCACCGCAACCACCATTCTTCAACTCGTCCCGCCCTCGCGTGCGGCGAGTACTCCCCCGCCAACCTTGCCCGAGACGGGGTTCGTGCGCGAAGCCCGATTGCTCGTCTTCCTGCCGTTTTCCCACTCGACCCTGTGGCGCCGTGTCGCCGCGGGAACGTTCCCTGCGCCCATCAAGCTGTCCGAGCGAGTCACCGCTTGGCGGGCGGAGGATGTCCGTGCCTGGATCAAGGCTCAGGGGGAGGGCGGCGCAGCCTCCGGGTGAGCCGTCGTCGAGGCTTCCGGCCCTGGTTTTCCGACGAAGGGCTCCCTGACAGGGGCGGTCGGAAATCCGGGGGCGGGCCTCTCGTCGTCATGGTGAACTGTGCGGAGCAGTTTTCGACTGTCGGGCTCCTGTGTCGAGGTGGCGATTCCACGCGCGGTAAGTTACCCAGGCCGCGCCAAGCCCCACAGCCCCTGACACGATCTGATCCCAGTCCGGGGTGTAACCCGGGCGATCGAACTGGTCTTCCCAGAGCTCGTATCCGAAGTGCCACATGGCGGTGAGTGCCATGCCTGTCCAGAAGGTCAGGCGCATGCCGCCCATGCTGTAGAACAAGAAGGGAAGGAACAGCCCGAGCAGGAAGTGAGCGACGAAGTAGTGGCGCGTGAAATAGAGGCCAATCGTGGCTTGAAGCGCGATTGCGAGAACGCAGCCTGAGGCGAAGAAAAGTCCTGCAAACCGCGAAGTTGTCCGCTCGCGCGGAGTGAGTTTGCTCATGTCCAGTACTGAGTGGCCCACGGTGGCATTCCGCACCAGGACATTACTGGCCCGCAAGTACCACAGCAGGATCAAGTTCAAACCCTGGGTAGTTGAATGCGCCGGCCAGTTTGTCGCAGTCGGCGAGCGTCGCGCCTTGTTGCCGCAGGGTCGCATGCCAGCGTGAGGCCACCACTTGCTGAAGCTGGTCGACGATGGCCGTCGCGTGTTCGAGGGAGAGCTTGAACTGCCCATGTTGCGAGACCAGGTTGGCGCGGTTCGCGTAGCGGTTGAAGGTCCCGCAGGTCATGGCGAGATCCCGCTTTTCGGCGCTCGTCAGCGGGTTGGGCGTCAGGTCGTACGCAGGCGACAGTTCCCACTTGTCCGTCGTCGCGATCAAGGCATGGTTGCGGGGATGGTCGTCGGTGTTCGAGATGAGGGCGTTGAACACCATGCGCCGGAACAGCTCTTCGAGGTCTTGTGCCGATCGTGCACTTCGCCGCCGCAGTTCGTCGGCCAGCAGCAGATACGACCACTTGCCCCGGTCTCCATGCGAGTCCTCGGCGCCCAGTGCGGTCAAGCCGCTGACCATGCGGTGGCGCAGGTAGTACCCGTCGGCGGTCAGCGTGCGGTCGAAGCGCTGCACAAGCAGTACGTCCTTTCCGGCGACCGTTTCGATGCGGTGTCTCGCAACGCGCAGACCGCATTCCTGCGCCAGAGCGAGCATCGCGCCTTCGACACGGGCGTTGTTCCACTTGTCGCCGCGGTCCGGAAACTTGGCGAGCCAGAGGCCCTCGCCATCTTCGACCACGTTCTTGGGGCGGGCGCCGCCCATGGAGGAGCCGGGCTGCAGGAGTTCGAGCATCTGCTCGGGCACGCCAGTCTTGCCTGCTGCTTCATCCTCCAGGAACTGTTCGGCCGCCGCAAGCAGGGCCGGCAGTTGAATGACTTGGTTGAACCTGCGGACTGGCGCGGGGGGCACCTTGTCGCGGCCAAAGGACAGGGCGCCCGCGCGATCCTCCGGCGAGTGCAGCAGGTAGTCGACCTCGGTGAGGTCGGTGCGTCCGGTATGCTTTTCGATGATGCGACGCCCCCAGGCGTCGGGCGAGGCGTCGCGCAGGGCGCCGAAGATGCCTTTGAGCTTGACCGTCCGCATGCGTCGCGGCGCCAGGGGCAGCTCGTAGGGTTCCAGCGGCACCGCGTCGGCGCGCTGCAGATAGGCCGGGTTGTAAACGAACGAGCCCGTCGGCACCCCCTGTGGGAAATCCAGCTTGTAGAACCCCGCCGTCACGACCTCCAATGACTGCGGCAACTGGAGGTAGACATAGGCACGCTGGTCAGAACTCGTCATCGAGTCGCTCCTTGCGATGGCGAACCCGCTGCGGCAGGCGCGTGAGCTCCAGTTGCTTGCCTTCTTCGTCGCGCTCAGGGTCGGCAAACGCCTGGATCTCGGATTCCAGGCCCATGGCCCAGAGCATGGCCAGGTAGGCTCCCAGGCCGGTTTGCAGGTTGCCGGCTTCTACAGCACGCGCGGTGTCGTAGCTGACGCCCGCCTTGGCCGCCAGCTCGCGCAGGGTCAGTCGCCGGCGCTTGCGGGCCACCGCCAGCCGCTCGCCGATGCGCAGGGCGCCGTCCCTCACGGCGAACGGAGCGGTCTGATTCAGCTGAAGGGGGCGGGGCATGTTGAATTCGTCTGAAATGAATATAGAGTTGGTTTCAGCATACTTTTCGTGGGCTCGTGAGTCAAGCCTGCGTAGACTGAAACAGTTCCGATTCTATTTAGAGACGGTTTCAGTCGTTCTGTCTGTGTGGGTTGTCGTCTTCCAAACATGCTGCCGAAGTTCCAACCTCAATCAGTGGGTTGGAGGCTGCACTTCCGTCCCACTTTCCAGAATCTTCAGGAACGCCGCATAGGCAAAGACACGACCGCGTTGCTTGCCGGTGATTTCGCCCACGATCTCGAGGCTCTCCAATGCCTCGAATGCCTTGTTGACGGTGGGAGCGCTGAGGCCGGTTTTTTTTTGGGCCTGCGCCGCGTTGAGAAACGGGTGTGTCTGGAGCAACTCGTGCACCCGGAGCATGGAGTTGGTCTGTTCTCCACAAGCCGAGATACGCTCCCTGTCCGCCTGGAAGAGGGCCACGATGCGCATCGCGCTCTCATGGGCGTTGTTGGCGGTCTCTGCCACACCGGTGAGGAAGAACTCGGTCCAGGTTTCCCAGTCGCCGCGAAGTCGAACGTCCTGCAGCAGCCGGTAGTACTGTTCCCGATGGGTCTTGAGGTACAGGCTGAGGTAGAGCAGGGGTTCGTGGAGGACCTTCTTTTCAACCAGGAACAGGGCAATCATCAGGCGGCCCAGGCGCCCGTTGCCGTCCAGAAACGGGTGGATGGACTCGAACTGCACATGCAGCAGCCCGGCCTTGATGAGAGGGGGAATGAGTGCGGAATCGTCATGGAGAAAGCGCTCGAGGTCATCCAAGCAGCGTTCCATCTCGTTGACCGGGGGAGGCACGAAGTGGGCGTTGCCCGGCCGAGTGCCCCCGATCCAGTTCTGGGAGCGACGGAACTCGCCCGGATTCTTGCTTTGCCCGCGGCCCTTCTGGAGGAGCCTGGCGTGCATGTCCCGCAAGAGGCGCAGGCAGAGCGGCAGCCCCTTGGGGTCTCGCAGGACGCCCAGCCCGTACATCATGGCGTCCACGTAGTTGGACACCTCGGTGATATCGTCGAGTGGCTTGCCAGCCAGAGCGGCGTTCTCGTACTGCAGGAGGTCGTCGAGGGTGGACTGGGTTCCTTCGATTTGTGACGAAAGAACCGCTTCCTTGCGGACGTACATGTAGAGGAACAAGGCCTTGTCCGGAAGCAGCATGGACACGCCGTCCAGTCGGCCAATCGCCCGGTCTGCCTCGCTGAGTCGCTGGAGCAGTTGAGGGGAGAGCGCCAGTGGGGGTTCCGGCGGCAATGGGGGCGGAACGTAAGCGTTGACGGTTTCGTCGAAGGCCACGGTTGATACGTAGCGCCCGATCCTTGGATTCGTCGGGTGGGCGTCCTGGGGAGCGTCGTTGTTTGGCATGGCCTTAAGTTAAGGTGGCTTAAATAGCAATGGGTGTTAGTAAAAAATTCAGCATCAAATTTTACTAACGCGTTTGCACACCGGCAAGAACTGTCCTTGAATCCTTCTTGCTGCCGGTTGGTCAGAGGTTGGGGTTGCGTCCGTTCGTCCCTCATTGAATCTTCGCCGGCAAACATGGCCGGCCAGATTCGATGATGCGATGGCTGGAGGGACAAAAAAATCCCCCAGCCTTGCGACTGGGGGAGTCCATCATGCGGCGGCAAGCGCGGCGTCGGCATCAGCGTCAGCCGCGTGGCTGCCGGCCTCGTCCTTCGTGAGGTCGAGTTGCTTGATCAGTTCCGCCTGACGCGCTCGTAGCGTGTTCAGGCGCAGCTCGTGCTCGAACGGCCGGCTCAGCTCGACTTCAAGGTCGGCCAGGCGCTTGCGGCGTGCCTGCAGCAGGGTTCTGGCTTTGTCGGCCAGTTCCTGGACGGAGCCAAGCGTGGCGAGCAAGCCCGCCACGAGCGCCGGTCCCGTCTGGTAGGGCGTTGCGTTGTACACGGCGTTGCCTGCCAGGTAGAGCTCCGGCACGTGCTCGCCGCTCGCGCAGACGATGCCCAGGTCGAATCCGCCGAAGCACCCGAAGACGCGGTCGACGCGTGTGTGTGCGCTGGCTGCCTCTTCTTTCGCCGCCAGCACCTTCGCCCGCAACGCCTCGCCGACCGAGTCCGGTCCGACGATGCGCCGCTTGCCCATCTCCACCGTGATGGAGCCCATCTCCTGCAGTTCCAGCCGGGACAGGTCGGCCTCGTGGGCCGCCAGCTTCTTCTCCAGCGCCGCGATCGACATCGGCAGCTCGGTCACCTCGCGCTCGTTGGCGTAGCGCTGGTTGCGCCACACCCACTGCAGCGTCGAGAGCTTGGCCACCTCCGCGTCCACGCCCGCCTTTTCGATGACGAGCGGGTTGCCCGAGGCCAGGGCTTTCACCTCGGCGTAGGACAGGGCCGCGAGCGCCACGTCTTCGACGGAGCGGATGCCTCGATCCCCGCGCATGACCTGCGCGATGAAGCGCGCCTTGGTCTCCAGGGTCTGCCAGGAGTAGGCGTCGAAGGAGCCCTCGGTGACGTAGCGGAAGATGTCCACTTCCTCGTTCATGTTGCCTTGCCGCAGGATGCGGCCCTCTCTCTGTTCCACGTCGCACGGGCGCCATGGCGCATCGAGGTCGTGTTGAGCGACCAGGCGATCCTGCACGTTGGTGCCGATGCCCATCTTCTGGGTCGAGCCGAGTAGCACGCGGATGCGGCCTTCCCGCACCGCCTTGAAGAGCTTCGCCTTTTGGGCGTCGGTGTCCGCGTCGTGGATGAACGCGATCTCCTCTTCGGGAATGCCGGCGGCGATGAGCCGCATGCGCAGATCCTCGTAGACGCTGAAGGCCCTGCCGCCCTTGGGGGACGACAGGTCGCAGAACACCAACTGGGTACCGCGGAACTCCGCCGTGCGCTGCCAGACGGCATACACCTCGCGCACGCACGCGGCGACCTTGCCTTCCGTGTCGAACCGCGCCGAGGGCGCGATCAGCCGGAAGTCCAGCGCCGCCTTGCGGCCGTCGTTGGTGACCGCCAGCATGTTGTCCTCGTCAGGCTTTACATGACCGCTGCGGATTGCCGCGGCACGTTCGACCAGGGTCTGCACGAAGGCCTTCAACTGCGGGTTCGGCGGGCAGGCCACGATGCGGGCCTTGCCGCCGTGCAACTTGGGCACCGGCAGCTTCAGCATCTCGGCGGTCTGGATGTCCGCCACCTCCCCGAAAATCGACATCAGCTCGGGCACGTTGATGAAGCGCGCGAAGCGCGTGTGCATCCGGTAGCCGCTGCCGTCGGGCGCGATCTCCAGCGCCGTCACCGCTTCCCCGAAGGTGGCGGCCCAGGCGTCGAACTGCTGCAGGCCCAGTTCGGCGAGCCGCTTGGGCTGCAGGTAGCGCTGCATGGTGTGGATCTCGGCCATGGTGTTGGCCACGGGCGTCGCGGTCGCGAAGACCACGCCCCGCTGACGGTTGCCGTGCAGCTGCATCGTGTAACGCGTCTTCTGGTACAGATCGAAGGCGCGCTCGGAACTTGCCATCGGCAAACCCGCCACCCGCATCTTGGAGAAGCGGAACAGGTTCTTGTGCAAATGGGCTTCGTCCACGAACAGCCAGTCGATGCCCAGTTGCTCCCAGGTCAGCAGGTCGTCCTTCTTGCCCTGAGCCGACAGCTTGTCCAGGCGCGCCGCCCAGCTCTTTTTCATCTTTTCCAGTTGCTTCACGATCCGGTTGGACCGGTCTTCGCTCTTGGCCGCACGCACGGCCAGTTCTATGTCATGGATGACCTCCTTGATGAATCCCTCGGTGAACTCGGGGGATGTCTTGATGCGCTCGAAGCTCGCGTGGGTGATGACTACCGCGTCCCAATCGCCGGTGGCGATGCGCGAGATGAGCTCCCTGCGGCGGTCGCCTTCCAGGTCTTCCTTCGTGGCCATCAGTACCGAGGCCTGGGGATAGAGCCGGACGAACTCCGCCGTGTAGCTTTGCAGCATGTGATTCGGAACCACATGGCAAGGCTTGGCTGCAAAGCCCAGCCTGCGCAGCTCCATGCTGGCGATGACGCACACCGCCGTCTTGCCGGCGCCCACCGTGTGGAACAGCCCGGTGTTGCCGGACTGCACGATGCGCCACACCGCGTTCGGCTGCTGCGGGTGCAGCTTGAAGCACTGCGAGAAGCCCGGCAGCACCAAGTGCGAACCGTCGAAGGTCCGCGGCCGGGTGGCGTTGAACAGCCGGTTGTAGAGCGCGCACAGCCGCTCGCGCCGGGCCAGGTCTTCGAAAGCCCAGGTGGCGAAGCGGTCCTTCAGCAGCCCGAGCTTCTCCCGGGCGGCAAGGGTTTCGTCGGAGTTGACGACGTAGGTGTCCTTGTCGGGCACCGGATCCTTGACCGTCGGGGTCTGCACGTTGAGCGCGCACAGCACCAGGGCGACCGCATGCATGCGCGATGTGCCGAACTCCTGGGTGGCCTTGACGCTTTGGCGCACCGACCACTCGGAGTATTCGACCGACCACGCACCCGCCTCGCCGGAATAGCGGACCTTGCAGTCCTTGATCTCCAACGCTTCCTGCATAAAGGCCTCGACGTCGGCTGCCGGGATCCAGACCGCACCCAAGCGGACTTCGATGGATGCCGGCGGCAGATCTTCCGGCTGCACCTTCTCCAGTGCCTCGGCGTTGCGCCGGTAGGCTGGCCCACCCATCCTCGCTTGGTCGAGCTTGACCTTGACGTTGCCGGACAGGTACTCGTCGGCCGTCTTCCAGGTCTCGTCGAGAGGGTCCTGAAAGATGTGCCCGGCTTCCGCTAGCGCCGCCGTGACCGCCTCTTCCGGTGCGGACAGCAACTGCGCCATGTAGCCCGGATCGACCCGGCCGCGCCATTGCATCGACGCCGCCAGCGCCGCCGTCGGCTCGTCGGCCGAGGTCGGCGCCGTCACGCGGCGCAGCGTCCGTTGGGTGAACAACGCCGCCTTGCGGGCGGTTTCGGTCTCCTCGTCGTAGTGCTCCAGGGACAGGAGCAGGGGATAGTCCGGGTCGCGCCGGAAGGCGAGCGCATTGGCCCGCGTCGACAGGTAGCCGTACTTCGCCACGCAGCGGTCGTAGGTGCCGTTCAGCATGGCCCGCAAGGGACGCAGCTTCTCGTCACCGTCCTCAGCCAACTGGGCGTCCAACAGTGCGCGGGCATGATCCCGGATCGCGCACATGCCTGTGATTCTTGCCCGCTGGGTGGCGTTGAACTGCTCGTGCACATCGACGAGCGATCCGCCATCCACCCGGTGTATCCGGCTGTTGCGGATGCGGAAGGTTCCTGGCCTTGCACCAGGTTCGGCGGGGACCGGCGCATGCACCGCCAGGGCGGCGGTCTTGGCGGTGCGATAGATGCCCTCGGGCAGCATCGCGATCCGCTCGGCCAATGCGGCGGGGAGGTCACCCTCGTAGACTGCTGTCGGCACTTCCTCGTAGCCGTTGCTTTCCATGCGCAGGCGGCCGATCACCCATTCGGGATGACGGGCGTACCACGCATTGACCGGCATGTAGGGCCGGCGGTGGCCCGGGTCGATCAAGCCGTCAGGGGCCTGGAAGCGCTCGATCCAGTCGCCATCGACCGATTCCGAACCCTCGCGCTTGCGCAGGATCAGGACGTCGGTTTGGACTTCCGTGCCCGCCAATTCGGCAAAGGCGCCCTTGGGTAGGCGGATCGCACCCAGCAGGTGAGCCTGGGACGCAAGGTGCCGGCGCACGGCCGTGCTGTGCGATTCCAGCGTGTGGCTGCTGGTGATCAGGACCACCAAGCCACCCGGTCGAACCAGATCCAGCGAACGGGCGATGAAGTAGTTGTGGATGCTGAAGCCGGCGTAGGGCCGGTTGTTCGCGTCCGGCACCTTGTAGTTGCCGAACGGAACATTGCCGATCACCAGATCGAACCAGCCATCCGGGAAGGACGACTTCTCGAATGGCGCGATGTGCACGGTGACGCCGGCCGGCGTGTACAGGGCCTGGAGCAGCCGCCCCGACAGACGGTCGATTTCCACCGCGGTCAATTGGGAGGGTGCCATCAGGTCTTCCGGCATGGCGCCGATGAAGTGGCCGATACCGGCCGCCGGTTCGAGGATGCGCCCACCGGTGAAGCCCAGCCGCCGGACGGCCGCCCACAGGCCATTGATCACGTCGAGCGACGTGTAGTGGCTGTTGTTGACCGATGCCCGGGCCGACTCGTGGTCGACTTCGCTCAGCAGGGACTGCAACTGCTGGGCCCGTGTGCTCCAGGCCGGATCCTTCCCTTCGAGGTTGAACGCTGCCGGGAGGCTGCCCCAGCCGGTGTAGCGCACCATGGCTGAGCGCTCATCCTTGTCCGGCGAGCGGTTCCCGGCCTCGATTCGGGCCAGGACCTCGACCGCGCGCATGTTGGCTTCGAACTTGGCTACGGCGCTCCCCAGGCCTTTCAGATCGGCGGGATGCAATCGCGGGACGGCTTCCCGGACGACGCTGTCCGATTCGGCGACGGTGAGTCGCCAGCTCTGTACTCGGGGCGCTACGACTTCGATGGCTTCATCGCGGGGAATCGCTGCGACGTGCACCAGAACTTGCGCCGTTTGGGGGCCAGGAAGATGTCCCGGACTGACTGGCGTATTCGCTGGGCCAGCTTCAGGTTCGAAGCCGGGGAGCCAATACGAAATGGAAACAAATGTGGCTTTCTTCGCCATGTTGAGGACTCCGGATAAACAAGGAGTCCCCACGCCCGTCATGAGGAGTGGAACTCCTCGATGGGGTTGAAGGTGCGGGCCGAAGCAGTGCAGACCCAGACTGCGACGTTCGGTCGTCTCACGACCGGGCTGCTTGCGATGCATGTGTGGCGTCTCGACAGCGCGTGACGCTCGTTGTGCGGCAGTGCCGCTTTCTCCGGCGCAAGGGCGGCGGAGGCGGCACTTCTTAGCGAGGGGCGGGTAACGACCGCGACGCCGATGAGGATCGGATCGTCCGTCAGGACGTGCGCCGGGTCGCGATGACCCGCAAGCCGGTTCAGTGTCGCGCGTGCGACGGTCACCGTGCGATGGCCCGCGAGCGCGCCACGTCCAAATCTCTGGCGTGCCCGGGTCTTGGGGATGCCAATGTCACCGGCCGTCCTGGCCGACAAGGAGATGCCGTGTCACCTGGGAAGCGTGTTTTCTCGTCCGGTAGGCGGTGTGGGGCGGTTGTTTGTGGCGGGCTGGGCATCGAGCCCGTCCATTCACACGGGGATCGACCTCAGGAGCGGAATCGCTTGCGGTGGGGTGTGCATGAGCAGTGCGTGTTGTGCGCGGACGGGCGAGTGTGGGCTGGGCGCATCCGACCCACCTCACGGGCGGAAGCTGATGTCGAGTTCGGCCTTCTTTGGGCCGAACTTCTCCTGTCCCGCATGGGGCTGGATCGAGAGCATCGGAGGCAAGCCATTCCGCATGCACCGCGCTTGAAATGCACAGTGAGTCAACCCGCCTGTCCATTGCGATACTGAGGGCAGTCCTTGCCGGGGGGACCTATGACGCCGTTGCTGCCGCCCATGGTTTGACCCGGACGGCCATCGAACATCGTGTCAAGCGCTTGGCCAAGCTGCTGCAACGCAAGGTCGGTATCGACGGGCTCAACCCCGAGGCGACGGGCTATGTGCACAAGCTGCGCGCAGCAAGGGCAGGTGTTGATGCGGCGCTCAATCAGTTCGAAGCCGGTGAGGTTCTGCCCGATGCTCCGCCCCAAGTCCTCTCCGACAAGGATGTGAGAACGATGATCCATCGGGCGGGTCTGCGCAGTCCGACGCCGCTGCGCGACATGGCGCTGATTCACGTCGTGCTGGCCACGGGTGCGCGACCTCTCGAGGTGGCAAGGTTGGAGATTGCTGACTACCTTGAACCGGGTGGGGCCGTGCGCGCCTGCTCGGTGATGCGCGCGGCGGTGTCGATGAACCGCAAGGAGCGTCCGCTGTTTTTTCGGAGCGCGGCGGCGGTCAAGGCCATCGATAGCTACTTGGCCTTTCGCCTCGTGCAACACGGAATGGTGCCTGAAGCCGAGGCGCCCTATCGGGGCTTCACGCCGACCGACCGGCTCTTCCTCAACGACGCAGGACAGCCCTACGTGGTGCAGTGCCAGGACGTGGACGGGCGAACTCGCTTCCTGTGCCGCCAGATGCTCGACACCTACCGCCGCATCTTCAAGCGCATCAACATGCATGGCCTCTCGGCGATGACTCTCAGACGGACGGTTGCGTTCCGGCTGGATGCGCGCGGTGCTGACGAGGAGCAGATTGGACTGATCCTCGGGATCACGGAGAAGCAGGCCGTGCGGGAACTGCTCCCCAGAAGGCCGGAGATTTTCGAGCTGATGACCGATCTCTACACCGACGTCGAGCTACCGATGAGTGTTCCCGCCGGCGCGATGCTGGACGACCGCTTGCCTGGATGAGGTACCGGTACATGGGCGCCCGCGTCATTGCCTTGTTATGCGATGCTGCTAAACCGTGCGGCTTGTCTACGAAGGCGTGCTACTCTAAAAAATCAAGCCGGAATTCTGTCCACCCAGGGGGCCTGATTGGTCAAGGCAGACGGAGCCGAGCAGCGCTTGTCGCAAGACAGCGGTTCCCATTCCTGTGGAGCCGCTCGGTTCGAACCCTGGGCAGCCCACGGGGCACAACCGAGCGGGTCCCCGCTTGTTCGGAGGTGTTGATGACTTGGGCGGATGACCTGCTCCACGAGATCGATCGGGCTGACAGCGAGCGCGCCTTGTTTGACAAGGTGCAGCACGCAGCCGAGCAATTGGGCTTCGAGTATTGCGCGTACGGCATGCGGCTTCCGGTGCCGGTCACCAGTCCGAGGACCATCATGCTCAACAGCTACCCGACGCTCTGGCAGCAACGCTACGCCGAGCGCAATTATCTCGATGTCGATCCGACGGTGCAGCTGGGGGCGGTGTCGCAGCAGCCTATCATCTGGGGCGACGAGGTCTTCGCGACGACGCCCGAACTCTGGGACGACGCGCGTGACGCCGGCTTGCGTGTCGGCTGGGCGAAGTCAACGCTGGAGGGGCTGAGCGTCGGCGGCATGCTGACGCTATCGAGAACCAGCGAGCCACTCACGGACAAGGAACTGGCTGCGAAGGAGCACCGCATGCGTTGGCTTGCCCAAACCGCGCATCAGGGGTTCCGAAGGGTGCTGGCGACGAAGTGGAGCATCCCATTGTCGATCCGGGAAAAGGAGGTGCTGCGCTGGGCGGCTGATGGCAAGACCGTCACCGAGATCTCCGCAATCCTGGACATCTCTGTGGCCACGGTCAAGTTCCATACCCGCAATGCCGCGGAGAAACTCGGCGCTGTCAATCGCACCGCGGCAGTTGCCCGTGCGGTCGCCATGGGTTTGTTGTTTTGAGTGCAAGGACTGCCGATACTCATGGCGTCAGGAGCCCAGGATGGGCGTCCGAAGTTCAAGAGGTGAATCGATTGGTGGAAACCGAAGCCAAGCCCCCAGCGCTTCGTGATGGCTTCCTGCGGATCGCACTCGAGGATCTGCTGGCTGTTCGTTTGGTGCATCTGGTGTCTGGCCTGGACGAGGATGATCCGAGTCAGGTGCGTCGTTGCGGGACCATAACCTCCATCATGGGGTACACCGAATGGGTGAGTGAGGGGATGGCCGAGCCTGTCTCGTTGGGTTGGGACTGGCGCCTTGATCGATTGCAGACCGGTGAGGCGAACTGCATGCGGGTTGGCTTGCCGCGTTCGAATGTGATGCTCATCGACAGCGCCAAGCGTGATTACGGCTGGGACCGCAATTTGCAGGTGCTCGCCAGCATCGTCGACGCCATTCCATGGGCAGGTGAAACGCGTGCTGCCATTGAGCGGCGCACTATCACCACCTGACCAGTCCGCGTCAAGCAGCCCCAGACTTGCTCTGCCGCAGATAACCTGAAGTCGGAAAGGGTCTTGTTGTCCTGGGCGGGCAGAATGCCCCGCCTCTTGTCCTGAGAGCCGATCGTCATGATGCCCGCCGTCTGGTGGGCCTGGCGAGCCCGCCTGCTCACGCCATGGCGAGCGGTGCTGCGCTGCAGCGGCTCATCGCCCAGGACTTTCCATACGCAAAAACCGGACGCACAAGGCATCCGTTTGTGCACCTGAACAATAGGGGAGTTTCCTTACGTCCATAGGTTGATGTGAAATGCGAAGCATTCGCATTTATCAATGGGCATCAGATGGAAATCCTTGCAGGTACGCAGCGCACCCTGGCCAACGACATGATGGGTCGGGTGGCCCGGTTCCGGTACCGGGTCTTCGTCGAAATGCTGGGCTGGGACCTGCCGTGCCGCGACGGGCTCGAACTGGACCAGTTCGACCGGGAGGATACGGTGTACCTGGTCGCCCGCAAAGGGGAAGAGGTGGTCGGCATGGCGCGCCTGCTGCCGACCCACAGACCCTACCTGCTGGGCGAAGTGTTTCCGCAACTGATGGGCTCGCTGCCCGTGCCCAGGGATCCCGAGGTGTGGGAGCTCTCTCGCTTCACGGCGGTCGATCTCGAGGCGGGGCCCGTTGGCGGCGCGGCCAGGCAGTTCTCCTCGCCGGTTGCGGTCAATCTGCTGCGCTCGGTGCTCAAGGTGGCTGCCGAGCATGGTGTTCAACGTCTCATCACCGTGTCGCCGCTCGGGATTGAGCGGCTGCTGCGCCGTGCGGGCTTTCTGGCCCACCGTGCCGCATCTCCCATGGTGATCGATGGCCATCCCATCTTCGCCTGCTGGATCGAAGTGCCTCAATTGAAGAGCCATTGATGGCCGGCACAGAGAGCCGTTGCTGGCAGGACCAACGCCAATTGGCTTCGTCCGGCGTTGCGGGGCTACAGCGCGCGTCGTTCCCTTCTTCCGGCGGTCATGTCCAGTGCAATTCCAGCACCTCAGGCCGCCGCGCACCGTGGGATCACCAGGAAGACGCCGCCGAGCGTCGGTGTTTCTCGCTGAAAGAGCATCTTGTGCCGCCCCTGGGTGGCCGACCTGACCAGGGAGGTCTTCATGACGACATCTGATCCGCCGAAACATGCGCTGGTCGAGGTCTATCTCGCGCGCCGCAGCGATCTTCGCTCGATTGCCTCCAGGATTGTCGGCCGCCACGACCAGGTTGACGATGTCTTGCAGGATGCCTACCTCAAGCTGGTCGACGGGGTGTGCGCTCGGGAAGTCCTGAACCCGTTCGGCTATTGCTGCCAGGTCGTGCGGAACATGGCTCTCGACTATTGCCGGCGCCGCGTGGTGGAAGGCAGTTGCATTGTCAGCAGCCCGGATGGCGATCTTCCCGAGGTCGAGGGCGGCAAACCGGCCGATGCGGGCATTGACGAGCGCCGGATGCTCGAGCGGATCGAGGTCGCGCTGGCTGCGCTGCCGCCAAGGACGCGGTTCGTGTTCGAACTGTATCGCCTGGAAGGCAGGACCCAGCGGGAGATCGCCAAGATCGTGGGCGTCTCGGCCACGCTCGTGAATTTCATGATCAAGGATGTGATGACGGTGCTCGCTGGCTGCCGCGACATTCTTGACGACTGAAGGCACCAGGGCATGCACGCTCCCCGCCGGAGCGGACAGAGTGGTTTCGTCGTCCAGGCAACAACGCCGTGATGCATGCACGCCGGTGTCGATACAGGTTGTAGCACTCTGGTCACAGTGCTTTCATCTTGATATGGTTAGGGGCATTGCTGCATGACCGCGCTCCTTCCATGAACAACAAACCTTCGCCTCGCCAAGACGCCTGTTGGGACGCTGCCTGGACCTGGGTCCAGAGGCAGCATGAGGTGGGGTTTGACGATCCGGCCTTCAACGCAGAGTTGGCGGCCTGGTTGCAGGCTGATCCCGCCAACCGGGCTGCCTACGACCAGGCGGCAAAGATCTGGCTGGTTGCGGGTCTGGTGCCGCCGGTCAACGATCTTCCGCCACCATCCCGATGTAGCGACCCTGCCGGCGAGTGAGCATCGCGGGCGGGGTGTAGTTCTCCATACTTCCCTTCCACTGCCAATGGCGGCGACCGGTCTCCGGTCGCCGCCATTTGTCTTCATGGGGGCCGCCAAGCGGCTGGCGCGGCTGTTGGCGCCCCCTTGCTTGCGCTGTCCTGTTGCGAGCAGAGGATCTCGCTGCCACGTCGTGAGACGGGCCGGGACGACGATGGACTAAACAAATTCTCGGCTGCCTCGTCTTGATGGCAAGGACGGGCAATTCACGAGAGGCAACCGCCGCTCGGCGCCCGGCGCCCTTCACCTGCAACGCAAGGAGATGCCAGATGACGACGAGTTGCTTCGATCGCGAGGATGAAACCTTCATCGTCCTCGTCAACCATGAGGGCCAGTATTCGATCTGGCCGCACTGGAAGAAGGTGCCCGGTGGCTGGACCGCCGTGACGGACGAGAAAGGTATTCAGATCAAGGGTGACAAGAAGACCGTTCTCGAATACGTCGAGAAGACCTGGACCGACATGCGCCCGCTGTCGCTGCGCAAGTGGATGGACGAGCAGGCCGCCAAGGCGGCGGACGCTTCCGCCGTAGTCACTCAGTGACGCCTTCCATGCGGCCCCCGTACGTCGACCTGCTGGCTCTGCCGTGCGCAGGCGCGAGCGCCACCATGTACCTGCGCTGGCGTCGCCTGCTCCCCGAGTGGATTCGCATCGTTCCCGTGGAGCTGCCGGGTCGGGGTGGCCGCCTGGGCGAGCCCTTCGTCGAGGATTTCGAGCAGCTCGTTGCGCAGCTTTGTGATGAGCATGCCGACTCGCTGCGCGGCCGCTACGCCCTCTTCGGACACAGCATGGGCGCCTTGCTGGCCTATGGCATTGCCCTGCGCCAGCGTGCGCTGGAGCGGCCTTTGCCGTGGGCGCTGTTTGCGTCCGCCAGCCCGGCACCGTCGCAGCGGGATCCGGAGCGTTTCGCCGGCAAGAACGACGATGCAGCCTTGGTCGCCGATCTGCGCAAGCAGGGCGGCACGCCGGAAGAGGTGTTCGCCAGCGAGGAACTGCTGCGGATCACGCTCGACACCCTGGGGGCTGACTACCGCGTGTGCGAGAGCTTCCGTCATGTCGAGTCGGCGCCGTTGCCTGTTCCCGTCCATGTCTTTGCGGGCAAGAACGACGACATCGCTGCTGGGCGCATCGAGGCGTGGCGCCAGGAGGCGGGTGGTCGGTTCTCTCTGGATTGGTTCGACGGGGGCCACTTCTTCATTCGTCCGTGCGAGCGGGAGGTGTTGGCGGCCGTCGTGCGCGATCTGGTGCATCGATTTTCTGGAGCAGAGCATGCAGCAGCTTGCACTGCCTGATTCCGTGCCTGCACACGTCCAAGTCTGGCGGCTTGACCTGGACCTTGCCGCGCCCGTGGCCGACGCTGATTGGGCGGTCCTCGCCGAGGACGAGGGGGCGAGGGCGCTTCGGTACGCGAAGGCCGAGGACCGCGTGCGCTACGCGACCACCCGCGCCGCTTTGCGGCGTCTGCTTGCCTCTCGGATGCGGCGTCGCCCACAAGATCTGCGCTTTTTTGTTGACGCCCGGGGCAAGCCGCAGCATGCCCAGCCGTGTGGGGCGGATCTGCGCGTGGAGTTCAACGTGTCCCATGCCGGCTCCCATGCGCTCATCGCGATTTCGGGCCGCGGCGCCGTCGGTGTGGACATCGAGCGCTGCGATCCGTCGCTCGACGTTCCGAGCCTGGAACTGCAGGTGCTTTCTGCCCGCGAACGGCAGATGGATGCCGGACGGCAGCCCGGGTTCTTCGAGCGCTGGGTGGTGAAAGAGGCAGTGCTCAAGGCGGTCGGTGTGGGCGTGGCCGACCACCTCCAGCGGCTCTCCGTGGAAAAGCCCGCAGCGGGCGACGACCGTCGCTATCGCCTGCACGACGCTGAACCTGCTTGGCCCCGGCTGGGCGCATGGCGACTCGATGCCCCCGCGGGATATGCGGCTGCCGTGGCCTGCGCGCTTCACGAGGAGCCCCAGCCGTTCCTCAGGCGCGCTGCAGCGGCGCCGTGTTAGCGGACAGGCCGCTCAAGACGATTTTGGCTGATGGGAAGGAGCCGACATGAGTGAGGTATTGACTCGATTTGAACGCAAGGCGCCGGCGGGATCCGATCTGCCCGTGCTGATCACGCCGTCCATGCCAGGGGAGTCGCTGCTGGACGCTCAGCATCGGTTGCGCTCAGACATCGAATCCATGGTTTCGACCGTCGGAGGCGTGCTGCTGCGGGGCTTTGCTGTGCCCAGCGTGGAAGATTTCCGTGCATTTGCGGCGGGCTTCGGCCATCCGCTGCTTTCTTACGATTTTGGCTCCACCCCGCGCACGGAGGTTGGCGGCGGCGTCTACACGACGACCGAGTACCCAGCCCACCAGTCGATTCCGCTGCACAACGAACAGGCCTACACCCGCATGTGGCCGATGAAGGCTTGGTTCCACTGCGTCACACCGGCAGCGGAAGGGGGGGAGACACCGATTGCCGACAGCCGGGCGATCTACCGGCGCATGCCTGCGGCAATCCGGGATCGCTTTGCGCCCGGGATCATCTACGTGCGCAACTTCGGTGACTTCGATGTGCCTTGGCAGAAGGTGTTCAACACCGAGAGCCGTGACGAGGTAGAAGCCTTTTGTCGCAAGGCTGCGATCCGCTGGGAGTGGAAGCCCGACGGGGACTTGCGTACCACGCAGCTGTGCCAGGCCATCGAGACCCATCCGGTCACCGGTGAGCTGGTGTGGTTCAACCAGGCGCATCTGTTCCACATCTCCAACCTGCAGCCCGAGGTGCGCGAATCGCTGGAGGAGTTGCTGGGCATCGAGAACGTGCCGCGCAACACCTACTTCGCCGATGGCTCCCCGATTCCCGACGCCATGCTCGATGACGTGCGGGCGGTGTTGGATGCCGAGACGGTGTCGTTCCTGTGGGAGAAGGGGGACGTCACGATGCTCGACAACATGTTGATCGCCCATGCGCGTTCGCCCTTCAAGGGGCCGCGCAAAGTGGTCGTGGCGATGGCCGAGCCCCACGACAACCTGGACAAGTTCTGAGCCTGCCGGCCAGCAAGGACACCCGATGACGATTCAAAACATCTCTCCGGATCACGCCTTCACCCCTCCGGACAACTTCGTCGAATGCCTTCGGCGCCTCGCGGCGGACCGGCCAGAGGATGTGGCGCTGATCGTCGCGGAAGAGCGGGACGGCCAACTTGTCGAAGCGGCGCTCACCTATCGAGCGTTCGACCAACGCGTGCGAGCTCTGGCTTCTTTGCTGCAGCGCCGCTTCGACAAGGGCGACCGGGTGCTGATCCTGCTGGATAACGACGGTGACTACGCCGCCAGCATGTTCGCGTGCTTTTTTGCGGGCGTGATTGCGGTGCCGGCGTTCCCCCCTGAGTCGATTCGCCCCCAGCACCTGGCCCGCCTGACGGGCATCGCCGCCGATGCCCAGGCACGCGGCATACTCACCGCCAGTGCGATTCAGAGCTTGGTTGGCGGGGCCGCCGCCCAGTTTGGCCTGTCGTCGGTGATCGCCGTGGATGAGGTCGACCTCGCCACTGCGGACGAGTGGCATCCGCACGAGCCTGCGCCCGAGGACGTCGCCTTCCTGCAGTACACCTCCGGCTCCACCTCATCTCCCAAGGGCGTGATGGTGACGCACGGCTGCCTGATGGCCAATGAGCGCGCGATCCGCGAAGGGCTCTCCATCGGTGCGGACGACAAGTTCGGCGTGTGGTCGCCCCTGTTCCATGACATGGGCTTGATCGGCGGCCTGCTGCAGCCGTTCTACAGCGGTATCCCTTGCGTGCTGTGCTCGCCGCGTTTCTTCCTGGAGCGACCGGTGCGCTGGCTCGAAATGATCTCCCGTCATCGGGTCACGATCAGCGGCGGTCCGGACTTCGCTTATCGGCTGTGCCTGGATAGGGTGAAGGAGACTCAGGTCGACGGACTGGATCTCTCGAGCTGGCGCATTGCCTATACCGGTGCCGAGCCGGTGCGGCATGACACCATGGACGCCTTCATCGAGCGCTATGCGCCGGTTGGCTTCCAGGCTGGCGCCGTGTATCCGTGCTACGGCCTCGCCGAGGCCACGCTCTTCGTGACCGGCGGGCGACGCGGCAGCGGCATGGTGGTGAACCGGTTCGATGCCGACGCGCTGTCGCGGCGCACAGCCGTGGAGGCGGCCGGTGGCACGGCGCTGGTCGGTTGCGGCCGGGTGCCTTCCGCCCACGAGATCCGCATCGCCGACCCGCAGACTGGCGAGGTTGCTGCGGCTGGCGCCATCGGTGAGGTCTGGGCCGCTGGCCCCAGCATTGCTGCGGGTTACTGGAACAAGCCGCGCGAGACGGCAGAGGCTTTCGTCGAGCGCGACGGCACCCGATGGCTGCGCACCGGCGACCTCGGCTTCGTGCGCGAGGGTGAGCTCTTCGTGGCCGGCCGGCTCAAGGACATGATCATCGTGCGCGGGCACAACCTCTACCCGCAGGACATCGAGCGTGCCGTCGAAGCCGAGGTGGAGGCGGTGCGCAAGGGCAGGGTGACGGCCTTCGCGGTGGACGTGGATGGGCAGGAAGGCGTCGGCCTCGCGGCTGAGGTGTCGCGCGGACTGCAGAAGCTCATCGCACCCCAGGCGTTGGCCGATGCGCTGAGCGCGGTGGTAAGCGAACAGTGTGGCGAGGCGCCGCGGGTTGTGGTGCTGCTCAATCCAGGTGCGCTGCCCAAGACGTCGAGCGGCAAGCTGCAGCGCAGCGCCTGCCGCAAGGGATGGATGGATCGGTCGCTGGATGCCTATGCACTTTTCGAGGGCGGTCGCGCCGTTGGTGGGCAGGAAGGTGATGCGGAGTCTGCCGGCAACGACGCACCGCCGCTCGATGAATTGGCGCGGGCGCTCGCCGACGTTTGGCGTGACGTTCTCAAGCACGATGCAGCACGGCCTTATGCTGGCGACGCGCACTTCTTCGCTCTGGGCGGAAACTCGCTCGCAGCGGTGCAACTGGCGGCGCGTATTGCGCAGCGGTGGGGCTGCGATTTCCCGCCACGCCTGGTGTTCGAGCATCCCCGCCTGCAGGACCAAGGCGCAGCGATCCGGCGCAGCCAGCAAGCGGGCGTGCGGGAGTCGGCATCCGTCATCCCAGTGCTGTCTGCGGAGCACCGCGCCCAGCCCTTGCCGCTCTCTTCGGCGCAGCAGCGGCAGTGGTTCTTGTGGCAGCTTGATCCGCAAAGTACCGCCTACCATGTCCAGGGTGCGCTGCGGCTCAGCGGCGCGCTCGATGCAGAGGCCATGCGCGAGGCCGTCGCCGGCCTGACCCAGCGGCACGAGTCGCTGCGCACAGTTTTCCGTGCGCGAGCGGACGGCGAAGTGGAGCAGATCGTCCAGCCGGGCGGTTCGCTGGATCTGCATCTGATCGACCTGCGCGATGCCGCGGACACCGAGCGGGAGGCACGCACGGCCGAGGCCCTGCGTGCGCTCAACGCCCAGCCCTTCGATCTCACCCGCGGGCCGCTGGTGCGCGCCGCCCTCGTCCGGCTGGCCGATCAGGTTCACGTGCTGGCGCTGGTGATGCATCACATCGTCTCCGACGGGGCATCGATGCAGATCCTCGTGGATGAGCTGGCGGCGCTGTACGCGGCGCGGCTTGCCGGCGCGGGGGCGTCGACCTTTCCTGCTCTTGACGTTCAGTACGCGGACTACGCCGCCTGGCAGCACGGCCACCCGGACAAGGACGCACATGAACACCAGTTGGCCTTCTGGCGCAAGCAGCTCGAGGTTGAGCCGGGTGAAGCGCAGCCGGTGCTTGCCTTGCCCGCCGATCATCCGCGCCAGCCGGTGGCCCGCTACCGTGCAGCCCAGCACAGCTTCGAGATTCCGGATGAACTGCTCGTGGGCTTGCGCGGGTTGACCGAGTCCCACGGGGCGACGCTCTTCACCGTGCTCTTGGCCGCTTTCCAGGCGCTGCTGTACCGCTATACCGGCCAGCACGACATCCGCGTTGGCGTGCCGGTCGCCAACCGCGGCCGTCCCGAGTTGCAGGCGGTGGTCGGCTTCTTCGTCAACACGCTTGTTTTGCGCTTGCGTCTCGACGGGCGCATGGGCCTTACCCAGGTTCTGGCCCAGGCCAGAGAGGCTGGACTTGGCGCTCAGTCGAACCAGGACCTGCCCTTCGAGCAACTCGTCGAGGCGCTGCAGCCCGAGCGCAGCCTGAGCCACAGTCCCTTGTTCCAGGTGATGTTCAACCACCTTCAGGAGGACTACGGCGCGTTTGCGCGCCAGACCGGTCTGGTCGTGGAGAGGCTGCCGCTGCTCGAACAGGAAGCGCAGTTCGAATTGACGCTGGACACCCGTGAGCATTCGGACGGTCGTGTGACTGCCCATCTGACCTATGCACGCGACCTGTTCGAGCCGTCGCGCATCGAGCGTCTGGCCGGCCATTACATCGTGTTGCTGCGTGCGTTGGTCGAGCGGCCCGAGCAGGCGCTGGGCGACGTTGCAATGCTGGACGGCGAGGAGCTGGGACAGATCGAGCAATGGGCGCAGAACCCGCAACGCTACCCCGATGGGGAGCCGGTTCATCGCCTGATCGAACGCCAAGTGACGCATCGGCCCAATGCGGCAGCCTTGATTCTGGGCGATGAGGCCTTGAGCTATGCGGAACTCGACGCCCGCGCCAATCGCCTTGCACACCGGTTGATTGGCATGGGGGTGACGCCGGAGCAGCGGGTGGGCCTGGCTGTCGAGCGTTCGATCGACATGATCGTGGCTTTGCTGGCCATCTTGAAGGCGGGAGGGGTCTTTGTTCCCTTGGATCCTCAGTATCCGGCCGAGCGGCTGGCTGCCATGGTCGAGGATAGCCGGACCCGGCTCGTGCTTGCACAAAGCCACGTCCGCGAGCGGCTTCCCGCCGGACCAGCGCTGCATGTTCTGGCGCTGGACGAACTCGATCTCGATGGCGAGCCCGCCCACGCTCCTGTGATCGCACTGCACGGCGAGAACCTCGCCTATGTGATCTACACCTCTGGCTCAACCGGCAAACCCAAGGGTGTGGCTGTCGCGCATCGCGCGCTCGTCGAGCACGCCCAGCTGTCGGCGGCGTTTTCCAGCCTGACGCCGGACGACCGGATGCTCCAGTTCGCGACGCTGAATTTCGATGGCTTCATTGAGCAGCTGTTTCCGCCGCTGATCGTGGGGGCGACCGTCGTCCTGCGCGGGCCGGATCTGTGGAGTCCAGACGAGTTCCTGCGTGAGGTGCGCGAACGCCGCATCAGCATCGTCGATCTGCCGACCGCTTACTGGTTCGCGCTGATCCAGTCGTTCGCCCGTAACGGACAACGCGATTACGGCAGTCTGCGCGAGGTTCATATCGGTGGAGAGGCAATGCCCGCCGAGGCAGTACCGGTCTGGAACGAGGCCGGCCTGAGCGGGGTGAAGCTTCTCAATACCTACGGACCGACTGAGGCGGTGGTCGTCGCCTCCCTGCTTGATTGCACCGCCCATGTTGCGGGTGAACGTACTCTGCCGGTTCACATGCCAATCGGCCGGCCGCTGCCGGGCCGCAGTTTACGCGTGCTGGACGTCGATCTGCAGCCGGTACCGGCCGGTGTGGTGGGCGAGCTGTACATCGGCGGCCCGCTGCTCGCCCGCGGCTACCTGGACCGGGCAGGACTCACTGCGGAGCGTTTCGTGGCTGACCCCTTCGACGCGGATGGCGGCGGTCTGTACCGCACCGGCGACCGCGTACGCTGGAATGCTGATGGGGACTTGGAATACCTGGGGCGCATCGACCATCAGGTGAAGATCCGCGGCTTCCGCGTCGAGTTGGGCGAGATCGAGGCGCAGTTGCTGGCGCAGCCCGAGGTCCGGGAGGCAGTGGTGGTGGAGAAGGACGCCCGGCTGGTCGCCTACGTGTCGCCACCGAAGGGGCTGGCGATCGATGTGCGCGAACTGCGCGCCCGGCTCACCCGTGTGCTCCCAGACTACATGGTGCCCGGCGTGGTCGTGTCGCTGGAATCCTTGCCGCTGAACCCGAACGGTAAGGTGGATCGGCGCGCACTGCCCCAACCCGAACGCCCGAGTCAGCTCACATTCGAGGCTCCGCAAGGCGAAGTGGAGGCGGTTCTGGCGCAGCTCTGGGCCGAATTGCTCGGCATTGAGCGTATCGGCCGACGCGACAATTTCTTTGAGCTGGGAGGGCATTCGCTGCTGCTGCTCAAGCTCCACCAGCGCCTCGATGGCCATTGTTTTGCAGTCACTCCTTCCGTCGTCGATCTGTTCAGGTATCCGACGATCGAGTCCCTGGCAGTGTTTCTGACCACAGGCCCAGCCACGGGCGACACGCGGCAACAAGTCGCAGAGCGGGCGGAACGGCAGCGGCAAGCGTTCTTGCCGCGTCGGCCGCAGATGGAGAGGAGCGGCTCATGAGTCATACACCCGAAGCGTTCACTGGCGTCGAGATCGCCATTGTCGGCATGGCTGGTCGCTTTCCAGGTGCCCCGGACGTCGACGCGTTGTGGCGCAATGTCCGCGATGGTGTCGAATCGGTTGCCACACTGGGTGACGAGGACTTGCGCGCACGCGGCGTTTCAGCTGCGGCACTCGCCGAGCCGGGTTATGTCAAGAAGGGCATCCTCCTGGAGGACATAGAGCGGTTCGACGCCGACTTCTTTGGCTACTTGCCACGCGAGGCCGAGCGCATCGATCCGCAGCAGCGCTTGTTCTTGGAGGCGGCGTGGCAGGCCATGGAACACGCCGGCTACGGCGGCGGTACGGGTGCGGCTATGGTCGGTGTCTATGCCGGTAGCGGTCCAAGCCTCTACCTGCTTCAGCATCTGTTGCCGTCAATGAGCCTGCGTGACAGCGACATTGCCTCGCTGCTCGGCCTGCTCAATGGCAGCGACCTCGATTCCCTGGTTACTCGCGTCGCCTACAAACTCGATCTGCGCGGACCGGCTGTTGCGGTGCAGACGGCGTGCTCCACTTCTCTCGCTGCGGTCCATCTTGCTTGTCGAGGGCTGTTGAACCACGAGGCTGACATGGCTCTGGCCGGTGGCGTCTGGATCAACGTGCTGCAGGGCAGCGGTTACCGCTATCAGCCCGGCGCCATCCTGTCACCGGACGGTCATTGCCGTGCCTTTGATGCCAAGGCCGGGGGAACGCTGATCGGCAGCGGCGTCGGCGTGGTGGTGCTCAAACGCTTGAACGAGGCGATTGCCGACGGCGACACCATTCACGCCGTCATCAAAGGGTCCGCGATGAACAACGACGGCGCGGCCAAGGTGGGCTACACGGCGCCGAGCGTCGACGGCCAGGCGGCGGTGATCCTCGCAGCGCAGGCCATGGCAGACGTAAGCGCAGACACCATCGGCTACGTCGAGGCGCACGGCACCGGCACCACGCTTGGCGACCCGATTGAGATCGCCGCCTTGACCCAGGCGTTTCGGGGTGGCACCGACCGCAAGGGCCATTGCGCCATCGGTTCGGTGAAGACCAACGTTGGCCACCTGGACGCTGCGGCCGGTGTGACGGGTCTCATCAAGACAGTCTTGGCGCTCAAGCACCGCACTTTGCCGCCGAGCTTGAACTTCGATGATCCCAATCCGCAGATCGACTTCTCCGGTAGTCCCTTTTATGTGAATACCGAGGCCAAGGACTGGCCCGCGTCGCCTGCGCCTCGGCGCGCTGGAGTGAGTTCTTTCGGCATGGGTGGAACCAATGTGCATCTGGTTCTGGAAGAAGCACCCCAGGACAGCGAAGGTGTCACGCAGCAGAACGACGCCGGTGCGTCCGACGGCGGTATGCAGGCAGTGATGTTGTCGGCGCGCAGCGCTACGGCATTGGACGCAGCCAACCACGAACTGGCAGAGTATTTGGAGAGGCATCCTGGCCTGCGCTTGGCCGATGTCGCCCACACGCTGCGCGTCGGGCGCAAGCACTTCGGCCATCGCGCGGTTGCACTCGTTCGCGACCGGGAAAATGCGATTCACGCGCTCACCCAGCATGACTCGCTCACTTTCTTCCATGGAGAGGCGCTGTCGGATCGTCCCACGGTGGCTTTCCTTTTCCCTGGACAGGGAGCACAGCATACGAACATGGTCCGTGCGTTGTATGAGCGCGAGGCCGTGTACCGGGAGACGGTCGATCGCTGCAGCGAGTTGCTGCGCCCGCACCTGGCACTGGATCTGCGCGAACTGCTGTTTTCTGCGATGTCGGATGAAGTGACGGTAGGGGAGCGACTGGCGCAGACCGCAATCACCCAGCCGGCCCTCTTCGTGGTCGAGTACGCATTCGCTCTGTGGTGGATGCATCAAGGCATCCGGCCTGACGCCATGCTTGGGCACAGCATCGGCGAGTACGTGGCTGCCTGCTTGGCCGGTGTGTTCTCGTTGGAGGATGCATTGAGCATCGTCGCGGCGCGCGGCCGGCTGCTGCAAGCCACTGAGCCCGGCGCCATGCTGGCCGTCAGCCTGCCTGAGACGCACCTGCAGGCTCACCCGTACGCCGGATGCGATCTGGCTGCCGTCAACGCGGCTGATCTGTGCGTGCTCTCTGGTCCCGTCGAGGCGATCGACCAAGCCGAGCGCGGTCTGGCGGGCTGCGGTGTGGCGGTGCGACGCTTGCACGTGTCGCATGCCTTCCACTCGGCCCTGGTCGAACCCATGCTCGGCGAGTTCGAGGCGTTGCTGTCGCGCGTCGAGCTTTCTGCACCTCAGATTCCTTTTGTTTCCAATCTCAGCGGCCGCTGGATCACTGCCGATGAGGCATGCAGTCCGGCTTATTGGGTACGGCATGTACGCGGTACGGTGCGATTTACCGATGGGTTGGACGAACTGTTCGCCAAATCAGACCGCGTGCTGCTCGAAGTCGGGCCGGGCGAGACCTTGAGCACGCTGGCGCGCCGCCATGCGCGGGCTGGTGCGAGGCCGATGCTGGCATCGCAGTGCCACCCCCAGCGCGCGGCGTACAACGCTGACCAGCCGGTGCGCTGCCTGGCGCAATTGTGGGTAGCGGGAGCTGAGGTTGAGGCTGCGCCTCTCTTCTGTGGCGTATCAGGCCGTCGCGTGCCGCTGCCCACCTATCCGTTTGAACGCCAATCGTACTGGGTGGAGCCGCCCAAGGAACCGGCCGGCAAGGTCGCTGAGAAGCCAGCGTCTGTCGGGCGCGACATTGCCGACTGGTTCTACGCGCCGACGTGGAAGCGCGTTCAGCCCCTGGTGCGGTCTGCGGACGAAGCTGCATCTTCTCGCGGCAGCATGCTGGTGATCGGCGACCCAAATGGGCTGACCGACCGGCTGTGCCAAGAACTGCGGGCGATGGGTCGAACTGTGGTTCGGGTGGAGCAGGGGCACGAGTTCGCTCAGATGGGGGCGCACCGCTACGCAGTGCGTCCCGGCGAGCGGGCAGACCTCGAGCGGCTACTGCGCCACGTGGAAGCGGAGGTCGGCCTGCCGTCCGATGTCTGTCATCTGTGGAATGTCGAGCTCGGAGACGTTCCGTCGCAACCGGAAGAAGTGCTTGAGCGCAGCTTCTTTAGTCTGCTGGCGCTGGCGCAGGTGCTGGGTGCCGCGGGCGGGCGAAAGGTCTCGCTCACGGTGGTGGCGAACCAGCTTGAGGATGTGACGGGAACCGAACCTTTGTGCCCAGAAAAGGCGACCCTGCATGGCCCCTGCAAGGTCATGCCGCAGGAGTATCCGCATCTCGCATGCCGGGTGGTCGACGTGCTGCCTTCTGCCGACGCCGATGTGTTGGACCGGGTCGTGCAGCAGATCGTTGCCGAAATCGAGATGCCAGACGGCGAGTCGGTTGTGGCATACCGCGGCCCGCATCGTTGGGTGAGGACATTCGAGCCCGCCCATCCCGCGCTTCGAGGCGAAGAGGCTTCCGCCCAGCGGCTGCGCAAGAACGGCGTCTATCTGATCACCGGCGGCCTGGGCGGTATCGGACTCACGTTCGCTCGCTACTTGGCCCGGCAGTGGCAGGCACGGTTGGTACTGATCGGGCGCAACATCTCGTCGGACCAAGCCAAAGCGGTGGCCGAGCTGGAGGCGCTTGGTGCGGAGGTGTTGCCCCTTCAGGCCGACGTGGCCGATGCTGTACAGATGCGAGCGGCACTCGACGAGGTGCGGCGCCGCTTTGGCGTTTTGCATGGGGTTGTTCATGCGGCGGGTGTGGCGGGAGGCGGCATGATCGCGCAGCGGGAGCGTGCGGCAGTCGAGCAGGTGTTCGCGCCGAAGGTGTTAGGCACTCAGGTGTTGATGTCGCAAATCGCGAACGAGGCGCGTGATTTCGTTGTGTTCTGCTCCTCGCTCGCCAGCCTCGCTGGCGGTTTGGGCAAGGTCGACTATGCCGCCGCAAATGCCTATCTCGACGCAGTGGCAGCGGATGCCGCGCGTTCTCCCGGTGCATCGGTGGTCTCGGTCAACTGGGACGGTTGGCGCGAGGTCGGCATGGCAGCAGGGACGCCGCTGCCAGACCAATTTGGGATCGGACCCGAGCAGGGGGTGCTGATTTTCGAGCGCGTCGCTACCGGTTTTCTGCATCCACAAGTCGTCGTGTCAACGACCGACCTAAGCGCTCGTCTGGACGTGAATGGCGACGCCATTCTGTCCATCATGGCTGCCGAACCGTCCCCACATCGACCCGATCGCAGCCATCCGCGTCCGCGCATTTCTGCTGAATATGTGGCGCCGTCCGGAGACCTTGAATGTGGTTTGGCTCGCATCTGGACCGATGTGCTCGGCATTGCTCCCCTGGGAGCGGATGACAACCTGTTCGAACTCGGGGGCGACTCGCTGCTTGCGATCCAACTGCTGGCCAAGGTGAGAAGCACTTACGGCGTCGACCTGCATCCTGCCGTGTTTTTCAGGGATCCCACGATTGCTGCCTTGGCTGTTCTCATCGAGATGCGTTTGATTGAAGAGATAGAGAACACTGATTCCACGACACATCGCGTGTCCGAAAGCGCTTGAGAGATTTGCCATGTCCGACAGTCTGAATCTTTCCACGCGCCGTGCAAATTTGAGCCTGACGCAGCGTGCCATGTTGCAGGCCCGGCTGCGCGGTGGGCATACGACCAACGCTGCACAGAGCATCACTCCGCGCCAACCCCGATGCGATCGCGCGACCCTGTCGTATGCCCAGCAGCGGCAGTGGTTTTTGTGGCAGATGAACCCGGAGAGTACCGCCTATCACATGTGCGGCGGACTGGCGCTTACTGGGCATCTTGATGTCAATGTCATTCGCAGCAGCCTTGATGCGCTCGTCGCCCGTCACGACTCCCTACGGACAACATTCCGTGCGGACGGCGAGGGTGTCGCCGAGCAGATCATCCACGCCCGTTCGGATATTCGTCTGCCCTACTTCGATCTATCGGACATGGGTGCCGATGAAAAAGCAGTTCGTCTGAAAGACGAGATCGAACGGAGATGCGCGCAGCCTTTTGTCCTTACGTCTGGGCCGTTGCTGCGCGCCGTGCTGTTCAAAACTGAGAAGAATGAGCATCACCTTGTCGTAGTGATGCACCACATTATTTCCGATGAATGGTCGACTCAGATCATTCTCGATGAGATGGCCACTTTGTATGGTGCGTACCTTGAAGGCGCGTCGCCACAGCTGCCGGACTTGCCGATCCAGTATGCCGACTATGCAGTGTGGCAAAGGGCATGGATCAACGGTGTAGAAGGTCAGCGCCAGCTCGCCTGGTGGCGAGCGCAGATGGGCGACGAGCATCCGGTGCTGGCATTGCCGACAGACCGGTCGCGCGCAGGTGACGGCCGATATACCGCGGCACGGCATCGCATCGTGCTGGAAGCAGAGCTTGTGGGCCGACTCCGGCAGCAGGCGCAGGCCCATGGTGGAACACTTTTCATGGCTCTCCTGACGGCCTTTGAGGCATTGCTGTTCCGGCATACGGGCCAGGCAGACCTTCGGGTTGGCGTGCCAGTGGCCAACCGCAATCACTCTGAGGTGGACAAGGTCGTTGGTATCTTTGTGAATGCCCAGGTGCTGCGCGCGCAGATCGATGGGCGGATGCCGTTGGCCGAGTTGTTGGCGCAAACGCGAAACGTTGCGCTTGGGGCTCAGGCGAATCAGGATCTCCCGTTTGAACAGTTGGTTGAAGCACTACAACCCGAGCGTCATTTGGCTACCCATCCCTTGTTTCAGGTGATGTTCAACCACTTGAGGCGCGACCATCGATCGTTGCAGATATGGTCGGGATTGACTGTGGAGCGCCTTGATTTCGATGAATCTGATGCTCAGTTCGAGTTGGCGCTGCAAACGTGCGAATACGAGGACGGCCAGATTGAAGCGAGCTTCAGCTATGCCCGGGAGTTGTTCGAACCTGAGACCATCGATCGGATGGCGGGCCACTACGTGGCGGTGCTGCGTGCGCTGGCCGACCATCCCGAACAGGCGGTAGGCGAGATAGACCTGTTGAGTGACGCCGAGCGTTGGCAGCTAGCCGATTGGGGCGTGAACGAGCGGCGGTACCCGGATGTGGAGCCGGTGCACCGGCTGATCGAGCGGCGGGTGCAAGCCCGTCCGGAAGCCACCGCGCTGGTGTTCGGCGACGAGGCCCTGACCTACGCGGAGCTCAACGCGCGAGCCAACCGCCTGGCGCACCGGCTGATTGCCTTGGGTGTGCGGCCGGAGGTGAAGGTGGGGATTGCGGTGGAGCGCTCCATCGAGATGGTGGTGGGCCTGCTGGCGATCCTGAAGGCGGGCGGGGCCTATGTGCCGCTGGACCCGGAGTATCCGGGCGAGCGGCTGGCCTTCATGGTTGAGGACAGTGGGATCGGGCTGCTGCTCACGCAAAGCCACTTGGCGGCGCGCGTGCCGCGCGGCGCTGCCCTGACCGTTCTGAAGTTGGACGCGCTCGATCTGGGCAATGAGCCTGCGGAGAGCCCCCCGTTTGCGCTGCACGGCGAGCACCCGGCCTACGTGATCTACACGTCTGGTTCCACGGGCAAGCCCAAGGGAGTGATGGTGCGCCACCGGGCGCTGAGCCATTTCCTGCACAGCATGCGGGATGCGCCCGGCCTGGCGGCCGACGACATCCTGCTGGCGGTCACCTCGCTGTCGTTCGACATCGCCGCACTCGAGCTCTACCTGCCGCTGATCAGTGGGGCCCGGATCGTGATCGCCTCGCGGGACGAGGCCCGCAACGGCGAGGCGCTCGCCCGGCTCATCGAGCAAAGCCAGACCACGGTGCTGCAGTGCACGCCGGCAAGCTGGCGACTGCTGCGGGCGGCCGGATGGCCGGGTGCCCAGGGTAGACGCTTCAAGGGCTTGTGCGGCGGTGAGGCCCTGCAGCCCGATCTGGCCCAGGATCTGCTCAGCATCGGGGTGGATCTTTGGAACATGTACGGTCCCACCGAGACGACGATCTGGTCCGCCGCGGGCCGGGTGGGGGAGGAGGGCCCGCCGCACCTGGGCCGAGCGATTGCCGCGACACGGTTGCATGTGCTCGATGGCGCGCTGAACCTCGTGCCGCAGGGCGTAGCGGGCGAGCTGTACCTGGGCGGCATCGGCTTGGCGCGCGGGTATCTGAACCGCGCGGGACTGAGCGCGGAGCGTTTTGTGGCCGACCCGTTCGGGGCCGATGGCGAGCGGCTGTACCGCACCGGCGACCTTGCGCGGTGGAACGCCGAGGAGCAGCTCGAGTACCTGGGCCGCATCGACCACCAGGTGAAGATCCGCGGTTTCCGGATCGAGGTGGGGGAGGTGGAGGCCCGACTGCTGGCGCAATCCGGGGTGCGCGAGGCGGTGGTGGTGGCCAGGGAGGGGCCGGGCGGCGCGCGGCTGATGGGCTACGTCTCGGCGGTGGCGGGGCAGGCGATCGAGGCAGGCGAGCTGCGTGAGCGGCTGGGCCGGCAGTTGCCGGACTACATGGTGCCCAGTGCGGTGGTGGTGCTGGATGCGCTGCCGCTCAATGCCAATGGCAAGGTGGACAGGAAGGCGCTGCCGGAGCCTGGGCTGGAGGGCACACGCGAGTACGAGGCGCCGCAGGGCGAGGTGGAAGAGGCGCTGGCCAAGATCTGGGCCGAAGTGCTGGGCGTGGAGCGCGTGGGGCGCCACGACAACTTCTTCGAGCTCGGCGGACATTCGCTGTTGGCGCTGAGTCTGCTCGAACGCATGCGCGTGCAAGGCATGACCACGCAGGTTCGTACCCTGTTCCAACAGCCCGAACTGGCGGCCTTCGCCAAGGAGATATTGCAAGCGTCGGGGCGCAATGAAGTGATCGTGC
Source organism: Thauera phenylacetica B4P (assembly GCF_000310225.1). GTDB lineage: Bacteria > Pseudomonadota > Gammaproteobacteria > Burkholderiales > Rhodocyclaceae > Thauera > Thauera phenylacetica. The sequence goes on from NZ_AMXF01000001.1 coordinate 111,812, forward strand.
CGCCCAACTTGATCCCGGCTGGTTGCCGGGCGATTCGACCAGAGATGCTGACGCTGCTCGAATTCGGGGCTGGCGAGATTGCTCGTATCGAAGCGGCGGTGCCGGGTGGGGCGACCAACATTCAGGACATCTACCCGCTGGCGCCGCTGCAGGAAGGCATCCTGTTCCACCACATGCTGCAAACGGAGGGCGATGCCTACGTTACCCCTTGTCTGCTGAGCTTCGATAGCCGGGAGCGGTTGGAGCACTTCATCTCCAGTCTCAACCGGGTGATAGAGCGCCACGACATTCTGCGCACGGCGGTGCTGTGGGAGGGGCTCGGGGAGCCGGTGCAAGTCGTCCATCGACAGGCACAGCTTGAGATCGAGTGGCTGGAGGACGAAGTTGCGGGTAGCGTAGCCGATCGATTCAATGCCCACGTCGATCCGAGACATCACCGCATCGATGTGCGGAAGGCGCCGATGATCCGGGCGGTGGCCGCGTACGACGCGGAGCAAAGCCGTTGGCTGCTGCAATTGCCCAGCCATCACCTGGTACTGGACCACACGACGCTGGAACAGTTGGTGGGCGAGATCGCGCTGATCCAGCAGGGCAAGGAGGCCCAATTGCCCGAACCGGTGCCGTTCCGGCGCTTCGTGGCGCAGGCGCGGTTGGGTGTGAGCCGGACGGAGCACGAGGCCTTCTTCGGCAAGATGCTGGGCGATGTGGAAGAGCCCACGGCGCCGTTCGGACTGCTAGACGTGCAGGGAGATGGCAGTGATGTCGAGGAAGTGCGACTGCCGCTGGAGACAGAACTGGCCAGGCAGATACGAGCGCAGGCGCAACGCCACGGGGTGAGCGCAGCCAGCCTGTTCCATCTGGCTTGGGCGCTGGTGCTGGGCAAGACGACGGGCAAGGGCGACGTGGTGTTCGGCACCGTGCTGTTCGGACGCATGCAAGGAGGCGAGGGCGCGGAGCGGGCGCTGGGCATGTTCATCAATACCTTGCCGGTCCGCATTCGACTGGGGGGGCGCAGTGTGCTGCAAAGCCTGCGCGAAACCCAAGCGGTGCTGACGGGTCTGCTGCATCACGAACACGCCAGTCTGTCACTGGCACAGCGGTGCAGTGGGCTGCCTGGGGGGACACCGCTGTTCTCGGCGCTGCTGAACTATCGCTACAGCGTGCAGCAGGACGAGGGCGAGACAGCCAGCGCTTGGGAAGGCATGGATGTGCTCGGCGGCGAGGAGCGAACCAACTACCCGGTGGGCATGTCGGTGGATGACCTGGGGCAGGGCTTCCGACTGGTGGGGCAGGTCCAGAAGACAGTCGGTGCGCTGCGGCTGTGTGAGTACCTGCGGGCGGCCGTTGCCGGTCTTGTGGAGGCGCTGGCCGACCATCCCGGACAGGCGGTAGGCGAGATCGACCTGTTGAGCGATGCCGAGCGTCGGCAGTTGGCCGATTGGGGTGTGAACGAGCGGCGGCACCCGGATGTGGAGCCGGTGCAGCGGCTGATAGAGCAGCAGGTGCAAGCCCGTCCGGAAGCCACCGCGCTGGTGTTCGGCGATGAGGCGCTGACCTACGCGGAGCTCAACGCGCGAGCCAACCGCCTGGCGCACCGGCTGATTGCCTTGGGAGTGCGGCCGGAGGCGAAGGTGGGGATTGCGGTGGAGCGCTCCGTCGAGATGGTGGTGGGGTTGTTGGCCATCCTGAAGGCGGGCGGAGCGTACGTGCCGTTGGATCCGGAGTATCCGGCCGAGCGGCTGGCCTACATGGTCGAGGACAGTGGGATCGGGCTGCTGCTGACGCAGAGCTGGGTCAGGGAACGCATCCCGGCGACAGAGCGGCTGGGGGTGCTGGAGCTGGATAGGCTGGACCTCGGCGGTGAGCCAGAGCACGACCCCAATGTTGCGGTGCATGGGGAGGGCCTGGCGTACGTGATCTACACCTCGGGCTCTACCGGGCGACCAAAGGGGGCGGCAATCCGGCACCGGTCGCTGGCCAGTTGCATGACCTGGATGCAGCAAACCTATGGTCTGACGTCGACCGACACAGTGCTGCACAAAGCACCATTCGGCTTCGACGTGTCCGCATGGGAAATCTTCTGGCCGCTGACGGCGGGTGTGAGACTGGTAGTAGCCAACCCCGGCGACCACCGTGACCCCGAGCGGATCACCGAATTGATTCGCACGCATCAGATTACGACGCTGAACTTCGTGCCTGCGATGCTGCAGGCCTTCTTGGCACACGAAGGCATCGAGGGAGAGACGCGGCTGCGGTACGTGATCTGCGGCGGCGAGGCCATGCCTGCGGCGACGCAAGGCGAAGCGCTGCGCCGGCTCGAAGGCGTGAGCTTGCAGAACCTGTACGGTCCGACCGAAACGACGATTCACGTTACACAGTGGAGTTGCCGGGATGACGGGCAGAGCTTGGTGCCGATTGGGCGCCCCATCTCCGGGACCAATGCCTATGTGCTGGATGGCGAGTTGAGCCCTGTACCGCAGGGCGTAGCTGGTGAGTTACTCATTGGTGGTGAGCTCTTGGCGCGGGGCTACCTGGGTCGCGCGGGGCTGAGTGCGGAGCGGTTCGTGGCTGATCCGTTCGACGAGGGGGGCGGCCGGTTGTACCGCACGGGGGACCTGGTGCGGTGGAACGCGGAGGGCCAGCTGGAGTATCTGGGGCGGTTGGACCACCAGGTGAAGATCCGCGGGTTCCGCATCGAGCTGGGCGAGATCGAGGCGCAATTGCTGGCGCAACCCGAGGTGCGCGAAGCGGTGGTGGTGGCCAAGGACGGGCCGGGCGGAGCGCGGCTGGTGGGCTACGTGTCCGCAGTGGCGGGGCACACCATCGATCCGGCCTTGCTGCGTGCACGGTTGAGCAAACAACTGCCCGACTACATGGTGCCCAGTGCGATGGTGGTGCTGGAGAGCCTGCCGCTCAACGCCAACGGCAAGGTGGATAGGAAGGCGCTGCCCGACCCCGGGCTTGACGGTGAGCAGGCGTACGAGGCACCGCAAGAGGGGGTGGAAGAAGCGCTCGCCAAGATCTGGGCCGAGGTGTTGAAGTCGGAGCGGATCGGCGCAACGGACAATTTTTTCGAGCTGGGGGGGGACTCCATTATCTCGATACAAATCGTCAGTCGCGCACGGCAGGCGGGCATTCGTATCGCCCCGAGAGATCTGTTTACCCACCAAACCGTGCGGGGGCTGGCTGCTGTTGCCGAGCTGGCCGATGCGCGCGCTGTGGATCAGGGACCGGTCACCGGGGAGGTGCCGCTGATGCCGATTCAGCGCTGGTTTTTCGAGAGGTTGATCCCCGACCGACACCATTGGAACCAGTCGGTGGTTTTGACACCGATCCGTCCGCTCGACGGTGGCGCGCTCGACCGGGCACTCAGGGCGGTCATCGAACATCACGATGCGCTTGGCCTGGGTTTCGTTGAAACCGCAGCGGGCTGGCGGGCGACCCACCGGAACATGCGCGCAGAATCCGTCCTTTGGCAATCGGCTGCAACGGATGATGCAGCGCTCCAGGCGCTTTTCGACCAAGCGCAGCGCAGTTTGAACTTGCAGAATGGCCCCTTGCTGCGTGCCGTTCTCGCGACCTTGCCACAGGGTGAGCAGCGACTTCTGTTGACCGCCCATCATCTGGTCGTCGATGGCGTGTCGTGGCGGATCTTGCTTGAGGATCTGGAGCGCGTTTATCGTCAGGCGAGTGCCGGACAACCGGTGACGCTTCCGGCCAAAACGGGTTCTTTCAAGCGTTGGGCCGAGCATTTGCATCGCTATGCCGAAGGCTCGGACATGAGACTTGAGGTCGATCACTGGAAATCGCAGTTGCAAGGGGCTCCCATCGATCTGCCCGTTCGGTCCCGCGAGGGTCTTGTTTGTAGGTATGCGCAAACGGCGTATTCGCGACTCGATGCCGCGACCACGCAGAAGCTGCTGCATGCGGCAGCTGCGGCATACCACACGCAGATCAACGATCTGCTTCTGACCGCATTGGCCCGCGTCCTGACCCGTTGGATCGGCCATTCATCCGTGCTGATTCAGCTCGAAGGCCATGGCCGGGAAGAACTGTTCGATTCGATGGACCTCTCGCGCACGGTTGGGTGGTTCACGACGATCTTTCCGGTGCGGCTTACACCGCCGCCGGCGTTCGCAGACTCCGTCATGGCGATCAAGGAACAGTTACGGACCATTCCGAACAAGGGCATCGGCTTCGGCATCCTGCGCTATCTCGCGGATTCCGCATCGCGCGAAGCTGTGGGTGCGTTGCCCCAGCCGCGGGTCACCTTCAACTACCTCGGGCAGATCGAGAGCGGATTCCAGAACGACAGTATTTTCAGACTTGCAAACGAAAGTGCGGGAAGAGGGCAGAGCTTGGACGCGCCTCTGGGTAACTGGCTGACGATCAATGGGCAGGTTGTCGGTGGTCAACTGAGCTTCGGCTGGATCTACAGTTCTGAGATGTTCGATGCCGAAGTGGTGCAGCAATTGGCGGACGATTACGCGATGGAACTGCACGATCTCACCGAGCATTGCTGCGAGGTGAAAAATTCGACCATCACAGTGTCGGATTTTCCATTGCTGCGAATGAGCCCATCGGAGTTCGATGTCTTGCCGGTCTCTCATGCGGATGTCGAACAGGCTTATCCGCTCTCGCCGATGCAGCGATCCATGTTGTCGAGCGCTGCCTGCGAAGATGGGGACCACATCTACCAACTGTGTGTGGACTTGCTGGATGTGGATGTGCAAAGGCTATACGGCGCCTGGCAGGCAGTCGCCGCTGTGCACGATGTGTTGCGGACGGGCTTTGTCGTGGGCAGCAGGCCGCTTCAGGTGGTCTACCGCAGCACCAGGGTGCCATTTGAAGTGCGCGATGGCAGCAACATGACGGCAGCGGATCTAGAGGCTTTGGCCGCTGCCGAGCGCATTGCCGGCTTTGATATGGCCCAAGCACCCTTGTTCCGCCTGCTTGCCGTGCAGACCACCGGAAATTCCCATCGTTTGATCTATACCAGCCACATGATTCTTGTCGACGGCTGGAGCGGTTCTCGCCTGCTGGGCGAAGTGTTGCAGGCTTACGCCGGCAACCCTCCGGCACGACCGCGCGGGAATTACGGGGAGTATCTCGCTTGGCTGGAGAGCAGGGATCACACGGCTGACGAAAAATTCTGGAAGAACCAGATATCCAGACTGAACGCCCCCACCCTGTTGGGGCGGTCTTGCGCGACCTCCGAAGCCAACGTCCACGGGCATCACATGGCCGCATGTGACGCGCAAGAAACGCAATGCTTGCGGTTGTTCGCGCAGCGGAATCGGTGCACGTTGAATACGCTCGTGCAAGCTGCCTGGCTGCTGATGATCTGGAAGGAGCGTGGCTGCGCGACGGTTGGCTGCGGCATGACCTTGTCCATCCGACCCGCAGAGCTGCCAGACATCGAGCGGCAGCTTGGTCTTTATGTGAACGATGTTCCTCTGATCGTGACGATAGAAACTGAGCGGCCCTTGGGTCAATGGTTAACTTCGATTCAGGATCTCAACGTGGAAATTCGCCATCACGGGCAGACTGCGCTGAGTGATATCGAGTGTTGGGCGGGACAGCGACCGCTGTTCGATAACGTGATCGTTTTTCAAAACTACCCCTTGACGGGAGTCACGGCGCTGGATGCCAGCGCAGGCCCACGGATCGAGCACCTGCAAGCCCGGGAGCAAACAAGTATTGATCTCACCTTGTACGTCTACGCGGAAGAACGTCTGGAGTTCCACTTCGATTACCGACAGCATGCATTTTGCCAAGAAGCGGTTGCCGAACTGGGTCGTTGTTTGACCGAGACGCTTGTGGCGTTTGCCGTGAGCGATGCGGACGCGCGTGTTTGCGATGTCGCCTGGCGGGCAGATCAGAGGAATGGCTGATCGTGCGGCGGGGGGTAGAAAGCGAGGGCAGCTCCCAGTATCCTCTTGAGAAACAGATGTGATGATTGAGGTCATCATGTAGCAGTTACGACCGATTTAGTTGATCTGGAGGCCGAGAGCAGCAGCGCGTTGGCGCTGGGCAGCAGAACACCCGAGAGCGTCATCCATCACGGTGATCAGGGGAGCCAGGGCGGCTCCACTCGCATTCGGCAAGCGCTGTCACGAAATGGGAGTTCGCCCGTCGATCGGTACGGTTGGCGATGCCTACGACAACGCAATGGCCGAGAGCTTCTTTGCCGGCCTTGAGTGCGAACTGATCGACCGCAAGACCTTCCGGACGAAGACCGAAGCGCGTCTGGCCGTCTACACCTGGATCGAGGGCTGGTACAACCCGCGCAGGCGGCGTTCCGCGCTGGGCTACCTCTCACCGATGAACTACGAGGAAAAACACCGCGCAACTCAAGCGAATCTCGACAAACCCGGGTTACCGACCGGGCCGCTCGCCCCTGGCCTGGATGGGGCCGGCGGCGGCCCCGTGGGTAACCCTGCTATCGAGTACGATCACACGGCTTGATTTCCAAGCCACAAACCGTCCACCGGATGGGGCCAACTCCAGTGTTGCCGCTTTACCACCGGTAAGTTGCGGTTGCGGTGACAGTGCGTTCTTCGCCGCGATACCAGCCGTCGAAGGCATTGCTTGTGTAATAGCGTTTGTTGAATAGGTTGGTGGCGTTCAGCGCAAGGCGCCAGTGGCTGTCCAGGTCATAACGCAGGCTTGCGTCGAACAGCGTGAAGCCTGGCTGTGATTTGGTGTTGGCGGCATCGTCCCACCGCTTGCCAACGTACCGTGCGCCTGCACCAATGTTCAGACCGTGCAGGCCGCTATCGCGAAACGTGTAGTCAAGCCACAGCGATGCCATCTGTTTGGGGGCCTGAATCGGCGTCTTCCCTTGCTCCACATACCAGGTGTCGCCTTTGCGGCCTTTGATGTCGTTGTAGGTGAAAGAGGCTGTAGCAAAGAGGCCGGGCATCAGCTTGCCCTTGGCTTCCAATTCAAGGCCGCGCGAGCGCACGGCACCGACTTGCTCGCTCACTCCACTGAGAGGGTGGGTCACCGAGATGTTCTCTTTCTGCAGCTCGAATACCGCAGCAGTCAACAACAGGTCACCGCTCTTGGGCTGGTACTTGACGCCTGCTTCCCACTGTTTGCCTTCGGTGGGCTTCGCGTCCAGCGCGTCAAATGCCCCGAACGCCGGCTGGAACGAGGTGCCGTAGCTGACATAAGGTGCCCAGCCGCCCGGGGCAAGCCAAGTCAACGCTGCACGACCGGTCCAGGCTTTGTGCGTGCTACTTTGAGTGCCGCCCCGAGAGGACGAACTGTCCTCCCCCTTCGCCGTGTCGTGCCTGCCTGATAGTGTGAGCAGCCATCGGTCCGCGAACTTGGCCTGATCCTGTACGTACAAGCCCACGCTACGGAGCTTGTTGGGGCCATAGACGCCGCCGGGGGTGTTGGGGGCGGGAATTGGCAGGTATACCGGGTTTAGCAGGTCCAGATCCGGGGCGCTTCCCGTCAGATATTGTTCTTTGGCGCGCACACGGGTCCAGTCCACGCCGGCAATCAGCCTGTGCGCTACATCGCCGGTCTGGAGCCGGCCCTCAAGAAAACTGTCAAGCGAAGTTTGCTTGAGATCGCCAAATCCGTGAACCGCAGTCCGCGTGAACGTCCGCCCGTCGGCTTGCAGCGACGACCAGATATGGTGCTTGTCTGTCTCGCGGTCCGCGTAGCGGAATTTCTGCCGAAAGCCCCAGTTGTCGCTGAACTCGTGGCGGAACTCGTATCCCAAGGTCCATGCCTTATGGACAATGTTGCTGTAGCGCGGATCACCTTCGCGAACGTTGGTTGGTTGCCTGTTCGCGTCAGCCACATAACCGACATCGTCGCCAGCCTCATGTTGAAGCGTGGATGCGAGCAAGGTCAGCGACGTGGCTGCTGAGGGTTGCCACAACAGAGAGGGGGCGAAGTACTGGCGCTTGGTTTCGGCCCTCTCACCCCCCGGATACTTCGCCTGATCGTCGTTGCTTCGCGTCAACCCAACCAGGCGGAACGCGAGATCGTCTCCAATCCGGTCACCATAGTCTATGGCCAATTGCCGGTGCTTGAAGTTGCCAAGCTGCACCTGGGCCTCTCGGATGGGTTCGTTCAATGATGGCCGCTTGCTGACGCGGTTGACGATACCGCCGACATCACCCTGCCCAAAGGTGGCCGAGGACGGACCACGCAACACTTCGATGCGCTCCATGCCGTAGACCTCGGTCATCTGGCCGATATCGACAAAACCCAATTGCGCCAACCCATCCAGGTAGTCGTGGGTCGAACTGTCAAAGCCTCTCAGGGTCAGGAATTCGTAGCCACGGTCGTCACGTCCATAGGTACGCGTGAAGACTCCCGGCGTGTAGTTGAGGGTATCGAGGACCTCCCGCATGCCCTTGGTATCGATCTCCTCGCGCCCGATCACGGAAACGGACTGCGGGACTTCGGTGATGGGCGTATCGGTCTTAGTCGCGGTGGCGCTGCGCTTGGCAGCGTAGCCCCTAACCGGCCCAGTAGCCGTTTCAGGTTCCGCACCCGCCTTCACTGTCACGGTTGGCAGCATCGCCCCTTGGTCGGCGGGCGGACGGGCGGCCTTGATCACCATGGAGCCTCCTTCCTGCGTGGCCACAAGCCCGCTGCCGGTGAGGAGTTGATTGACAGCCTCGCGCGGCGTCAGGTTGCCTTTGACCGCTGGCGCCTTCTTGCCCGCGACAAGGGCGGGGGAGAAGGCCACGGGAACGCCCGTCGCCGCGGCCAGTTCGTTCAGTGCGGCGTCGAGTGATTGCGCCGCGATGGAGATGGCCACCGGCTTGTCTGTGGTGGCGGTCTGGGCATGAACAAGCCCGGGAGCGCTGATGGCCAGGGCAATGGCGAGGGTGAGTGGAGCGAGGTTGAAGTGGAGGTGCGGGTGGCGCATCGAGGTCTATTCCTTAAGAGTGGCGTGAATGAAAATAAGTCTCACTACTCTTAAAGACGCGCGACCAATCCAGATGTACACCCCTTTCGCAACTTTTTCTTACACAGACCGGGTGGTCTTGAGGTCAGTGCGCCTTGACGACCTCGGTGTTGCCGTCGGCCAGCGCGACCAGGCGTACCGGGAGAATCTGCGGCAGCACACCAGCGAACATGTCCGGGCGGCCGATCTGGTAGCTGCCACCGATGCGCAATGCCGCTACTTCCGGATCCCGGATCACCAGGCGGGTAGCGTGGTATCGCTCCAGTTCGTGCACCGCATCGGACAGAGGGGTGTTCGTGAAGCGCACCAATCCTTGCCGCCAGGGGGCAACGCTGGCAGGGGAGATGGACGAGACCTGGCTCATCTGACCGGAAAGCGAGACCTGGACGCCCTGGCCTGCAGACAGTTCGACGGAATGGGGATGGAGGGGACTGGACTGGTCGCGGGCGTCGATGGTCACGTCGGCTACCCTGACGCGCCCGTCCTCCACCGCAACGTTCACGGTTCCGGCATCGGCACCGTCCTTCATATAGCGGACCGCAAAGCGTGTGCCCACCACCGTGACACGGGCGGGGCCGGCCAGAACGTCAAAGGGCTTGGCGGTGTCCGGTGCCACGGTGAACATGGCCTGACCATGCGCCATGCGGACTTCACGGCGACTGCGGTAGAGCGAGACCTCCAGGCGGGTGTCCGCGTCGAGCGTCAGATGGCTGCCATCGGGCAGCGGCACGTCCAGCCGCTGTCCTTGCTTCGCCGCATAGGTGCTGGCAAAGGTCGGCTGCGTCCACTGGTACCAGGCAATGCCGGCGGCCATCGTGCAAACGCCACAAAGCGCTGCAACCCCGGCGCCGAAACCGCGCGGCCACCATGAGCGGGCGCTCGGCGCGGGTGAGCGCCGCGGGCCATTGTGCGGGCGCTGCTTTTGCTCGGTGGGTGGGGTGTCGGTGCCCTGCTGGGTTGGCCTCTCTGGCTGGTTCACGGGAGACCCGCGACGGGGCGTGCACAGATGCGCCACCCGCTCTGCTGGCACGCTGCGAAGCAGGCGAATGCTCTCGTCCACCTGTGCCCAGGCGCTTGCGTGGGCCGGATGGGCTGCGCGCCAGGACTGGAACTCGGCCTCCTCAATGGCGCTGAGCCCTTGCTCCCGGCGCGTGTGCCAGTCCGTCGCGGCGACGTCGACCGGATCCTGGTCGCGGACGAATGCCTCGAGTTCCCGCGAGGCCACTTCATCGAGAGAGGCATCCGCGGACGGTGAGCAACAAGAAGAGCCCGTGGGGGCTGTCGTTCGGATCATCTTATTTGTATAGACGCACGAGGCCACGCAAAACTACACCCCGCAGTATCGACTCGGTGCGCAAGGGTTCTCTATTCCTTGGCATGGCTGCCCTTCTGCGTCTGCCTGCATGCGGCGCAGGCCAGTTTGCCGCGGCTGATGTACTGGTTGACCATGCTGAGCGAGATGCCCATGCGCTGCGCGATCTCCTTGTTCGGGAGTTCATCGAAAGCGTAGAGGCAGAACGCTTCGCGGCATCGGGTCGGCAACCCCTCGATGGCCTTGAGATAGGCCTCGGCCGCCTGCGAGGAGGCGTAGATCTCCTCGGGCTGAAGATGTTGCGGCTGGGTCGGCAGGACGGCCTCGTCGAGTTCATCGATGTTGTCGTGCCGCCGGATATCCGCGCGCCGATCCATGTCGATCTTGGCGTTCAGGGCCACTTGTCGCAGCAGGGCCCGAGGCTCGAGCACCGCTTGCCCGGCCTGCTGCATGGCCAGGACGCGCGCGTAGCTCTCCTGTGCCAGGTCGGCCGCAGTGTCGTGATCCTTGACCTTGCGCAGGCAGAAGTTCAGGAGTTCCCGATAGTAGCGAGTGATCACAGTCCAGCCAGCGCCCCAAAGTGACGACGTTTCCTGGCAAGGGCATGCGTCAAGCCGGCTGTGGTGGATCACCGACGCCGCGCCGCCAGGGCTCGAGGCCATTCCCGGACGCACGGCGTGGCTATATGGCTAGCGTAGGCCAAGCGAAGCAGGGCTCGGCGCTTACCAGGGGCGGGTCTCTCCCTGGGATCGGGGGGGACCCAATCCCTGGCAGCGAGGCCTCTGTAGCATCATTCGGAATGACAATCATTCCATTCTACTCGAATGTCCGCGATCTGACCACTATGAGTGCCTGCGCTTGTGTCCCGCGTTCGGTGGGGCTTGTTACTCCAAGGAAGTGACCCATCGATCCTTCCTTGGGGCGTGGCGTGACGCTCAGGTGGTGGCAGCAGCGAGTTTTTCCGTGCTGGCGCCAGGCTTGCGCACGGTGGATGATTCCAGCGCATCGATGATCTCCTTCACGCGCAGGGCCGTCACGGAGAGCAGGGTGTCGCTCAGCCCATGGCTGCCCTCGCATGCCCCTTGCAGAAAGATGGCCGGCTGGAACTCGGTGGCAGACCTGAGACGGTAGTTGCGGTCCACCTGGAGATCGCCCAGGTGCTTGGCGAGCGGGGTGAGCAGGGGCTTGTGGTTCTCGCGCTCGTACCCCGTTGCCAGCACCACGGCGTCGTAGCGCCGCGTGAGTTCCATGTTCTGGTCCAGATCGCGCAGCACGAGTTCAACTCCGTCTGCGCGCGCATTTGCGCTCAGTACCTCGTGCCGCCGCAGCAGGTGATGGCGATCGCCGCGCACGACCCGTTGTTCGTACAAGATCTTGTAGATCTGCTGAATGAGTTCGAGATCCGGGGCCGCGTAGTTGGTGCGGTGGAACTCCTGCAGCAGTTTGGCGCGGGTGGCTTCGTCCTGCTGGAACATGTGATCGGTGAAATCCGCGTTGAAGATGCCGTTGACGAACGGGCTGTCGTCGGACGGGTGCAGGGCCCGGCCGCGCATGATCAGGTCGACGTCGGTGGGCTCCGCTCGGTTGTGCAGGTCGACGAAGATCTCTGCCGCGCTCTGGCCGCCTCCGATGATGGCGACCTTGCGCGCGTTGCGGTTGGCTGCAATGCCGGTGAGGTAGCCGTTTGAATGGAAGACGCGGGCCTCGCCTGCCAGCTTCTTGAAGCAGTCCGGCACCTTGGGCGACCCGCCGACGCTGACCACGAGGTTGCGTGCCAGGCGATCCCGCACGGCGCCTCGTTGGTCACGGGATCGCACCCGCAGCAGGGGAACGTGACCGTCCTTTTGCTCAGGCAGCACCTCGATGACCTCTTCGGCATATGCGCAGATGTCGTCGAACTGGCGAGCAGCCCACCCGAGGTAGTCGCTGAACTCGTGGCGACTCGGGAAGAAGGACTTGAGGTTGATGAAGTCGGGCAGCCGGCCTTGCTCGTGCAGGTAGTTCACGAAGGTGAAGCGGCTGCGCGGGTTGCGCAGCGTCGCCAGATCCTTCAGATAGGAGATCTGCATGTGGGCATGGTCGAGCAGCATGCCCGGGTGCCAGGAGAAGCCGGCTTGCTTTTCGATGAAGAACGCGTCGATGGGGCGGTGCCCTGCCTGTCGTTCTTCCTGGAGGGCAATGGCGAGGGCGATGTTGGATGGCCCGAATCCGATTCCGATCAGATCATGGATGTGCATGCGGTGGTCCTCACGAGGTGGTGCTGATGGATGGGGCATCTGAGATCGTCGACACAAAAGACATCGATGAAGACGCCGATGACGCACGGCCGCAGATCGGTCGTGAGGGGGCCATCTCGGTCCGGACGGGCTGCGCCATAGCACCGCACCGGGGATGTCCGGCGCAGAGGAGCTCATGGCGTGATGGCGGTCCCATGCCAACAAGACGGGGGAGGGCTTTGTTTGTTTAGTCCGCAGGGCTCCGCGAGCGTGGCTAAACAGATGCGCGGCTGGTACGTCTTATGAGGCAACACACCTGATCGCGAGCGCAAAGTAGCTGGCTGCGTGAATCGGATCAGGCCGTGGACACCAGGATGCGTGCCGGTTGGCAGGCGTCTTCGCCAGAACATGCCTCTTCATACCGACCATGGCTCAGAAACGTCTTGTTTACATCTGGTCCCTCAGGAACGCCGCCGCGGACAAGGCGGGCCAGCACATCAACTACAAGGCCGAGGCGCGGTACATGCCCTCGCCACTCGAGCATCTGGTGACCCTGCTCAACGAAGGCCCCTTGGGCGAGCATTTGGTGCTCGACCGCGTGATCTTCGATGACGACGAGGGTTCTCCCGCAGACCGGGCCAAGCTGGCCGACTACGGCTTCACGCCTCGGCCCGGGGGGGCGTGGTTCTACCCTCCGGGGCTGACCGTCCAGGGGCGTGCGCTCAACGACTTGCTCACGCCCGTGCCCTCGACCTACCGGCGTTTGCCGCTGAACGATCCCCGGCGCGCCAGTGGCAAGCATGATTTCGAGGAGCGCCTGCTGGCTGCGCTGACCGACGTGCAGGCCGATGTCGTCGTGCTGGATGGCTTGCTGGTCATCCTGGATGAGTTGGTGCGTCCGGGGGCGCCATTCGCCCGGCGCATCTACAACATCCATCCCGGAATCACGCGGGATGGCTCGACCCACCAGCGGCGCGGCGCCTACGCCACGCTCGACGCCCTGCATGGCGCGCGGGGCAGGAAGGTGGTGAACTGGCAGACGATGGAGGACATCGACGTGCCCGTGGTTCGTCAGACCGGCGCGTCTTTCCATTACGTTGACAACGGCATCGACTCCGGAGAAGTCGTGGCCGACGTCCTGGCCACCGACATCGACCCCGAGGACACGATTTTGGAGCTGCGCTGGAACAACTTCCATCGCAGTCTTTTCCCGGCGCTGGAGCGGGGCCTCGCCAAGGTCGTGGGCGTCGAGCTGGGAGTGGCCCATGCCTGCTGAACCCGGGATCGCGCGGGCGTGGGGGCAGCGGTGTGCCTCGGGCGCGGTGCTGATCGCCGCGTTTTCGCTCCTGATGCCCCATCAGGCGCGCGCCCGTGGGGCGTCGGATGAAGCGATGGCCGCAGTCGCGCGATCCATCGAGATCCGGCGCACCACCGATGACATTCCGCACATCCGAGCGACCGGATGGCGCGACCTGGGCGTTGGCATCGGGTATGTGCAGGCGCAGGATGCGCTGTGCACGCTGGCGGAGTCGTTCGTGACCAACGAAGGTCGACGATCCATTTTTTTTGGCGCGGAGCAGCGTCCCTCGGTTGATTCCAATGTGGGGCGATCGAAGAACATCGACTCGGACTTCTTCTTTCGGGCCTTTGTCGATGACGCTGCGGTGGCGCGTTTCCAGGCCGAGCAGCCCCGTGAGTTGAACGAACTCGCAGAGGGTTTTGCGCAGGGCTACAACCGCTGGCTGCGAGAGGCCCAAGCCCACCCGCGCCGCCACGCCCACCGTGCCTGCCTGGGCGAGAAATGGGTTCGCGAGATCTCGCAGCAGGACATCCACCGCCGGATGTACGCCTCGCATCTGACGGCGGGCTATCTGCAGTTTCTCCCTGACATCGTCAATGCCTCGCCTGACAGGGTGCGTGCGACCGATGCTGTCGGTTCGCGGGAGCTGCGGGTGCGTCTGGCCAACAACCTCGGCCCGCGTGCCGAGTTGGGCAGCAACGTGATCGCCTGGGGACAACGTGCCACCGGCGGCGACGGGGCCGTGCTGCTCGGCAACCCGCACTGGTATTGGGGTGGCCCGGACCGCTTCTACCAGATGCACCTCACCATTCCTGGGAAGTTGAACGTGGCGGGGGTGGGGTTCCTGGGTGTGCCGCTGGTGATGATTGGCTTCAACGAGCATGTAGCGTGGAGTCACACGGTCTCCAGCGCGCGTCGCTTTGGCTTGTTCCAGCTGGAGCTCGACCCGTCGGATCCCCGGCGCTATCTGGTCGATGGCGTGCCCGAGCCCATGCAGTCGCGCACCGTCACCGTGGAGGTGGCGGACGAGGGCGGGCAGGCTCGCCAGGTGAGCAGGACGCTGTACACGTCGAGGTTCGGCCCCGTGGTGGATCTGAGTCGGATGGACCCCGCCCTGGGCTGGTCTGCCCGACGTGCCCTGGCGGTGCGCGATGTCAACGCGGACAACTGGCGCGTCTACCGGAATTTCCTGCGGTGGAATCTGGCGGGCTCGCTCGACGAGTTCATCGCCATCCAGCGCAAGGAGGCGGCCATGCCATGGGTGAATACCGTGGCCATCGGCAAGGGAGATGGGCGGGTCTGGTATGCGGACATCGGTGCGGTACCCGATGTGCCCGATGATCACCGTCAGTCCTGCAATGCGCCTCTTGCCGGCGCCTTCGCCAAGTTCGATCCGCGCACCCCGTTCCTGGATGGCAGCCGATCGGCCTGCATTTGGCGGATCGACCGAGAGGTGGCGCAGTCAGGCGCCATGCCGGCCGAGCGGCTTCCCAGTCTCCTGCGCGAAGACTATGTGGCCAACATGAACAACAGCTACTGGCTGGCCAACGTCGATCAGCCGCTCGACGGATTTCCTTCCTTGCTTGGGGCGGCTCAATCCGCGTTGCATCACCGCGGCCGTCTGGGGCATCAGATTGCGATTGACCTGTTGCAACGGGGTGCGCGGTCGTCCGAGGAACTCGGGCGCTGGGCGATGCAGGAAGCGCTGCGCTCACGCGCCTATTCCGCAGAGCAGTTCAAGCTGACCTTGCTCGATCAGGCCTGCTCTCGGGTGGGCGTGCCGGCAAGCGCAGGGCGTGACGCCTACACGAAGGCCTGCGGCGTTCTGCGCGCCTGGGGGAACACCGGAGAGGCGGACGACCGTGGGGCACTGCTGTGGGATGCGTTCTGGGACGAATTGGAGAAGATCCCCGAAGGGAAACTTTACCGGACCTCTTTTTCCATCGAGGCGCCGCTGTCCACGCCCGCGGTGCCCATGCCGAGCGACGGTGGGGTGGGCAAGGCGCTGACCTCGGCCATCGCGGCGCTGACCGCCAAAGGGATACCGCTGGACGCGGCGACGGGAAATCGGCGCCATGTGCGCAGCGGCGGTCGGCGCTGGCCGATCTACGGTGGCTGCGGTGGCGCAGGCTACTTCACCGTGGCTTGCCCCGAGGACGGGAAGGACGTTCTGGACGCGAATGCGGTCTCCAACAGCTACCTGCAGGTGGTGCGTTTCGGTGAGAAGGGGGTCGAGGCGCACACGCTGCTGGCCCATGGCCAGGACGAACTCGCCGTGAGCAACGGTCGCGGCAGCGCGCCGGTTGCGCGCTACTCGCGCAAGGCATGGCTGCGTTTTCCGTTCAACGAGGCGGACATCCAGCGCGATCCGCAGTTGACGCGTGCGGTCTTGCGGCCGTGAAACCCAGATAGGACGAGGTCTGCGCATGGCGTATTCGATGAGTGAACGCAATCAGGCACGCGAGCTGTTGCAGCTGCTGCGGCCGTTTTTCCCATGGATCCTGCTGTCGGCCATCACCGGCGTCGGCGCGGGTGCCGCCACGGTGGCCTTGCTGGGAGTGGTCAATCAGGTGCTTGCCGGCGGCAGCGGCATGGCCGGCGACGTGCTGCTGTCCTTCGTGGCGTTGTGCCTGGTGGCCTTGCTGGGGCGCGCTGTCTCGCACGTGTCCACCAACTGGGTCGGTCAGCGCCTGGTGGCCGAAGTGCGCAAGAGCCTGGCGCGCAAGATCCTGTCGGCCCCGATCGACGCGCTCGAGCGGTACCGAACGCACCGGCTGATGCCCGTGCTGTCTCAGGACGTGGACATGATCAGCGACGTGATCTTCGCCCTCGCCACGACCTTGGTCTCGGTGGCCACCGTCCTGGGCTGCCTGGGCTACCTGGCCTATCTGTCGCTGCCGTTGTTCGGCTTTCTGATCGTCGCGCTGGTCGGGGGGACGGTGGCCCAACTGTTTGCGCAGGCGCGCGGGGTGTCGGGCTTCTGGAAGGCGCGGGACCATGAGGAGCAACTGCACAAGACCTACCGTGACATCAGTGCGGGGGCCAAGGAACTTCGCATGCACCGGGAGCGGCGCAGCCGGATGTACAACGGGCAGATCGAACGCATCATCGGGGCGATCCGTGACGTCAACAGCAAGGCAATCAACACCTATGTGCTGGCGACTGCGTTCGGGTCCGCGCTCTACTTTCTCTTGATCGCCTGGATCCTGGGCTGGGCGGCTTTCCAGTCCACGGAGCCCGCAGTGCTCAGCGGGTTCGTGCTGGTGCTGCTGTTCCTGAAAGGGCCGATGGACCAGATCCTGGGGGTGTTGCCTGAGGTCGGGCGTGCCAAGGTGGCGTTTCAGCGAATCGCCGACCTGTCGGCCCACTTCGCCAATCCGGAGCCGCACCTGCATCTCGATCGACCCGAGAGCCGGGTGGCCCTGGAGCAGTCCATCGAGCTGAGGAACGTGCAGTACGCCTTCCAGGCGCCAGACGGTGCGACCGAAGGGTTCGTCCTGGGGCCGCTGAGCCTGCGGTTAGACAGCGGGGAACTGGTCTTCGTCGTTGGCGACAACGGGTCGGGCAAGACCACCCTCATCAAGGTCTTGCTGGGGCTGTACCCGCCAAAGGCCGGGGAGATCCTGCTGGACGGGGAGCCGGTGACGGTGGAAACGCGGGACGACTACCGGCAGCTGTTCACGACCGTGTTCGCAGACTTCTACCTGTTCGAGGACTTGCTGGCCGGAGGCAAGGTGGACGGGCGCGAGCAGGGCGTGACGCAAGCAGCCCTGAAGTACCTGGAGCGTCTCGAGATCGCCCACAAGGTGAGCGTCAAGGAGGGGGCATTCAACACCCTGGATCTGTCCACCGGGCAGCGCAAGCGGCTGGCCTTGGTGCATGCCTATCTGGAGGGCCGGCAGGTTCTGGTGTTCGACGAGTGGGCTGCAGATCAGGACCCGACGTTCCGGCACCTGTTCTACACCGAACTGCTGCCGGAACTGCGGGATCGGGGCCATCTCGTCGTCGTCATCTCCCACGATGATCGTTACTTCCACGTGGCCGATCGGGTGGTGCGAATGGCCAACGGGCGCATCGTCGAGGACCGAAAGACCGGTGCGGACGAGGCAGGGCCGGTGTTGGCAGCAGGATTGGCTGGCGCATGAATCCTCGGTGGGTGCAAGGAATTGGCCGGTGCTGATCGTCTACAACAGTGTTCATCCGCGCCATCACGGGCGCGTGGAGATGTTTCGGGGCGCGCTGGTCGAGAGTGTGGAGGTGCCCGCGCGGGTCGAACGTGTGCGCCAGGAGCTGGTGCGCCGCGGGATGGGGCGCTTCGAGCTGCCGGGTGAAATGGATCTGGCCTTGTTGAACAAGGTCCATGCGCCGTCCTTCGTGGCGTTCCTGCGCGGTGCCTGGGCGGAATGGGTTGCGCTCGATCCGGCCAATGCCGGGAAGGATGCCCTGCCGTCATACTGGCCGATCCGCGCGTTCCGCTCCGATGTGGTTCCCGACACTTTCGTGGCGCGCCTGGGCCAATACACTTTCGATGCGGGCACGCCGCTGACCGCCGGCAGCTGGGAAGCGGCCTGCGAGGGTGCCAACTGCGCGATCACGGCAGCCCGGCGTGTTCTCGCTGGCGAGCCGGTGGCTTTCGCACTGACGCGGCCGCCCGGGCACCATGCGGGATGGGACTATTTCGGCGGCTATTGCTTTCTGAACAATGCGGCGCTTGCGGCGCAGGCCTTGCGTGACGGCGGAGCGCAGCGCGTGGCGATCCTCGACGTGGATTACCACCATGGCAACGGGACGCAGACGATCTTCTACGACCGTCCCGACGTGTTGTTCGTGAGCATACACGCCGATCCGCGGACCGATTACCCGTACTACATCGGCTACGCCGAAGAAACCGGTGCCGGTCTCGGCGAAGGGTTCAACGTGAACCTGCCGCTGCCGCGGGGTACCGATGGGGCGGCCTGGTGCCGGGCTCTTGAGATGGCCCTGCAGAGAATCCAGGCATTCAAGGCGGACGCATTGGTGGTGTCGCTTGGGGTGGACACCTACGAAGGCGATCCGATCTCGGGCTTTCGGCTGACCCGCGACGACTTCCTGAGGGTTGGCAGCCGGTTGGGCCGGTTGGCCATGCCGACGGTCCTGGTGTTCGAAGGCGGCTACGCGGTGGACGACATCGGCATCAACACCGCCAACGTGCTCCAGGCTTACTTGAGCGACGGAGTCGGGTTGGCCCGATGAGGATGTCGGCATAGGACCGGCCCGTAGGCAATGAACGAAGTGATGCATCCCCCGATGCGTCTGGCTGGGAAATCAAAATGTGACTTATAACGCGTGCACTGATGGGGCGTGGATTCATAGAGCGTGTCCCTATAGCTTTCCTTCTGTTTTGGAAATGCTATGGAACTCGACTACGATCCCCGCAAGCGCTTTGGTGCCCATCTTGCCGCCGTTCGGCGCAAGAGGGGTATATCGCAGGAGCGCCTTGCGCTGGAGAGCGGGCTGGCTCGCAGCTACCTGAGCGGTGTGGAGCGGGGCTTGCGCAACATCGCCCTGGTCAATATCTGCATCCTCGCGCAGGCCCTCGACATGCAGCCCTCCGAATTGCTGGACTTCCGGGCCACCGGTGCATAGCGAGATCGGGGCCGGCCGACGGCCGCCATTCAGGCTCGCTCGACCTCGTTGATGCGGCTATTGACCTGGGTCACGGTCGCCCTCACACACCTCCAGCAGCGTTTCGTCGCCCGGTTGAAGGGGAGTGCGGTGCTGCGGGTCGAGTGGGCAAGCGCCGCAGTATCCGTGGCCCGGGAGCCGGTAGTACAGGCAGCACTGCCGGTGCAGCCGGATGGTGACAGGGGTACCGTCCTCGATCCGCCTGGCTTCGCGTTGTCGGGCATACAGCGGGTTGCGGTGGTGGTCCGGCCAGTGCGGTTCGTGCAGCAGGGCGTGCTGGTCTGCGGCGACATGGGGGGCGTTTCCGGTCAAGGCCACCGCTTGCTCTAGGATGGTCTGCAGATACCGTGCGGCATTGGCCCACAGGATTTTCTGCGGCAGGCGCGTTTGCCGAGCGATGGCTGCGAACAGCGGTTCGAGGTGGTGCCACAGCAGGGGACCATAGCGAACTGCCGTCGGTTCGCCCGCCATTGAACTGCCTTCCAGTGCGATGTGGAAGCGCGTCGGTGTGCCGGAGCCGTCCAGTTCGACCGCGACGTGCTCAGCGCGTATCGGAAAACCGTGCTGCAGCACGCTAGCAGCGGCGGCGACCGGCGGCAGCAGGGCCCACAGATAGTCCATGCTCCAGGCGGAGGCTGCAGCCCGCAGATCGTCACCCGTGACGCCACGGCCGCGTGCATGTTGCCGGATCGCGCCGGCCAGCAGCCGATCGTCCCGAATCAGGCACGAGACCTGGATGGCATCGGGCGGCCAGCGCGGGGAGCAGGCGAGCGACTCTCCATAGGGTGCCCACTCGCCCTGGAACAAGGGGGTGAGCAGAGGAATCACCGTGGGTTCTCTTCAAGAAGACGATGGCATTCGCCGAGCGGGAGCGGGCCTGGCAAGGTCGAGGTCGCGAGGGTCACACACCCAAGACGCATGGGCGCCCGCGGTGTTTAAACAAATCGGCGGGTCGCCCGTCTTCAATGGAGCGGCTTCATCCGCGTCGCGCGCCCACCCTGGTAGCAAGGTATCGAATTGAGATACTTTCTGCCGTTTTCATCGAATTCGAACCGTCCATGCTTGCCTATCCTCACCAGCAGCTATGCCGCCTGTTCCTTGCTGAGGCGCTGACCAACATCGCGAGCGGCGCGTGCCGCCTGGCGTCGCTCGTCACCCAGGGCAACGCGCCGCTGGCGGTGGCCGAGGTGGATGGGGACAAGCCTGAGTCGATCGTCCCGGACGGCCATCGCCATTTTTTGTTCGCTGATCGCCTGATCCGTGTCCAGGGCGCTCGGATCACAGGGATCGGGGCTTCTTTTGGGTTTGCTGCGCTTAGACCGCCGTTCGGCAAACTGACCGCTGCGGCATGACGGTCGGGCGGTCTGGAATCGCCGGCGGCTGGCGCTTGCTGATGTGGATGACAGGGCTGTGTGGCCTTGGGTATGGCTGCGCGCGTTGCCGCGGCAGTTTTCGACGTTATGCATACCTGTATGGAAAGGGCTTGGGCCATGTCCGCCAGGCGGTGGCGCTCTCCGTGGCAATGATGGCGTCTTTCGCGATGGCCGCTCCGGATGCAGCGCCTGCATCGCCGCCCCTCATGGCCGCCTTGCGGTTGCCCGCGAAGGCAGATTTCGCTGGTGCTGTGCCGTCTCTGGTCGATGCCGCACCCATCGGCGGTTTTGTGCAGGTGGCCCCCGTGGCCGGATCGGCCCCCACGCGCCGCACTGAGTTGCGCATGGCCCACGACGGCAGGGCCTTGCACATCCAGGTGCGCGCCTACGACCCCGAACCGTCGGCCATCGTGGCGCAGCAGATGCGTCGGGACGTGGAGGGTATGCTCAAAGAGGATCAGGTGACGCTGGTGATCGATCCCGATGGCGATGGCCGCAACGGTTACCTTTTCGCGGTCAATGCCAACGGCGCCCAGTTCGACGCGCTGATTTTCGACGGTGGGCAGATGCGCTTCGACTGGGACGCGCTGTGGCGCAGCGAGGCGCGCATCGAGGCCGACGGCTGGCGTGCCGACATCACCATTCCTCTGTCGGTCTTCGGGCGCGGGCGCCCGGTCGGCGAGGACGAGGCGCGCACCTGGCGCGTCAACGCCGAACGTTGGATGCCGCGCGGCAGCGAGCGTGTGCGGCTGGCCGGCATCCAGCCCGACAAGGAGGTGTACTCCCTGGGCGATGCGCTGCCCATGCCGGCCATCGTCGCCGATCAGGACGGCTGGGGGCTGCGCCTCAAGGCCTCGCTGCGCGCCACCAGCGAGTCGTCGGCCGCCTCGGGCACCGGCCAGGCGCGGCAGCGCCTGGAGCCCGGTCTGGAGGTGTTCCACGAGAGCCCTACCGGGCTGCGGACCACGGCCGCGCTGAACATCGACTTCGGCGAGGCGGAGGCCGATGAGCGCACCGTCAACCTCACGCGCTTTGAACTCTTCCGCCCCGAGAAGCGCGAGTTCTTCCTTCAGGACGCGGGGCGCTTCACGTTCGGCGGCCTGGTGGAGAGCGCCGTCATTCCGTACTACTCGCGACGGATCGGGCTGGATGCGACCGGGCGTGGGCGCAGCCTGGATGCCGGCCTCAAGTTCTCGGGACAACTCGCTGGCACCGATTTCGGCCTTTTTGGCGCTCGCGTGGCCGGCGGGCCGACCGAGCCGGGCGCGCCTGATCAGCGCGCCGCCGATGTGGCCGTGCTGCGGGTCGCGCGTCCGCTGGGCCATCGCAGCCGCGTCGGGCTGACGGCCACCCGTGGCAATCCCGAAGGCACGCCCGGCAGCAGCCTGTGGGGCGTGGACTATCAGTTCCGGGACACCAACTGGGTGCCACCGGGCGGGGAGGGTGGCAAGACCCTGGAGACGCATGCCTGGGTGCTGGAATCGAGCAACGCCGGGTTGGGCGATGGCCGGTCTTGGGGGGCGAGCGTGAAGTATCCCAACGTCGGCCTCATGGGCAACGCCGAGGTGCAGCGCATCGATGCGCACTTCAATCCCGCCCTGGGCTACCTCGCCGAGGCTGGCGTGACGCGTGGGCAGGGAGAACTGGGCTGGTGGCATCGCACCCGAATCGGTGAGGACATCATCCCGGGCGTCGATTGGAATTTCCGTCGCAAGCAGGACGGTAGCGAGCGCTCTTGGTTGCTCAACCCGGAGATCGGCTACACCAATGCGGCCGGCGATACGGTAATGGTCGAGGTGTTCTTCGAAGGGGATCGCCTGGCCTCTGCCTACACCCCTGTGCCTGGCGTCACTGTTCAGCCGGGCCGCTATGGCTGGCACTACCTGTTCGGGTACCTGGAGACCGCGCCGTCCCGGCCGGTCTCGGCGACTGCGGAGTTGCGCAGCGGCGGGTACTACGACGGGCATCGCGACGACCAGACCTTGCAGCTGGCCTGGAAGCCCAGCCCGTACTGGGGCTGGCGGGTGGGCCTCGCGCGTAACGCCATTCGCCTGCCGTCGGGCAGTTTCACCGTCCGCACCGCCTCCTTGCGCCTGGATCACACCCCCAGCACACGTCTGGCTCAAAGCCTGCTGCTGCAGTGGGACAACGTCTCGAAGGAACTGGGCGTCAGCGCGCGCTTGCGATGGCTATGGAGGCCGGACCGGGAAGTGATTTTCTCGCTCGATCGCCTGGGCTACACGGGCGATCAGCGCGACCTGCTGCCCAATCAGACCCGCGCCATGCTCAAGCTGGTGTGGAATCTTGAGCGGTGATGGTGAAGCGGGTTGCGTTGTTGTGATGTGCACGCCACATGCAGTGTGATCCCTCATTCGGTCAACCGGAGTGGCGGGCCCGATGACAGCTTTGCTAAACAAACGCACGGGCAACTCGTCTTGGTTGACGGTGGCGGCGCGCTGCATTGGGGCGACGACTGCTGGGCGGGTGACCAAGGCTGTGTGGTCTTGAACGTATCAATATCTGTGCATGAAAACCCTCCAAGAGTTGGACGACCAGGATCTGAAACGGACCGGGCTGAAGGCGACGCTGCCGCGTCGTCTCGTGCTGGAGATCATCCGCTCCAGCAGCGAGCGCCACCTGTCCGCCGAAGATGTCTATCGGCGTCTGCTCGCTCATGGGCATGACGTGGGGCTGGCTACGGTGTACCGGGTGCTGTCGCAACTGGAATCGGCGGGCCTGTTGTCTCGCAACGTCTTCGAGGCGGGCAAGGCGCTGTTCGAACTCAATGAGGGTGGCGATCACGACCACCTGATCTGTCTCGGGTGCGGGCGGGTGGACGAGTTCCGCAACGAGGCGGTCGAGGCATTGCGGCAGGACGTGGCGGCGGCCCACCGCTACCAACTCTCGCGCCACCGACTGGCGCTCTACGGCTACTGCCCAGACTGCACCCCAGGGCACCCAGCGGGCCGATGACGTCCCATCGATTTCGATTCACTCTTGAAGGAGTTTTGCCATGTCGTTTGCCGTTTCCCGCCGCTTCTCCACCATGCCTTGCCCGGATGTCGTCCTGGGTGGGCTTCTGCTGCTGGCTGTCGCGTCATCGGCACAAGCCGCGGACCACACCGTGAAGATGCTCAGCACCGGCAAGGACGGAGCCATGGTGTTCGAGCCCGCTTTCGTGAAGGTGGCGGTGGGGGACACGGTCGTGTTCACGCCAACCGAAAAAGCCGCCCACAACAGCGCCTCCCTGCTGGTGCCGCCGGGCGCGAACAGCTGGAAGAGCGACCCGGACAAGGAGTTCAAGGTCAAGGTCGAGAAGGAAGGTGTCTACCTCTACGCCTGCCAGCCGCACAAGATGATGGGCATGGTCGGTGTGATCCAGGCCGGCAAGCCGGTCAACTTGGCCGATGCCAAGGCCGCGGCGGTGAAGGAGCAGGCGGCCTTCGCCATGGGCAAGGACCGCTTCGACAAGGCACTGGCCCAGGTCAAGTGACCCTGGCTCGGTGACCCCGAAGCCAGTCTGTGAGTTCTGCACAATCCGCACCCTGGCCCCATCCCGGTCCGGGGGCGTGCGACATGGAATGGTGCCCTTGCGACTTCTCTGAAGTTGCGCCTCCTGGGTTTACCGTCAAGGGCCATGTGCTGGCACTCTACGGGCGTTGCCGAAGGTGCCAGGAGCGATCCCCAGGAGGAAGTCGGCGCAGCGGCTTCGCCAAGGCGAGTGCATAGGCCGCACGTTCGACCGGACATTCCACCGTCTCAGGCGCGAACGGCCTCTATCGGCGCTGCGGAGTGGATGTTGCTCGTGCATTGACCATCCAGCATGCGGCAACGAAGTGGACTGCAGAGCCCGTCACGTAGGAATCGAAGGCCGCACGGACGGTTTCGATGACCTCTTTGCGGCCGCCTTCGTCCACCTCTTGGAGCACCCGGCCGACAGGTCCGAGCCGGCTCAGGTAGGGGACCAGTTCTTTCTCGGGAAGGGTGCAGCTGACGTCGATTGGTTGGATATCGATCCCACTCCAGCCGCTGTTCTCCAGGATGTTTAGAACCCGCTGCGCGTTGGCAAAGGCGAACTGCCCTGGTGCATCCGGCCGACGGGCGGGGATGTTCGGCAGGAGAGGGGCCGCGGCCCGTTCGGCTGTCGTCATGAAGGGGTTTTCTGCTGGACTGCGCCAGGCGATGACGCGGAGTTCGCCATCGTCCCTCACGGCGTGTCGAAGATTGGCGAAGGCCCGCACGGGATCGTCGAAGAACATGACGCCGAAACGCGAGACGATCATGTCGAAGACCGCCGGCTCGAAAGCATGAACCTGCGCGTCCGCAAGGATGAAGCTTGTTGGCGCAGGTTCGCTTTCTGCGCGGACCCGGGCTGCGGCGATCATAGGCTCCGAAATGTCGATGCCGGTGCAGCGGCCCCCTTCGCCAAGTTGCCGGGCGATCGCGAGCGTCGTGCCACCCGTGCCGCAGCCGACGTCCAGCACCCGGCCGCCGGACGTGGTGGACGCTGCCGTGACGAGGAGATCCTCGAACGGTTTGAACATCCGGTCGAGCACCTCCTGCGCCTCGACCCAGGCCCGGCCGGCCGCGCCGTTCCACAGGGCTGCTTGCCCGTCATCGGTAGGTGGGGTGACTTCCATGTCCATCTCCTTGTGCTTGCCTGAATGAGGCGGGAGCCATACTGTGCAACTTGAAGTCAACTTGAAGTCAACCCGAAGGAATGAGATGGAAAGCCTGGACATCACCGAGGTGGCGCGGCGCGCAGGTGTCCCCGCTTCGACGCTGCGCTTTTACGAAGAAAAGGGGTTGATCGCCTCGATCGGCCGACGCGGATTGCATCGTCTTTTCGGCGCGGGCGTGCTGGAGCGGCTGGCGTTGATCGCCTTGGGGCGTGCCGCCGGTTTTTCGCTCGATGACATCGCGCGCATGTTCTCGCCGGACGGCCAGCCCAGCATCGACCGGCAGATGCTCACGGCCAAGGCGGATGAACTGGACCGGACGATCCGCCAACTGAGCGCCATGCGCGACGGCCTGCGCCACGCAGCCGTCTGTCCGGCCCCGTCCCATATGGAATGTCCCACCTTCCGCCGCATCCTGCAGGCGGCTGCATCCGGTGCGCTCGGCCCGAGAAGGAAGACGAGGGTGCGCTCCCCGTAGTGCCGGACGTGCGCCGTCAGACCGGTGTGTTCAGCGACTTTGGCACCTGCCCGAAGTAGCGGCTGAAGGCCGCGCTGAAGCTGGCCGGGTGCCGGTACCCGACCGCGTAGGCCGCCTGAGCCACCTGACATCCGGACTGCAGCAATGCACGTGCGCGCCGCATGCGCAGATCGAGCAGGAACTGGTGCGGCGTGGTGCCGTAAAGCTCACGAAACCCCTGCTTGAATTTACATTCGTTGAGCCCGACGGTGGCGCTGAGGTACGGAATCGTCAGTGCGCGATCCATCTGGGTGTGCATCAGATCGCGGGCTCGGGCGAGTTTTTCCACGTCGGCTGCGCTCAGGCGCAGGGATGAGGCGCCCGGCACCGCAGCCGGCATGAGCAAGCGCAAGTGTTCGGCTGCCAGGGTCAGCGCAGCGATGTGCCGATCCACGGGCGTTGCCACCTCGGGCGACAGCAGAGGATGGAGCAGGGTGCGGCACCAGGCCGTCGTCGCGTGTTCACCCAGCAGGCGGATTCCCCTGCGACTGGCCAGGCGGGCAGCGGCCGCTTCACCCAGATAGCGCGACAGCGCGTTGCCGTTGAGCACCAGCCTGAGCTGGCGAACGGACGTCTGTGCCCGGAAGTGCCGCTCGCCGCGCGTGTGCGCAAAGGCCGCGAGGGTGGTGCGTCCGGCGCCAAAGCGCAGGCTGGAGCCATCCTCGGCCACGAAGCCGGACTCGCCGGACAGGCCGTAGGTGATCACCAGCGTCGGCCCCGTGTCGCTCTGGGTGGATGCCTCGGCGAGGTCCCGCGCCGGTTGGTAGTGCGAGCGAACCACCGTCAGCCCATCGTCGAGCGTGGCGCGTTCAATCCAGCAGCCGTTGCCCGAGACAGGAAGGCGGCCTGTCTTCCCCACAGCGCGCACCTCTTCAACCTTCGTGCCCAGCCTCGCTCCCGTTTGCATACGAAACCCTCCCGATTGCTACCGAAATACTGTGAGAACAATTCTCATTCTTTCTTAGCATGGAAGTCATCAGATACTCAAGGAGAACGATCCATGCCCATTCCTCCCTTGCGGGCAATCGGGGTGTTGCCGATGCTGGCAACCGCCCTGTCGGCGGTGGCTCAGCAGACCCAGGAGCCTATGCTGCCGGCCGTCACGGTCACGGCGAACAAGCAGTCTCAAGTGCTCGAGCGCGTGCCCACCAGCGTGTCCGTCTTTGATGGCGAACAGCTCGAAGCTGATGGTGAGCGTGGTCTGGAGGGCGTGGCGGCGATGACGCCCGGCTTCGTGTTCCAGACTATGGGGCAATCGGGTGCGCAGCCGCCGGTGATGCGCGGGCTGTCGGCCAACGTCACCTCGTTTTCGTCATCGACCGCGCTGGTGGTGGATGGCGTGGCGACGCTGCGCGGGCTGGGCTTCGACGACGCCTTGCTGGGGGTGGAGCGCGTGGAGGTGCTGCGCGGCCCGCAGTCCACACTGTATGGGCGCAATGCCGAGGCCGGCGTGGTGAACATCATCACCCGCCGCCCGGGCAATGAACCGTACGCCGCCGTCTCGCTCGACCTGGGCAGCCGCAACAAGCAGGCCCTGCGCTTCGATGCGAGCCGGGCCCTGGTGGACAACACGCTCTTCCTGGGCGTGGCCGGCGAATTCGCCCGGCAGGACGGGTTCATCGACAACACCACCACCGGCCGCAAGGAGGACGACCGGGAGCGCAAGGGCGGCCGTGTGGCCCTGCGCTGGACGCCGAGTGCCCGCACCGATGCCACGCTGCGGCTGAACCAGCGCGAGCACGACGACGGCGGCTCCCTGTGGGGGCCGACGGGAGGCACGCGCGAGACCGTGCGCTCGGGCACCGAGAGCCGGAACCGATCCAAGGCCCGTTCGGCGTCACTGGATGTCTCCCATGAACTGGCCGACGACCTGCGCCTGCGCTCGATCACGGCGCGCAACGAGTACTTCGACCGCATTCTTCAGGACACCGATTTCCAGCCGGCCGACCTCCTGCACCTGGGGCGCGACTACCACTTCAAGACCGTGTCGCAGGAGCTGCGCCTGGAGGGCAAGGCCGGCGAGGCGCGCTGGGTCGCCGGTGTCTATCTCGACCGCGAAGACAACGCCTTGAACTTCGAGCAGAAGACGCCGTTCGCGCTGGCGCGCACGCGCTCGACGCAGCAAGGGAATTCCACGGCAGCGTTCACCCACTGGGACGTGCCGCTGACGGCACTGGGGTCGGCGCTGTGGTCCATCCAGGCCGGCCTGCGCATCGAGCGCGACGAGATGCGCTTTGCACTGGCCGGCGGCAGCGAGCAGTCGCGCAGCTGGACCCATGCCAGCCCCAAGCTCGCACTGCAATACCAGTGGCAGCCTGCGGCGCAGCTCTACGCCAGCGTGTCCGACGGCTTCCGTGCGGGGGGATTCAACACCTTCGCGCCGGAAACGCATCGCCGCTACGAGCCCGAGAAGGTGCGCGCCTTCGAGCTGGGTGCCAAGGGCCACCTCTTGAACCGCCGCCTGCGCTACAGCGCGGCCGTCTACCGCATGGACATCGACGACATGCAGGTGCAGCAGATGGGCTCGGTGGCCGGGCAGGTGTTCATGACCAACGCGGCGTCGGCCCGCTCGACCGGCGCCGAGGCCGAATTGCGTTGGCTGATGGGCAGCGGCTGGCAGGTGCAGACGGGGCTCGGGCTCAACCACACGCGTTTCCGCGAGTTTCGTGACGGCGCCAACGACCACACCGGCAAGCGCAACCCCTTTGCGCCCGACATCAACGGCCATCTCGGCGTGCGCTACGACGCGCCCTCCGGCTGGTTCGCTCAGGCCCAGACGGTCGGTGTCGGCAAGGTCTACGTCGACGCGGCCAACACGGCGGCGAACAAGCGGTCGGGCTATGCCGTCATCAACCTGTCGGCTGGTTATGCGTGGGCCCGCACCGAACTGACGGCCTACGTCAACAACGCTGCCAACAAGCACTACGACGTGATCGGCTTTCCCGCCAGCACGATCACGATCTACAGCCCGCCTCGCGAAGCCGGGCTGCGCCTGAGCTTCCGTCTTTGATCGACAGGAGGCCGACGCCATGAATCTCGAACAAACACATGAGTTGCGCCGCTGGTGGGATCTGGCGGTCGCGCCCGTGCAGGCCGAGGGCCTGCGGCTCGCTATCGAACTCGGCGTGCTGGATGCGCTCGTCGAGCCGGCCGGCGCCGCGGCGCTGGCGCAGCGCCTGCAACTGCACCCCGTCGGCACCGCCCATCTGCTGGAGCTGCTGTGGAGCATGGGTGTGCTGGAGCGCCAGGGCCATGGCCGCCATGACGGCGATGCCGACGCCGCGGGCCCGGTCGGCAAGGATGCCCAGGGCGGCGGTGCGGCCGACGCCGACGGGATCTATCGTCTCGACGCAGGTGCGCGCGCCTACCTCACGCAGGGGGCCGAGCTGTCCTGCGCCAAGGCCTGGTTGTTCCGGCTGCGGTCCATGCGCGGGTTCGTCGACAGCCTGGGGGAGCATGTCCGCCATGGTCCGGGCGTGCCGAAGCCCCCGCTTTCGGCTGACCACGGCCCCTCCGGTGGCGCAGCGCAGTGGGCGGCCGCGGCGCGGGTGCAGATCGCGCAGGAGCAGCGTGCGGTGACCGCGCCGGCCGCCGTCGAGGTGATGAGGCGCCTGCCGGAGTTCCAGCAGGCGCAGCGGCTGCTGGACCTGGGGGGCGGCCCGGGCCTGGTGGCCATCGCGCTGGCCCAGCAGCGCTCCCAGCTTCAGGGCGTCGTGTTCGACTTCCCCGAGACGGTCGCCGTGGCGGCCGAGAACATCCTGGCGCGGGGGCTCGGCCCCCGCCTGTCCACGCGGGGCGGCAGCCTGGCCACGGACGACATCGGGTCGGACCACGACCTGGTCTGGTGTTCATCGGTGCTGCACTTCGTGCCGGACATCGAAGCGGCCCTGCACAAGATCCTCGCCGCCCTGCGGCCGGGTGGTGTGCTGGTGGCGGTGCACGCGGAACTGCCCAGGGAGCAGGGTGAGGCATGCAGCGTGGTGCCGTGGTACCTGCCGCTGCGCATGCTTGGGCGGCACGTGACCCATGAGGGGGAACTGGCTGCGGCCATGGCGCGTGCCGGCTTCGTGCGCATCGAGCAGTTCGCATCCGGCCAGTTCCCGATGGCGGTGCAGCAGGTCGTCGTGGCGCGGCGGGACGTGCCATGAACGGCGCGCTGCGTCCCGGCGTCCAGCAGCTGCTGTTCGGCTGGGTGAACTTCGCGTTGACGGCCCCGGCCATCTACCTCTGGCTGGGGCTGCCGCTGGTCATGCGGCAACAAGGGTGGTCGGGCACGGAGATCGGCGTCTTTCAACTTGCCGGCCTGCCTGCGGTCTTCAAGGCGCTGCTGGCGATTCCGGTGGAACGCTGGCCGTTGCAGCGGCGCTCTGCCGTGTTGCCGGATCCGGCGTTCAGCCCGTCGTCCAGGGTCTTGGCCTGGCAGCGCTGGGCGTGGCTGACGGGCGGCGGCTTTGCGCTGTGCCTGCTGGCTCTGGCGGCAGTGGGTGAAGGTGCCGGCAAGGGCACGCTCTTTGCGCTGGCCTTGCTGGCGGCCCTGCTGTCCACCTGGGCCGACATCCCGGTGCAGGCACTGGCCATCGGGCTGCTGCCACCGCAGGCCAGGCCGCTGGCCGGCGGCATCCGCGCGGCGGCCACGTTTGCGGGCGCGGTCGTGGGCGGGGGCCTCATGCTGTTGGTCCAGCAGGCCAGGGGTTGGACGCTTCCTTTCCTGATTCTGGCCATGGGTGTGTTGAGCACCTTGGTGATCGTCGCCGTGCTGGGCCGCGGATCCGCTCCATTGCAACAGGCGATGTTTTCAGGGGCCGTCGTGTCGCGGCTGGCGCCCTGGCGTGTCTGGAGAGGCTTCTTTCAGCAGCCGGGGGCGCCGGCCTGGACTCTGCTGCTGATCGGGCAGTTTCCCTTTGTTGCGGCCGCCTGGGTGTTCCTCAAGCCGCTGCTGCTGGACCACGGACTGCCCGCCGCGCAGGTGGCGCTGGTCGCCGGTGTGGGGGGCGGGGCCCTGGGGGCAGGCGCCAGCCTGGCTGCAGGCTGGGTGCGGCGCGAGCGCCTGATGGCGGTGGCGTGGCGGTCGGCGTGGGCCAATGTGCTGGCCCTCGGGGTGTTTGCCGCTGTCCTGGGTTTTCAGCTTGGGGTGGAGGCGCGTTGGGGGCTGTTGGCGGGCAGCGCCGCGCTGGCCCTGGCGATGGGGCTGGCGTCTTCGCTCGCCTTCGCCTTGATGATGGAGTTCTCCCGCGATGCCTGCCGGGCCGCCGACTACGGCCTGCAGGCCGGGCTGTTCGCGCTGAGCCGTGTGCTGGTGCCGCCTGTGGCGGGCCTGCTGCTTGACCGCTTTGGGGACGCGGCGATGTTGGGAACACTGGCGGCGTTCGCCCTGTGCACGGTGCTGGGCGGGCGCTGTCTGCGGCGGGGGGAGCCCACGCCATGACGAACGCGAGACCTGAGGCGATGGTGAGTGCCGACCAGGCGGTGCTGGTTGTCGGCGGCTATGGTGCGGTGGGAGGCGGCATCGTCCGCGCCCTTTTGCGCGACAGTCCCTGTCATGTGCTGGTTGCCGGGCGCAGCCTGGAGCGGGCTCGCGCGTTCTGCCAGGTCCAGGGCCCCCGGGTGACGGCGGTTGCCTTGGGTGACGGGTATCTCCCGGTGATCGAGGTGTTGCCGCACCGGATCACCGTGGTGGTCAACTGCGTCGAGGAAGCGAGCCTGTGGATTGCCCTGCAGTGCCAGGCCGCGGGCATTCACTACGTCGACGTCTCGGCCACGGCCTCGGTGTTGGACGCTGTGCGGACCCGATGGGCGTCAGGTGAAAGTCAGCGTTCCAGCGCGGTCCTGAGCGTCGGCGTCGCGCCGGGGCTCACCAATTTGCTGGTGCGCCAGGCCTGCGATCAACTGGGGCCGCTGCAGCATGCCGACATCACGGTGCTGCTGGGCGCAGGTGAGGTCCATGGACTGGCTGCCATCCGCTGGACGCTGGACCGTTTGGGTGCCACGTTCACGCTGCAGACCCCTGCCGGGGCAAGGGAGGTTCGCGCCTTTGGCGAGTCGCGGCCGGTGCGGCTCGCGGCGCCCTACGGCCGAAGAACCGCCTACCGCTTCGACTTCTCGGAGCAGCACACGTTGCCGCGTACCCTGGCGATGCAGTCGGCGGCCACCTGGCTGTGTTTCGATTCGCGGCTGGTGACGCAGGCATTTGCCTGGATGGCGCGCTGGCGCGTCCGGCAGTGGCTGCCGCCGGACGGTTTGGCGAAGTCGCTGGCATGGACAGCGGCCCATGCGCCGATCGGCGGAAATGGATTCATGGTCCAGGTCGATGCCCTCAGCCAGTCTGGCGATCGCGCGAGTTGGGTCGTTGCCGGGGATGGGGAGGCGGCATGCACGGCTGCGGTGGCAGTCTGGGTGGCGCGCACGTTGCTGGTTGGCCGTCTGGCACCGGGCGCCCATCACATCGAGGAGGTGCTGACGTTGGACGAGGCGTTGGCGGGCTGTGCGCCAGTCCTTCGGCGCGTGGAGTTCAACCCGATGTAGGCGCTTCTCGCCGGCTCAACAAGGCTCGGGTTCGCCTGGATGGGCGGGGCGTCTGACCGTGCCTTTTCGCGGGTGCTCAGCCACGGTGTTGCGGACAGAATCGCCGCTCGAACCACTCGGTGAGCATGGCCTTGTCGTACACCAGCGGATCGCCGTCGGAGCGGACAAACGCACTGCGAGACAGGTAGTCCATGTCCGAAACACGCTCCTGCCGTTCGGCGAGTACCTTGCCCTGTGCGTCCTTCCAGAGGTACTCGAGGTCCGCCCGCGGCCACGTGACACCGCGCATGATGCGCACATCGTACGTGCCAGGGCGCCACCACTCGTGTCGGCCCGCCAGGTCGAGGTCGATGATTCTGATGTCCAGCGTATGGCCCGCCGGCAGGCAGCGATCTCCCAGGGCCTGCAGGTGCCGCTTGATGGACTCGAGGTTGCGCTGGGAGCGCACGCCGTAGTCGCCCGCGTCGGCATAGTGCTCGGGATGGATGAATTGCACCGCGACGTCGGCTGCAGCATGCAGCACGGGCGCCGACATGGCTGCGACACAGCACAGCGCACGGAACGTTCTGATGGTCATGGTGAACCCTCGACTTGCTACATGGTATTCGACTCCGTCGACCTTCATCTGGTTGCACCGAGCACATGGAGGCCGACATCGAAATCGGGCCGATAGGGCAGTGATTTTGGATGGCGTTCCGGTCTTGCCGCCAGCACGATGGGCTTTTCGAGACCTCCATGGACGCTCAGCGCTATTCCATCGCCGGACAGGTGTATGACGCTCTGGATCCTCGCTTGCAGGAGGTTCTGGCGCGCGTGCGCGAGGGGGTGGATCGGCCGCGTTGCCTGTGCGTGCCTGACGGTGTCGAGATGTACGTGGCGCGCCACCGGCAGTACGTCGTCAAGCGCATGCCGGGCACTGGTGGGCAGCATCATCCGCAGTGCCCGTCCTATGAGCCGGATGCCCAGCAGTCCGGGCTCGGCGAACTGATGGGGGAGGCCATCATCGAGACCCTGGCGGGCAGCGTCGAGTTGCGCGTGGATTTTCCGTGGGTGCGCGTCCTCGGCCGGGGTGTCGCGCCGGGTGAGCCCCATGATCCGGGTGAGATCAACGTCCCGCGTCGCCGGATGAGCCTGCGCGCCTTGACGCACTTCCTTTTCGAACGGGCGGGCTTCAATCGCTGGTTGCCCGCCATGGCGGGCAAGCGCAACCAGGGTGTCATCTGCAAGCACTTGCTGGAGGCCGCGGCGGAGATGATCGTCAAGGGACAGCCACTGGCTCAACGCCTCCATGTCCCCGAGCCCTTCAGCGAGGCTTCGAAAGCCGCGGCCGCCCAGCGCCGCCGCGACAAGCTCGCGATCCTGCAACCACGTGAGGGTCAGTCGCCGCTGGCGGTGGTTCTGGGCGAGTTCAAGACCTGCGAGGCGACAGCGTTTGGGCGTCGTGTGTGGATCAAGCACATGCCTGACGCGCCGCTGCTCATCGCCGACAAGACCTGGGAGCGCGCTCGGCGGGCCTATTCGGCGTACTTCGAAGTGCAGGACGCCGATGCGGGCTACCGGCCACGGCTGGTGTTGACGGCCTTGATTCGCGCCAAGCGTGAGCACGTCTATGAAGTGGACGCGTTGAGCTTGATGTTGACGACCGAACACTGGATTCCCGTGGAGGGCGCGCACGAAATTGAATTCATCCACGCCCTGGTGGAGCAGCAGCGGCGTTTCATCAAGCCCTTGCGTTACGACGCGAGGATCACGGCGGGGTTTCCGAACGCACTGCTGGCTGACACCGGCGCCGAGCCAGTCGCCCTTCACGTGGTCAGCGCGTTCGCCGAGGCAAAGGAACGTGCGGCCAAAGTGCAGGTGATTGCGCGGATAGCGCCTCCGCCCTGGACCTGGTGGACCGATCAGCCGATGCCGACATTGCCGGCTTGTGCGGTGTGCTGAACACGGCGTCCTCCGAGGGAGGAAGAGTTCGGGTACGGTACCCTACCTTTGGAGGAAATCGGGTACCATACCCGACGTTGGCGAACTCTGTTGAAAGGATGGCTATGCGACTGGTCCCGACCCCGGTGGCATCGAAGCTGACGGGCCTTTCGATAGAGAAGCTTCGCGAGTGGACCAGTCGACGTGCGCTGGTGCCGGCGGACGTGCGTCCGAAGACGAAAGGATCGCCAGCACAGTTCAGTTGGCAAACCATCCTCGTCCTTCGGCTGGCCGTGCTTCTTCGCGACCAGTTTGCTGTTGAGCTGCAGACGCATCAAAGCGCGTTCGCCCAGTTGCGCAAGGCGCTGCGATCAACCTCTTTCATTGCGCTTTGGGGCCGGCGCTTGGCGTTGGCTCCCGGAGGCACATGGTTCTTTCTGGATGATGGGTCGCTGCCGTCCGAAGCCGATGCCATCGTTGTTCGTCTCGATCCGCACCTTGCTGTCCTGCGGGACGGCTTTGCCTTGCCTGATGTGGCTGCTGGTCAACTTGATCTTTTCTCCTTGCCTGCCACGCGCGATACCCCGACGGTCAAGGCGGTGAGTCGCCCCCGCCAGAGGAGCTCAGCATGAGCCGCCAAGCTTGGAGCGTCGCAGTGCGTGGTCGGCACGGTTTGATGCGCAGAGGGAGAGGGGCGTAGCGTGGCGGACGCAGTGCTGAAGCAGTGGCTGGACAGGCTCGGCTATGCCGCCGAGCCTGCGGCGCTTCACGTCCGCGGTGCGGCGATCTCCGAAGCGCACCCTTATGCGTTGGAGATCAAGTCGCTGCTCAAGCCGGACGGGGCCGTTCGGGCTCAGGCGGTTTTCGTGGTGGAAGGCGTGCCAACCGTTGTCTTCATGGCGGATGACCAGCCTTTGTCGGCTTCTGCGCTCGACGATGTCCGCAAACGCATTTGGAATCAGAACCTGGCAACGGTGGTGATCGAGCTGCGCGACCGCGAAGCGGTTGCGCTACCGGTCCGAAAGCTCCAGAAGGCTGAGCAGCGTTTCAGTCTGCAAGAAGCCAGGCCGGATGGTCCGTTTTCCGCCCTCGATGTCGCCACTGCGAATCTGTCGCGAAGGCTGCCGGCTTGGTTCGACGTCAAGGCTCGGGTGGACAGCAAGCTGCTTGCGAACTTGTCGGTGACAGTGTCGAAACTTGCGGGTACTGGTTTTCGTGGCGCAGCAAAGACCAGTGACCGCAAGCGATGGGCAGAGCTGCTCATGGGGCAGGTGCTCTTCATCTCCTATCTGGAGCATCGGGAGATTGTTGGAGTGACCTATCGCGGGCGTCGCGACGTCGGTGAGCTTCATGACCTCGTTGCGCGAATGGACCGCGAGGGCGTGCGCGTGCTGGTCGATCGTCTGCGGGGAGATTTCAATGGCGATTTCCTGGGTGACGACCGGCACGATCCCTGGACTGCCCTCACAGATGACGGATTCGACTTCCTGAACCAGTTTCTGCGTCGAACCGACATGGAGACGGGGCAGGGCGATTTCTGGAATTACGATTTCAGCTACATACCCGTCGAACTGCTCTCCGGTCTGTATGAGAAGTTTCTGACGCCAGAGCAGCAGGCCAAAGATGGCGCCTACTACACGCCCCGCAACCTGGCAATGCTGGCGGTTGAACAGGCGCTCATGGCCTCGCCCGATCCGTTGGCGGAGACGATTTTTGATGGGGCCTGCGGTTCAGGCATCCTGCTGACCACAGCCTATCGTCGCCTGATTGCACTGTGCGAGGCGCGGCAGGGGAGACAACTCGGATTCGCCGAGCGGGGCGAGCTCCTCAAGCGCAGCATCTTTGGCGGCGACATCAATTTCATGGCGTGCCGCGTGACGGCCTTCAGCCTGTACCTGTCACTCCTTGAGGGGCTGGCCCCAGCGGACATCTTGGCGGCACAGGAGCGCGATGGAACGAAGCTGCCCTCCCTCAACGGGAGCAACCTTGCCCATGGCAGCCAACGGGCCGACTTCTTCCGGACTTCCCACACGTTCCACACCCGCCGATTTTCATTGGTCATCTCCAATCCTCCCTGGGCAGAACCTGAGGGTGAGAGCCGAACGTCGGCGGATGACTGGGCGGATCGCGCTGGTGTTCCTTTCGCACGGCGGCAGATCGCCGGTGCCTACGCGCTGCGCGCGCTTGAATTTCTCTCGGAGGGCGGTCGAGCTTGCCTGATCCTTCCCATCGGCCAATTTCTCGGCGCTTCCAGCGCGGACTTTGTCGCTCACCTTCTCAAGGGATACCGACCGTCACGCCTGATCAACTTTGGCGATCTGCAGGGGCTGCTGTTTCCTACGGCTGAAAACACGTGCCATGTCTTCCTGGGGGAGAGGCGTCCGGATGGCTTGTTGAGTCACATTCCGTTTGGGGAGACGTTCGACTATTTGGTGCCGAAAGCCGACCTTAGTCTTGCCCTCGGTCGGCTGACCATGCAGTCCGCCGATCGCCACACGCTGCAGACCCGCTCGGTTGCCGAGGATCCGCAACTGCTTGTCGCCATGATGTGGGGAGATGCCAGTGACCTGTCCATCTGGACGCGGTTGACCTTGCGCGGTACGTTTGCCGATTTCTGGCGTGGGCCCCGCGAGTTTCGGCGCTGGGTATATCGCAAGGGGATCCATCTCCATGACAAGAGCCGTGAGGCGGTCGATCCCGGCGAGCTGCGCCAGATGCCATTCGTGCCCATTGCGGCGCTGCGTGCGGGCTCGCCTGTTCTTCATCCCGAACTGCTGGCCAATTGGCCTGAGGCTCAGGACACGGTCGTGGGTTTGAACGAAGGGGTGCGTGCCGTTTTCGATGGACCGCGAGTGCTTTTCCCGGATGGTTTCTCCAAGGGTGAGCAGAACATTCGCGCGGTCTACTACGATGGGCAGGCCTCCTTCACCCACAGCATCGGCGTGATCGCTGGCCGCGAGGAGGACGCTGCCCTGCTTCAGTTCACTGCGGCGTATCTGCGCTCGACGCTCGCCCGCTACTTTCTCATGATGCGTGGCTGGAAGATGCTGTGCGAGCGCAACGGCGTGCATCTGGCTGACGTCGAAACCTTCCCGTTCTTTGTGCCAGAGGATGCGCCGGATCCGGCGGCGGCACGGGACGCGCTCTTGGCGGTTCAGGCTCGCATGGCGGAATTGATGGCCTTGCCCGAACTTGAGCAAGCATCCCGCTACGATGAGTTGCGTGACGAGTTTGACGAGGCGGTTTTTTCCTATTTCGGACTCTCCGGTGAAGAGCAGACGTTGATCCGTGAATCGGTTCGCGTCCTCATGCCCTCTGTGCGGCCGCGCAGTTTCAAAAGTCTGGACACCCCAGCTCAGCATAGGGCCAGCTCCGAGGACTGCGGCATCTATGCGCAGGCACTCGCCAATGCCTTGACCGCGTGGAGAACGAAGGCACGCGGCCAAGGCCGATTCCGTGTCGATGTGGTTGCGAACGATCCGAGTCGCGCCGGGCCGTCAGGCATCGTGCGGATTTCGTATCTGGGAGATTCCACCGACAGGCCCGAGGTCAGCGCGTCGATGAATGACGAGTTGGTGCTTGCGACACTCGCCGAGTTGAGAAATGCGGGGCTTTGCGCGATTCCATCGGGAGACTTCCTGTGCCTGGTGCCGGATGTGCACCTCTGGGTTGATGGTGCGCTGTACCTTGTGCGGCCGCTTACCAAGCGCAACTGGACAGTGCGAAAGGCTCTTCGAGATGCCGAGCATATCGTCCGTGGTGTGCAAGTGCGCCAATCCGTCGAGAAGGGGGAGGCGACAGCATGATGTCTCCAGTCGACTGGTTTGCCGCCTTTCCGATCCAGCCGGCCACGGAGGCCGTGGAGGCGCTGCGTCAGGGCTGGACAGAATTGGCGGGACGGCCGCGCCCGGATTTCAATCCCAAGACGAAGGAAGATGGGCTGACCAAACGGCTGAAGGTGTACGTTGAGAACCACGTCGCACGGGAACGCGGCTTACTCGGTATGTGGGCTGCCGAAGACATCATCGGGGACGTTGATCCGAACACTGGCGCGATGCTTGAGGAGCGGCGGACCGATATTGTCTACGGCTGGAACGATGACGTCCGCGGCATGAAGCTGGTCTTCGAGTTCAAACGCCTGGGTCGCCAGAAGAAACACCGTGACCACTATCTACAAGACCAGGGATTGGGGCGATTCGTCACGGGCATCTATAGCCGAAAGGAGGCTGTTGCGGCCATGGTGGGAGTTCTGCTGGATCCGGAGCCTGAGGTGGTGCCACCCATCAGGGAGGCACTCCAGGACGCTGTGCTTGCCACGTTTCTGCGTTTGCGGCGCTTGCCTTCGGGCCTCCCTTATGCCCGGCCTTCTGCGATGTTCACGGGGGCGGATTTTGATACGGAACACGAGCGGGATGCCGCGCTTGCTCCCACGCACGGGACGATTCGCGTATCTCATTTCTTCTTCGCATTCGGCTATCCGACTACCACTCGGAAGCAGAAATCCGCATAGGAGCTCATTGCCAGCCGGATCATCGGCCGCGCCGTCTGGCCTCTCCCGGATTGACGCCGAACTGCTTGCGAAATGCCGCTGAGAAGTGGCTCATGTTCGAGTAGCCCAGATCGCACGCCACTGCCGACACACTGGTGTCGTCCCGCAGCAGGCGGCGCCGGGCCTCGTTCATGCGCTCATGCTGGAACAGGCCGTACACACTGAAGCCGTACAGCGCGCGAAACCCGCGCTTCAGTTTCGCCGGGCTCAGCCCGTTCTCGCGCGCCACATCCAGGATCAGCGGAGGCTGCGACAGATCGGACAGGAGATGCGCGCGCGCACGGGCCAGACGCATTTGATCTGCTCGGTCCAATCCGCCTGCGCCACCCGTATCGGCCCGCGCCTCCAGAAGCAGGCTCACCAGCGTCAGTCCTTGCGCCTGCAGCCATAAAGGGTGCCGCTCTCCTGAAGCTTCGCTGTCGCCCGGACGGTGTCGCATCGCATGCGCCAATGCTTGGGCCGTGGCATGCAATTCCGTGCCGCGGTGCCCGGTCTCAAAACACAGTCCATTTGACAGCGCACGGCGCAGCGTCGGCTCGGCGTCGCCCACCAACTGCTCGAATGCGTCATGTCGCAGCATGACGCCAACGCTCTCGTAAACGCCGTGCTGGTGAAATCGCCAGCACTGACCGGGGCCAAACGCGATGTTGCCGCTGGCTGCGTGCACTTGGCGCTCGTCGATCTTCCGACCGACACCGTGTCCTTTCCTGCCGTTCAGCACCGCGAGGGATTCGCCCAGCAATACGTAGCTGAAATGGATGAACCCGCTGTCATCGAGCACGCTGAGCTCGATTGGGTTGGCCAGACGCGTGGACCAGTGCATCAGCTGCACACCCTCTCGCGTCGCCACCCGCCGATGACTGGACGAGACAAGGTCCAGCCCCAAGGCTTCGCTGGGGTCTCTGATCATCTCCGTAGCCAGGAGATGGGGTACCGATGTGGCTGCGTCCGACCTGGGCATCAATGCATCGCTTCCTCTTGCCTTTGTTGATCCGATGCGGGCAGCAATGAGCCCGTTCCGGGTAGCAATCGTAATACGAATCATTATTATCGAACAGGGCTTGTAACTGTTCCTTGCGTGGGTCCTAGGGGCTGGGCGTTTGCCTTCGCACCACCACGGATCCATCGAATTTCCTTGATCGATTCATGTCCCCAGCGCCGCTCAATCCCGTTTCCGCAGTTGACGCCACGCCGGTGCTGTGCGGCGTACCGCAGACCATGCTGTGGACGCTGCACAACCGCGCCACCGAATCCCTGCGGCCCGATGCTTGGTTTCGTGATCCGGAGGCCGAGCGCATCTTCCAGTCCATCGAATTTAACTACCGGGCCCACTTCGGCCGTCCCGACAGTTCGCATGCCACCCGCTCGCAGATGTTTGATGAGGCACTGCGTCCGTGGCTTGCTG
This sequence comes from Thauera phenylacetica B4P, assembly GCF_000310225.1. GTDB lineage: Bacteria > Pseudomonadota > Gammaproteobacteria > Burkholderiales > Rhodocyclaceae > Thauera > Thauera phenylacetica. The sequence continues at coordinate 152,210 of NZ_AMXF01000001.1, forward strand.
CGCATCCCGGCGGCATGGTGGTCGAACTCGGCTGCGGGCTGGAGACGCAGTTCCAGCGCTGCGACGATGGACGTGTGCGCTGGTTGTGCGTGGATGTGCCAGACGCAATTGCCGTGCGCGAGCGCTACCTGGCACCCAGCGAGCGATGCCGCCATATTGTGCGCTCCGCGCTCGACTTGAGCTGGATGGACGAGGTCGAGGCGAGCAAGGGTGTCTTCGTCACCGCCCAGGGCCTGTTCATGTATTTCCCCGAAGACGAGGTTGGGCGTCTGGTCTCGGCGATGGCGAAGCGCTTCGAAGGGGGGGAACTCATGTTCGACACCATCCCGCGCTGGTTCTCGCGCAAGACCATGGACGGCTTCGATGTCACGCGCCACTACCGCGCCCCGCCCATGCCCTGGGGCATCAATCGCGACGAAATCGAGGCCGCGTTGCGGGCGTGGAGTCCACACATCGCCTCGGTGCAGCACGAGCCCTACCGCCGTTTCAGAACCTTCCCTGCGCGGCTGGGGCTCTGGATGGCGCACATACCGCCACTTGCCAAATTCCTCCCCGCGATCGTGCGCGTGCGCTTCGCCCGTGAATGACCGCCCTCCGGCGTCCGCCACAAGCTCCTGTTCATCCATGCCCGCCTCCCATCTTTCCTCATGACATCCTTTCAAGCCCGCCCGAACAAAGCCCACCGCATCGCAGCACTTGTCGCACTCGCATCGTTTCATTGGACCTGCCTGGCCGCCGAGCTGCCTTTCGACATCCCAACCCAGCCGCTCGAGGCCGCGCTGAGGCTGTTCGAAGCACAGGCCGGCGTTGCGGTTCAGCGTCCGCTGCAGTGGCCCCAAGGGCTGGCTGAAACCCCGGCCTCTGCACTGAGCGGCCGCTTCGAGCCAATGCGGGCGCTGCATCGCCTGCTTGCGGGACATCCGCTCCAGATCGCGGAACGCGATGGACGCTTCGTGATCGCGGTGGTCGAGCAAGCCCAGCCCGCCACCGAGCCAGACAAGACCTTGCCCGCGGTGACGGTCACTGCCCGGCGCGGTGCCGAGCGCGCCAAGGACGTGCCGTTCAGCGTCAGCACGGTTCAGGGGTTTGAGCTGGAGCAGCGGCGCCTCACCACGCTCGAAGAAGCCCTGCGCGACACCCCAGGCGTCGAGGTCAACGCCTGGGGCGGCTTCGGCGACGCCAACGTGCGCATGCGTGGCGTGGGTTCCCTGTACCAGGTCAGCAGCGAGGACAGCTCGGTGGTCGTCAATCTGGACGGTACACCGCTGTCGGCGCGCAACGCTTCGCTGCCCATGTTGGACGTGGAACGTGTCGAGGTGCTCAAGGGACCGCAGGGCACGCTATTCGGGCGCAACAGCGAGGCCGGCGCCATCAACATCGTCACGCGCAAGCCAACCCGCGAACCCGATGGCTATGCGCGCGTCGAGGCCGGGCAGGAGGGGCAGCGGCTGGTCGAGGGCGCCGTGGGCGGCGCCCTCGCCGAGGACTGGACTGCGCGCATCGCGCTGCGCAGCCAGCAGTCGGATGACGTGGTCCACAACATCCAGACCGGCGAGCCGATCATGAAAGCCAAGGAACTCGGCTTGCGCGCCAGCGTGCTGTGGCAGCCGCAGGCGGCGACGTCGGTGCTGCTGACCACCGAGCATCAGGACCAGAAAGACAAGGTCGGCCTGATGCTGCTGCGGCCCTACGGCGACCCGCCCAGCCTGGATGCCACGCCCGGCCTTTTCGGTGCCGACGTGAAGAGCCATCGGCACGCGCTGGAAGTCAATCACGACCTGGCCAATGCACGCCTCACGTCTCACACTTCATTCCAGCAGCGCCGCGAAGACCAGACCTCGGGGGCCGATCGCATCGTGGCGGCCACCGTGTTCGGGATGCCCACCGAGTACCTCAAGCAATATCACCGCGACGAATCCGCGTGGAACCAGGATCTGCGCCTGTCCTCGCTGCCCGGTGCCGCGACGTTCTGGGTGGCGGGCGTCAATCTGTACGGCTCCAAGCGCGAGTACGACACCACCGTCGGCGGGATGACCGACAACCTGCGCGACTTCGAGACGCGCAGCGAGGCGGCCTACGGCGAAGTCACGGTGCCGCTCGCGGCCGCGCTCAAGCTCACCGGCGGCCTGCGCTACACGCAAGAGCGCAAGAAATACGACGCCAGCTTCGTCACCACCGGCTATCCGGCTACTCAGGACAGCCGCTCGCTCGACGACCGGTATGCGACCGGGCGGGTGGCCCTGTCCTGGGCGCTGGACACCCAGACCAACCTGTACGGCGTGCTCGCCCACGGGCACAAGGCCAAGGGCTTCCAGGACGAGACCTCGCAGGTCGCCGACGGCGATCCCTTCAAGGCCGCCAAGGTCGACAGCCTGGAACTGGGCCTCAAGTTCGAGAGCGCCGACCGCCGTCTCGCATGGACCACCGCGGCCTTCCTCAATCGAGTGCGCGACGATCACATGCTGGGCTACGACTACACCACCTTCGCGACCAAGGCGATCAACGCCGACACGCGAGCCCGGGGCCTGGAAGTCGAAGGCCAGTGGCGCGCGGCGCCCGGCCTCACCCTCAAGGGCGGCGCCGTCTACACGGACGCCACCATCACCCAGTCGGTGACGGGCGTATCGGGCGGCGACGTGGCTGCCGGCAACCGCGTGCCGGACGTGCCGCGCTGGAGCGGCAAGCTCTCCGTGAATTACACCCGGCCGCTGCCCGGTTTCATGGGGCTGGCCTCGCCGCAGCTCACAACGCTGCTGGCCTACCGGGTCATGAGCACGCGTGCCAACGATCCGCAGAACCACATCTTCCTGCCGCGTTTCCAGAAGATCGACGCGCGCATCGGCATCGCCTCGGGCGCCGGCGAACTCTATCTGTGGGTGGACAACCTGCAGGACAAGCGTTACGACCAGTACGTCTACTACTTCACCCCGAATGCCAATGTGGGCATGCCGACGCGCGGGCGGACCGTGGGGCTGGGCTTCACCTGGCAGTTCTTCTGATGTGCGACGCCATCATGAGTACTCTGTCTGTCGCGTCCCGAACCTGCCCGCAAGCCGATGCCTCGGCGCACGCCCATGACTTCGGCCAGGAGGGGATACGCCCGGCCGAGCGCCGGGTCGGCATGGTGGCCATGCTGACCGTCGCGGTGATGGGCCTGGAGGTCGCCGCCGGATGGTGGACGGGCTCCATGGCACTGTTGGCCGACGGAGTGCACATGGGGGGACACGCCGTTGCGCTGGGCCTTGCGGCTGGCGCCTATGCCATGTCGCGGCGCTACGCCCGTGACCGGCGCCTGAGCCTGGGAAGCGGCAAGATCAACGATCTGGCGGCCTACACCAGCGCCCTGATCCTGGCGGCATCCACGGCGTGGACTGCCATCGAGTCAGCGCAGCGCCTGCTGAGTCCCGAACCGCTGCGCCCGACGGAAGCCCTGGTCGTGGCCGTGCTTGGGTTGGCGGTGAACCTGCTGTCCGCCTGGCTCCTGGGCGGTGCGCACGATCATGGCCATGAACACGACCATCACCACGATCACCCTATCCATGTGCACGACCACAACCTCGGTGCCGCACTAGCTCATGTGCTTTCCGATGCCGCCACGTCGGTGGCGGCCATCGCCGGTCTGCTCGCGGCCGGGGCCTGGGGCTGGACCTGGCTGGACCCGCTGATCGCATTGCTGGCGCTGGGCGTGGTGGCGCGCTGGGCCGTCGGGCTGCTGCGCCAGACCGGTGCCGTGCTGCTCGATGCCGAAGGCCCCGACGAACAGCGGCGCCAGGTGCGTACCCGGCTCGAAGCGGTGGCCGACAGCCGCGTGACCGATCTGCACCTGTGGTCTGTGGGCCAGGGCGCCTGGACGCTCGCAGCCTCGGTGGTCAGTCACGGCCCCGCCGCACCCGATGCGTACAAGGCCGTGCTCGCCGGCCTGCCCGGCATCCATCACCCGCTGGTCGAGATCCATGCCTGCCGCCATTGCCCGAGTCCCCATGGGGCGGAGTCGCCATGACCGAAGTTGCGACGACGACACGCCTGCGCACTCCGGCCGGCACCTGGTGGCTGCTGGGGAGCCTCTACACCACCCAGTTCCTCGCCCTCGGCTTCCTGTCGGTGGCGCTGGTCGCCCTGTTGCAGGAGCAGGGCGCCTCCATGTCGCGCCTGAGCCTGATCTATCTGCTCGGCACGGTCTGGGCCCTCAAGCTGCTGTGGGCGCCGCTGCTCGACCATTTCAGCTGGGCCCGGCTGGGACATTACCGCGGCTGGCTGCTGCTCACGCAGGCCGGGCTGGTGCTTGCGCCGCTGGCCATGATGGCGTTCGATCCGGTCGCGGACTTTGCCGCCGTCTATGCGCTGGCCGTGCTCGTCGCCGTGCTGTCGGCGACGCAGGACGTGGCCACCGACGCCATTGCCTGCCGCACGCTGCCCGAGGCCGAACGGGGCCTGGGCAACGGCATCCAGACGGCGGGCGGCCTGCTGGGGAATCTGCTCGGCGGCGGCGTGCTGGTGATGGCCTATCCGAGCATCGGCTGGGGCGCCTGCATGGGGTGGCTCGCCGCAGGCACGGCCGTGTCGCTCGTACAGCTTGTCTGGCTGCGCGAGCCCGGACAGCGCCTGACGCCCCTGTCCGCGCGCACCCTGTACGGGCGCCTGCGCACCTTCTGGCCCGATGCCGGGGGCGTCGGCTGGCTGTTCGTGCTGCTCCTGTTTCCCTTCGCGGCCGGACTGGCCTACGGCCTGGTGACGCCGCTGCTGGTGACGGCGGGCTGGAGCATGGAGCGCATCGGCCTGGTGACCAACGTCGCTGGTTCGCTGCTCTCGGCGGCCTCGGCGCTGGCGGTCGGCTGGCTGCTGCCGCGCTGGGGGCGGCGGCGCGCACTGATCATGGCCGCGGCCATCAATCTCTTCGGCAGTGCGGCGCTGCTGGCCCCCTGGGCCGGCTGGGGCGGCGCTGGCGGGAGCGACGCTGCCTTGACGCTGGCCGTGTGCCTGTACTTCCTGTGCTACACGCCGCTGCACGTGGTGCTCGCCACGCTGATGATGGACCGTGTCCACCCCGCCAGCGCAGGCACCGACTACAGCCTGCAGTTCAGCGTGTTCATGCTGTCCAGCATGGGCTCGGCCACGCTGGCGCCGCTGCTGATCGACGCGCTGGGCATGCGCGACACGCTGCTCGTCGGCGCGCTCGCCGCCCTCGCGTCGGTGGTGCTGGCCTGGCGCCCCCGCCTGTCGACCCCGCCGGCTCCCGCAACGCCCCCCACACCGGCCCGTCCGTCATGAACACGTCCAACACCGCGACAGCCGATCGCTCGGCACTGCCTCCCCCAGCCGATCCGCAGGCGGGTGATACCGCAGCACTAACGCCTCGATCGGTGCATGCCTCCCCGTGGCGGATCATGCAACCGGTGCGCAGGCGCATCCAGTTCGCCATGGCCCTGTCTGCGCTGGCCACACTGTGCCAATTCGTCGTGCTCGGGGCGCTGGCCTGGATGGTGCGCGCGCTGCTCACAGAGACCGCCCCAGATCCATGGCCTTGGCTGGCGCTGGCCGCGCTCGGCACGGTGCTGTTCCTCGTGCTGCGCATCACGGCCTTCAACCAGTCCCACTACGCTGCCTTCCGGCTGGAGACGATCCTGCGCACGCGGGTGGCCGAGTATGCGGCCCGCGTGTCCATGGGTGAGGTCCAGCGCCTGGGCTCGGGGGCGCTGGCCAAGGTCATGCAGGACGACGTGAATGCGCTGCATGTCTTCGTGGCCGACAGCACACCGCTGTTTGCTCGCGCCGCCGTGGCGCCTCTCGCAAGCCTGGCGCTGATGTTCGCGCTCGACTGGCGTCTGGCGCTGGCCGCGCTGGGCGTGGTGCTGGCAGGCCTGGCCGTGCTGAGCCTGGCCATGCGCGACCGGACCGAGATGGTGCGTCGGTACAACGAGGCGCGCGAACAGGTCAGCGCCGCTGTGGTGGAGTTCGTCCAGGCCATGCCGGTGGTCCGCACCTTCGACACCGGTCAGTCCACCTTCGGCCGCTACCAGCGCGCACTCGACAGTTACCTGGACGTGCTCCTGCGCTGGTACGCGGGCGCGGCGTTCAGCGCGCGTTTCGGCATGGCGGCCATGAGTGCGCTGCCCACGCTGGCCGTGCTGCTGGCGATGGGCGGCTGGCAGTTCCAGGCCGGCCGGCTCGACTTCGGCACCTGGCTGGCCGTGCTGCTGCTGGGCGCCGGCGTGGCCGAGGCCATGCTGCCGTTGATGACGCTGATGCATCTGGTGGACAAGACCATGTTGTCGGTGCGTCGCATCCAGCAGGTGCTGGAGTTGCCCGTGCTGCCGCAGCCCACGGCGGCGCAAGAGCGCGCGCCTGCAGACGCCAGCGTGCGCTTCGAACACGTCAGCTTCAGCTACGGTGCCGATGCCGCCGAGCCCGCCCTCGCCGACGTCAGCTTCTGTGCGGCGCAGGGCACCGTCACCGCGCTGGTCGGCCCCTCGGGCGCGGGCAAGACGACCGTGGCGCGCCTGATCCCACGCTTCTGGGACGTGAACGCCGGCCGCGTGCTCGTCGGCGGTGTGGACGTGCGGGATATGAGCGCCGATACCTTGATGCGGCACGTGGCCTTCGTCTTCCAAGACACCTTCCTCTTTGCCAGCAGCATTGCCGACAACATCCGCCTGGGCCTGCCCGAGACGACGATGGACGAGGTGGTCGCCGCGGCCACCGCGGCGCAGGCGCACGAGTTCATCAGCGCGCTGCCGCGAGGCTATGACACCCCGGCCGGCGAGCGCGGCGTGTTCCTCTCGGGCGGGCAGCGCCAGCGCATCACCATCGCGCGCGCCATCCTGCAGAACCGGCCCATCCTCGTGCTCGACGAGGCCACCGCCTTCGCCGACCCGGAGAACGAGGCCGCACTGGTGCAGGCGCTGTCGGCCCTGATGCGAGGCAAGACGGTGCTCATGGTTGCGCACCGCCTGGCCACCATCCGCGACGCCGATCAGATCCTGGTGTTCGAGCGTGGCCGCTTGGCCGAGTCCGGAACCCACGAGGCGCTGCTGGCAGGCCAGGGCGTCTACGAACGCCTGTGGGCCGGCTACGAGCGCGCCCAGCACTGGACCTTGCACACGAAAGCCCTCGCATGACGATCCCTGCCCCCCGAACGAATCTTCGCGACGACGCACTGCTGGCCGTCCTGTTCTTCGCCCAAGGGCTGCCCACCGGGCTGGCCTGGCTCGGCTTGCCGGCGTGGCTGCGCAGCCACGGCGCCGCGCTGGACACCATCGGCCTGGTGAGCCTGACTTTCCTGCCCTGGGCGCTGAAATTTCTGTGGGCCGCGCCGGTCGAGCGCCTGGCGGTACGGCTGGGTTGCGGTCGCGTCATCGCCGCCACGCAATTTGCCGCGGCCCTGGCCTACGCCGCCCTGGCGGCGGTGGATTTGCGCACGCATTTCCTGCCCGGATTGGCGCTGCTGACCCTGTTGGCCGCCGCCTGCGCGACGCAGGATGTCGCCACCGATCGCCATGCCATCGTCCGCCGAGGGGCCATCGGCGCTGCACGCATCAACACCCTGCGTTTCGCCGGTTTCACGGGCGGCATGCTGGCTGGCGGAGCCGGCCTACTGCTGGCCGGCGCCACGGCGGGCTGGGCCGCCTTCATGCTCGCGTGCGCCTCGGCCATGATCGTCGCGGCCGCCATGGCGATTCGGATGATGCCGGCGGCGCGAACACCTGGCGGTGCACTCGAACTTCGAGCCCGGGACGATGCGGCGCGGGTGCGCCTGCGCGGCTTCTTCGGGCGTGCCCACCCCTGGACGCTGCTCGCGCTGGCCCTATTGTTCAAGAGCGCCAGCGCCGCCAGCGAATCCATGGTCAAGAGCTTCTGGGTGGACCACGGCGTCACGCTGGAGCAGGTGGGCATCATGACCGCGGTGAACCTGGGGTTGTGGGGACTGGTGGGCGCTCCGCTGGGCGCCTGGCTGCTTGGCCGCAAGGGGCTGTCCGCGCGCGGTGTGGCGGCCGGGGCGGGTCTGTGTGTGGCGCTGCTGCTGGGTCTGCTGGCCGCTTGCATCCACGGCGGCCTTGGCATCACCTGGCGGCCGACATCGGACATCGAGTGGGATTGGGTCTACGTGCTGCTGCCAGCGCTGCAGGCGGTGGCCGACGGCGTGGCATCGATGGGCTTCTTCACTGTCTTCACCCGTGCCGTCGTCGGCCGGCAGCCGGGTACCGACCTCACGCTGGTGATGTGTGCGGAGAGTCTGGGCGGCCTCGTGCTCGGCGCGCTGGCCGGCGTCTCGGCGGCGCGGCTGGGGTACGGAGTGCATTTCGCTCTGGCCGGTGCAGCCTACGCCGCCTACATCGCCTGGGCTTGGCGGGCGCTGCCGCGCGTGGATGTCCACGCTGCGGTGAACGAGCCCGCCAGCCAACCCTTCACCGCCACACCGACCCGAGCCCTGCCATGAGTACCGCAACCATTGTCCACGCCACTCCTCTCGCCACCTGGCGCCAACTGCTGCAACGCCTGCTGCGCAGCACCGGCGGCGAGGCGCAGGCGTTGCGCGCCAGCCTCGCCGGGCTGGCGGCCGCTGCTGCCGTACAGGGCTTGGCGTTGGCCTGCGTGTTTCCAATGCTTGCCGCGCTGGCGGGCACGGCGAACCGCGAACCCGATGGCGCCGCCGCATCGCGCTGGCTGCTCGCCTTCGTGGCGCTGGCGCTGATCGCCTCCGCGCTGCGCTGGCGCGCCCAGGGCTTCGATTTTCACGGACACATGGCGCGCGCCACCCATGCCCTGCGCACGCGGTTGGGCGCGCAGTTGCGCCGCATGCCGCTGGAGACCATCCAGGACAAGCGTGCGGGCGAACTGAACGCCGCCCTGCTGGGCAATGTGGACGAGAACTTCAACTACACACTGACGGTGGTCAACCTGATCGCGCAGGTGCTGGTCATGCCGCCGGTGCTGGCATTGGCGCTCTTGACCGTGGACTGGCGCCTCGGTCTCGCACTGCTGCTGATCTACCCACCCATCGTCGTGCTGTACCGCTGGCGCCGCCCGTACCAGGCGCGCGGCATGCGCGCACTGGAAGACGCCCACCGGCGCGCCAACGCCGACATCGTCGAATATGCGCAGGGCCTACCGGTGCTGCGCGCCGCGCGCTGCGAGGGCGAGAAGGCCGTCGCGCTGCAAGCCTCGTTCGCGCAGGTCGAGCGCGTGCAGACCATCGGCCAGCGCAAAGCCGCCGGGCCGAAGATGATCTTCGCCAGCGTGGTCGAGCTCGGACTGCTCGCCACGGCCGCAGCGGGCGCCGGTTGGGTGGCGGCGGGCACGCTGGAGCCGGCCCTGCTGGCCGCGTGGCTGGTCGTACTGGTGCGGTTCTCCGAGCCGCTGGCCAACTTCCTCAGCTACACCAACATCGTCGAGCTGGTCGAGGCGGCCCTGGACCGTATCGAGGCACTGCTGGCCGTGCCGCCGTTGCCGCAGCGCGAGCCGGCGCACATGCCCGCGGCGTTTAGCGTACGCTTCGAAGACGTGTGCTTCCATTACGCGGGTCAGGACGCGGCGCGCGACGCGCCGGTGCTCGCCGACTTCAGCGTTGATCTGCCCGAGCGCGGCATGACGGCGCTGGTCGGCCCCTCGGGCTCGGGCAAGACCACCATCACCCGCCTGCTGATGCGCCACGCCGATCCGCAGGCGGGCCGCATCCTGATCGGCGGCATCGACCTGCGCGAGATGACGCCCGATGTACTCAATGGCCTCGTCTCCACCGTGTTCCAGGACGTCTACCTGTTCGACGACACGGTCATCGCCAACATCCGGATGGCCCGCCCCGATGCGGGCGACGAGGCAGTGCGCGAAGCCGCCCGCGCCGCGCAATGCCTCGACTTCATCGAACGCCTGCCGCAAGGCTGGGATACGCGCCTGGGCGACATCGGCGCGCGCCTGTCCGGCGGCGAACGCCAGCGCATCTCCATCGCCCGCGCCCTGCTCAAGGACGCACCCATCGTCATCCTCGACGAGCCGACCGCGGCGCTCGACACCGAGAGCGAGCTGGCCGTGCAGCGGGCCATCGACGCGCTGGTGGAGAGCCGTACGGTCATCGTCATCGCCCACCGGCTTTCCACCATTGCGGCGGCCGACCGGATTCTGGTCATCGATGGCGGTCGGCTCGTGCAGCAAGGCCGGCACGACGAACTCCTTGCCAGGGAAGGGCGGTACCGCGCGATGTGGGCAGCTCAGCAGCGCGCCAAGGCCTGGCATGTTCGGCAGGCTGCTTTGGCCGAACAGTGACTATCCGGTCCACCGGGACCCCTTCCATCCCGCCAGCGTTCATCAGCGCCAGCGAGGTCAGACGACACGCACGATCGTGCAGAGGTGCCATGAGCGGCGCTTCAGCCTCGGCGTTCGGTTGACCTTGCATTTCACGCAAGCGGAAATCGCGAGGGCAGGGACGGGCCGACGCTTGTTCCGGTCGGGAGGAGAGGGCGTTCGCGGGCTTGAAAGGTGGTAGCGCGCTGAGAGCATGAATCGTCGGCATCTGCCGAGGTTCATGAAGGAACGAAACATGGCGAACACCATCGTCACCGTTCAGGGCGGTTCCGTCGCGCAGCCGACACTGCTGGGCCAGGGGCCTGCACGCATCCCGACCGGCGGCAAGATTCGTCCGGGCATCATGGTGCTCACCAAGCGCGCGGCTGAGATGCCGAAGGCGAAGGAGATCTACAGGCAGGGCGTGGCCGATGGCCATTCGTTCGAGCAGATCGAGCGTACCTTGAAGGAGGCGCTGCCCCAACTCAAGTCGCCGCTGGTGCCGCGCAATGTGCCCTGGTTCACGGTACGGGCTCAGGATTTCTCCAACCCGGAGGTCGCGCAACAGATCCTCGACGCTTACGGCGAGGAGCGGGGCCAGGGGCGCCGCCTCTACCGCTTCCCCGTGGTGTTTCCGGCCGATCACTGGCAGAGCGTCATGCCCCACGAGCTGGCTGCCTGGGGTACGCACGAGAAGCGCTTCTGGTCTCAGTATTCGGCCGATGGCGTGACGCGCCATTGCATGTGCCACGCGCCGGTTCCGATGGATCACACCGGCCGGCGCACGATCCGCATCTTCGGCGGACGCAAGACCATGCTGCGCGAGGACAACGGCGGGGTCTGCGATCCCGAGTCTTGCCCGGAATACCAGGCGCGCCAGTGCAACCTCACCGGCCGCTTTCTTTTCTTCATCCCGGGCATCCGCACCATCAGCGCGCTGGAGCTGCCGACGACGAGCTTCTATGCGATGAGCAACGCGATCCAGCGTTTCCAGGCCATCGGCCACATGCGGGGCGGCCGGATCTCGGGCTTCCTTGGCCGGGCGCGCGAGACCTTCTATCTCACCAAGGTGCTGCGCGAGGTGCCGCACATCGACGAGAACGGGCGCGCCGTGCGCGTGCCGCAGTGGATCATCGAGCTGGAGGCGCCGATCGACGTGACCGCGCTCTTGCGCGACGGCGAGGATACGGAAACGGCCATCATGCAGGCGAGCCTGGCCGAGCAGGTGCTCGAAGGCGTGCCAGCGGGGCATTCAGCGGCAGTCGACAAGCCGGTCGAGGGCGATGTGAAGTCGGTGGAAGAGTCCGCGCCCATGCGCCCGGGGCATCCCACGCTTGAACAGCTGCTGGGGCGCGCCGAGGCGATGGGTTTGGATACAGGACGATTCCAGCAATACGCCGATAGGCGCTGGGGCCGGGGCTGGAAGATCAATCCCCATGGCCGCGGCCGTGCCTGGGACGAGATGGAGCGCTACGCCGCCGATCCGGAAGGCTATGCCGACAAGATCGACTGCGCCCTGGGCGCGGTGGCCGGGAGGGTTTGAGCATGCGCATCGCTCACTTTTCCGATCTGCACTACGGCGCGGCGACGCTGGAGGAAGCGGACCGGTGCTTCGGCGCGGCGGTCGACCGGGCGATCGCCGAGAACGTCGAGGTGGCGATCCTCTCGGGGGATGCCACCGACCACGGCCTGGACCTGCATGAGCCGGCCACCCTCAAGCTTCTGGCGCAGGTGCGCCGGCTGGCCGACCATTGCCCGGTGCTGATGCTGCAGGGGACGTTTTCGCACGAGCCACCGGGGACGCTGTCGGTGTTCCGGTTGTTGGGGGCACGCCATCCGGTGCATGTCGCCGACCGCATCGAGCAGGTCGCGCTGACGCGGGAGGGCCAGTGGCAGGCCTCGGGCAGTTGGCGCTTCGAGGACGTGCCGGCGGGCGCGCGGCTGCTGGTGTCCTGCGTGCCGACCATCAACAAGGCCGTGGTTGCGGCCACCGTCGGCGCTGCCGATGCGCCCCAGGCGGTGGGCGAGCACCTGGCGCTGTTGCTCGCGGGCTTTGCGCCGACCAACCGGCGGGCGCAGGCACAGAGCATTCCGACGGTCGCTGTCTCACATGGAACGGTGTTCGGCAGCCTCTCCGAGCATGGCGTGCCGATGGCGGGTTTCGACCACGAGTTCAGCACCGGCGTGCTGTTCAGCGCCGAAACCCAGGCCGTGATGCTGGGCCACATCCACCGCCATCAGTCCTGGGAACAGGACGGGCCGGCCGGCCGCCAGTGCATCGCCTATGCCGGCTCCATCGGGCGCTTCCACTTCGGGGAGGAGGGCGAGAAGGGCTTTCTGCTGTGGGAGGTGGGCGCCGATGCGGGGGCGTGCATGCTGGTGCCGACGCCGGCGCGGCGCACCATCGATATCGTGTTCGAAGGTCGGCCGGATCTGGAGACACTGCGCGAGGCCATCGCCAGCCATGGGGTCGAGGGGGCGCATGTGCGCGTGCGCTGGACAGTCGCGGACGAGGATCGCCACGCGGTCGACCGCACCGCAATCTGCCGATTGCTGGCAGGCGCCGCACAGGCCAAGCTGGAAGGGCGGATCGTTCCGATCATGCGGACCCGGGCGCCGGGCATCAGCCAGCTTGGCTCCCTGGCCGACAAGGTGCGGCGCTGGGCGGAGCTTACTGGCGTGGAGCCGACTTGTGTGTTGGGTTGCCTGAAAGCACTGAGCGAAGAGGGGCCGACTGAGATCGTGGAGCGTCTGCTCCAATCGATTGGGACGAGGGCGCTGGTGAAGGAATATGCCTCGACATGTGCGCGCGTGTTTGTTTGAATCGTGGAAGGCTGAATGTCTATATAATTAGGTACCATATGATATGGTGGCTAATGTGAAGTTCGATCAAAAATACCAAGCCCTACTTCAAGAGGCGCAGCGGCGGGGGCTCCCTGATGTAGAGGGAATCCGGCTGTGCTTTCAAGTGCTGTCGCTCGCGTCTTCTATTGATCGTGACTGTGCGCGCTTGCTGGCGCCCCACGGCCTCTCCGAGGGCCGCTTTGTGCTGATGTTCCTTCTAGAAGCCGCCAGCGATGGATTGGCTCCCAATGAACTCGCCAAACAGGCAGGCGTAACACGTGCTACGGTCACGGGACTCCTTGATGGCCTGGAACGTGAGGCGTTGATCGAGCGTCGGGTCGATAGCCATGATCGCCGGGCTTTGCGCATCTATTTGACCCGTAAAGGCAAACAGGTGGCAGTGAGGGTTTTTGATTCGCATGGGCGTTGGATTGCAGGCTTGTTCAGCAACCTGACTATCCATGAGCGTGGCCACCTTGCGCTGCTGCTCGATAAGGCTGCTGGCAACCTTTGCGTTGGTGGCGTAAAGACATGCAGGTGAGTCGGTCTGCCGCTCGCAAGGGGGCTACGCGTGGGACCGACATCCCTCCTGACATCCTTGACGGATTGTCGCGCGGCGTGTTGCAGAGCGCGACGCTCGTAGAGTGCCTCGCAGTAGATCAGGCTCGCCTGCTGCGTGCAACCTTTCCTGAACTGCCTCAGCGGTTACTGGCTGAGGCAGACGAGGTGTGCCGACTTGGCATCCTGAAGCGGATGGCGGGGATCGGCGCTGTGCTGCTGAATGCTCTGGGGACGGCAGGTATCGATCGCTGCCGTACTAGCGAATCGGACACAGTGCGTGGCTGGGCTTGTTTCATGATTGGTGCGCAGGTTCAGCAGGATCTATTGGCGCGTCTCGCCGCCATCCAACCGCTTGCTGACGACGCGCATTTTGGTGTTCGCGAGTGGGCCTGGATGGCACTACGACCACACCTGACAGAGCAGTTGGAAGTGTCTGTCCAGCAACTGGCGGTCTGGACAGCCTCTCCTTCCTGCCGTCTGCGACGCTTCGCCAGCGAAGCTTTGCGGCCGCGTGGCGTGTGGTGCGCGCACATCTCTTTGTTCAAGGACGAACCGAACCGTGGCTTGCCCATTCTGTCGCCGTTGCGTGCCGATCCGTCTGCGTATGTGCAGGACTCCGTAGCCAACTGGCTTAACGATGTCGCCAAGGATCAACCCGACTGGGTGCGCAGCCTTTGCGCACAGTGGCTTCAAGGCAAGCCCGCCGATGCCACACGCCGAATATGCCAGCGGGCTCTGCGTAATTTGAAATGAAAGGAACAACTTATGTCGCACTATCTCATCGAACTCTACACTCCCAATGCCGCGTGGCAGGTATTGTCAGCCGATCAGCGCAAAAAGTTCTTGAATGGTATTCAATCTGCCATGAGCGAGCTGTCTAAGCTGGGAATTGAAGTGCTGGCACTGGGCGAAAACGATCGCAGCATTGCGCAGGCTATTGCTCCGGCCCTGTGAAGTTTTAAGCGGCGTACCGAACCCGACGATCCTGGAAGTAGCTCATAACGCGCTCAGGAGTTTTCTCCAGCATCGTCATATGCTCGTTGGCGGCCTCGCGTAATTTGGCTTTGGTTCGCACTGGAACGCGCTTGCCCATTTCCTGCTTCAAGTCCGCGTTGAGTCGCTCCTCTGGGTTGAGTTGCGGACTGTAGCTGGGAAGGTAAAACAGCTCAATCTGATCCTTACGCTCGCCCACCCACGCCTTGACCAATTTGCTGTGATGCACACGCAAGTTGTCCAGTATCAGGAAGACTTTTTTGCCCGCGTCTTTGATCAAGGAGGCCAGGAATTCAATGAGCTTTTCAGCATCAAATGCTTCGTCAATGATCATCCACCGGGTCTTGCCCTGGTTGGTCACCGTGGCAATCATCGAGAGCTTTTGGCGCGTGCCTCCTACCGACATGGTCACAGGTGTTTTTCCCGCTGGGGCATAGCTCCTGCCGCGCACGTCAGTGTTGACCAGTGCGGTCTCATCACCCCAGTGGATTTCCCCTCCCTCCGCTCTGGCGCGCTGCTCTATGGCAGGGTATTCACCTTCGAGCCAGGCTTGCACCGCTGCGGGGCTTTGCTCGTAGGCACGTTTGATGGGTTTCTGTGGGGTGAAGCCCCATCGTGTGAGGTATTTTCCTATGCTGCGTACCTGCAGTTTGATGCCAAATTCCTGCTCAATGAGTTGTCCCACTGCAGCCCGGCTCCAAAGATGGAAGTCCATCTTCAGCTGCTCAGGTCGCTTGTCGATGATCATGCGTTGGATGGCATCTTCTTGGGCTTGGCTGAGCACCCGTCCATCACCCTTGTTGCGGCCACGAAGTGCTGGGCGAATGCTTGCCCACCCACCGGCCTCGAACAGATCAATCGTCGTGCGCACTGTCGGGTAACTCAGCCCGCTCATCGCCACGATTTGCATGACTTTGATGCCCTTCTTGTACAGCCGAATCACCTGCTTGCGCCTCTCGTGCAGTTGATCCAGTGTTTGATATCTTGCGTCTTCTTTTTCCATGACCAGTACATGGGGGCAGCGATCAAAATATCAATACTTTACTGGGCCGAATCTATAGCGAGCACCGCTTCGTGGGAATCTGGCGCTTTCCAGATCAGCAGGCGCGAAATGTACTTTTGGGGGGAATTTTGGCTAGCGGCTGGTACAACTACTTTGACCATGTGAATGCCGCCAGTGATGCGGGCGGCTTCGAGGGTCACTTGGTTGCCTTGGCGAGGGACTGAGCTTTGCGGTTCATGGGGTTGTCTCCAGACGGGAATTAACCTGACGAGGCTTGACCTGGAACGGCAGACTCGGCCTACGCGGAAAACCAAAGCGGGAAGGCCGCGAGGAGCTGGCTGAACGTGTGCTCGGCAGTCAGTGCGGGCAATTGCTCGGTGTGGAATGCCGCCGGAATGTCGTCCTGGCTCATCTCGCCCTTGCGCACGGCACGGTTCAGCACCTCCAGGCGCTCGAGCCAGATCAGCTCGTAGCGCGCGATGGCGTCCCATTCGGCCGGCGTATTGCTCTCCAGGTCGAAGGCGTAACCGGTGGCGATCGGGTCGGTGTCCTCATAGCGCACGCACACCTCGCGGTAACTGCCGAAGTCGTGCGGGAAGGACTTGATGACCAGGCCGGCCTGGCAGTCGGCAGGGACGGGATGCAGGCGTTCCAGCATGCGCTTGAACACCTGGCATTCGCGCCGGGAGCGTTCTTCGTAGTCGGGGCGGCCCACCTGGG
The DNA here is from genome assembly GCF_000310225.1 of Thauera phenylacetica B4P. Taxonomy (GTDB): domain Bacteria; phylum Pseudomonadota; class Gammaproteobacteria; order Burkholderiales; family Rhodocyclaceae; genus Thauera; species Thauera phenylacetica. The sequence goes on from NZ_AMXF01000001.1 coordinate 168,606, forward strand.
CCGCGTTTTCTTCGCATGGCACGGGGCCGATGTTCATGATCTGGCTGGGCATCGAGGCGGTGTCTCCAAGAAGAACGGAAACACCTCCCCGCGCCGGGAACGTGTTCCCGGGATTGCGGGGTCCGCGAGGTGCGGAAATCAAAGGCAGGTAACGGCTGCGCCGCCCGGCACGCGGCCGGGTTCCCCGTCCGGGGCTGGAAGGGGGGGCGATCATCCGATCGCAAAGGATGAGGGAAGTCTGCTGGGGCTGGGTGAATCGGGCAACGGGGTGCGCGGCAAGGCGACGCGCACAGGTTCGAAGGCGCGCGATTTCCGGGTGCCGTGTGGACGTTTCTCGACAAGGCGCCACTCGCTCGCCCCTTGAAGCGGTGCGCGCCGGTGGGAAGCTGAAGGCTCTGACCTTTGGAGCCCGATGCGATGTATCCCCTCTCGCTCACCTTGAAGGGCTTTCGCGGCATCCGCGATGGCCTTGGACTCGACGTACTGACCCTCGACCTGGAGCGGCTGGCGGGCGATGCCGAACTGGTGGCGCTTTCCGGGGCTAACGGCCGCGGCAAGAGCACCATCCTCGACAACCTGCAGCCTTTCCAGACCCTGCCGTCCCGCGCGAGCCTGGCGGGGCCGGGCGGCTTCTCCTACTACGATCACGTGGTGCTGCCGGAAAGCGAGAAGGACCTGGTATGGCTGCACGAGGGGCGGCGCTTTCGCTCGCAGATCGTGATCCGCAACAACGGCCGGCGGGCGACCGATGCCTTCCTCTTCGAGGCCGATGCAGAGGGGCGTTGGCGTCCGGTGGTGCGTAACCGGTCACTGAGCGGCGTTCTTTGCCCGCCCGCGCCCACGCGGAACAATCCCTCCCACATTCATCAGGGAGGAGCCGGCAGTGACCAGGGCGACAGCGACCAACAACAAGTGGCGGCGGCGTAGCCGCCAGGAGTGGGAAACCGTCTTTGCGCGGTTTGCCGCGAGCGGCCTGGGGATCGAGCCGTTCTGCGCCCGCGAGGGGCTCAGCGAGTCGAGCTTCCGGCGCTGGCGTAGCCTGCTGGGCGAGCCGAGTACGCAGCCTGCCGCGCCGGCGATGGAGGCCACTGGCTTCGTCGACGCCGGCACGCTCAAACTCGGCGGCACGGGCCGCCTCGAACTGCGGCTCGACCTGGGCGACGGCGTGATCCTTCACCTGTCGCGCGGCTGATGTTCTTCCCCGAAGGCGCCGTCCGCGTCCATGTCTATGGCCGCCCGGTCGACATGCGCAAATCCTTCGACGGCCTGTACGCGCTCACGCGCCAGGCGCTCGGCTGCGATCCGCTGTCGGGCGAGCTGTTCGTGTTCATCAACCGGCGTGGCACGCAGATGAAGGTGCTGTACTGGGACCGCACCGGATTCTGCGTGTGGGCCAAGCGTCTCGAGCAGGGGCGCTTCGTGTCGAACTGGGCGCAGGTCCGCACGCGCCAGATGGACTGGACCGGGCTCAAGCTCTTGCTCGAAGGCATCGAGCCGGCCCGCACCAAGCGCCGTTTCAGATTGCCCCAGAACGCCGTGAAACCCGCATGAATGCTGGGCTCTACGGTAAAATATGCGCCATGTCCGCACCGCACTGCACCCCCGTTCCGACCCTTGCCGAGGCCGCCCAGTGGGCGCCCGAGCAGATCGTCGGACTGGCACAGGCGAACGTCGCCTTGCAGCGCGACATGGATGCGATGCGGCTCGAGTTTGCGGCACTCAAGCATCAGCTCGAGTGGTTCCGCCGCCAGCTCTTTGGCCAGAAGAGCGAGAAGCGCGTGGTGTCACCCGACACCACGCAGATGTATCTGGGCGAGTTGCCGATCCCCGACACGCCGCCCGACACCCCCGCCAAGACCGTGGCGGGACACACCCGTCGTGCGTCGCGCACCGACTTCGCCCAGAGCAAGGACGAATCGGCGCTGTTCTTTGACGAGACGCGCGTCCCGGTCGAGACGATCACGCTCGCCAACCCCGAGACCGAGGGCCTCACCGCCGAACAGTTCGAGGTGATCGGCGAGAAGGTGAGCCATCGCCTGGCGCAGCGCCCGGGCAGCTACGTGATCCTCAAGTACGTGCGCCCGGTCATCAAGCGCCGCGACACGCAGACGATCCACTGCCCGGCGGCCCCCGCCGGGGTGATCGACGGCAGCCGCGCCGACGTGAGCTTCGTCGCCGGGCTCATCACAGACAAGTTCTGCTACCACCAGCCGCTGTACCGCCAGCATCAGCGGCTCGGGGACAACGGCATCCGGGTCTCGCGCCCGTGGCTCACGCAGCTCACCCACGCGGCGCTCGCGCTGCTCGAGCCGGTCTTTACGGCCCAGCTCGACTCGATCCGCGCAAGTCGCATCAAGGCGATGGACGAGACCCCGATCAAGGCCGGGCGCGCCAGCCCGGGGAAGATGAAGGGCGGCTACTTCTGGCCGGTGTATGGCGAGCGCGACGAAATCTGCTTCGCCTATCACGAGGGGCGTAGTGGCAAGCACATCGCGCAGACCCTGGGGACCGACCCACCGCCCGAGGGGGCGGTGCTGCTCACCGACGGCTACGCGGCCTACGAACGTTACGCACAAAAATGCGGGCTCACGCGCGCGCAATGCTGGGCGCACTCGAGAAGAAAGTTCTTCGAGGCCCAGTCGATCGAGCCCGAACGGGCGGCGCAGGCACTGGAGATGATCGGCCAGCTCTACGCGGTAGAGCAGCACATCCGTGAGGCACAGCTCGTCGGCGAGGCACGCCGCGCATACCGGCTCGCCCAGGCCAAGCCGATGGTCGACCGGTTCTTCGACTGGGTCGACACCCAATTCGAATCCCACGGTCTGCTGCCGAGCTCACCGCTAACCACTGCCCTGGCCTACGTGCGTGAGCGCCGGGCCGCCCTCGAGGTCTACCTCGCCGACCCCGAGGTGCCGATCGACACCAACCACCTCGAGCGGGCGCTACGCGTAGTGCCGATGGGCCGCCGCAACTGGCTCTTCTGCTGGACCGAGGTCGGCGCGAAATACGTGGGGATCGCGCAGAGCCTGATCGCCACCTGTCGCCTGCACGACATCGACCCCTATGCCTATCTGGTCGATGTGCTCCAGCGCGTCGGCCAGCACCCTGCCGCCGATGTCGCGCAACTCACCCCAAGGCTGTGGAAGCAACACTTCGCGGCCAATCCGCTTCGATCCGATCTCCACCCGCGCTCGAAGTAGGCAAGAACGCCGCTCGGTTACCGCTTACGGTGGTGCTGCCGGATGGCACCCTGTCCGATGGCAAGACCGGCACCTACAACCGCTGTGTCGAACACTTGCTGGGTAGCGCCGAGACCTTCTTCACCTCTGCCTTCAGTGCCCAGGGCAAGCGCCAGCTGAGCGCCTACCAGAACAGCGAGATCAAAACCCTGCTCGCCGACCTGCTGGGGCAGGAGCACATCCGGAACGAAGGGAAGAAGGCTGCGCAGGTGGTCGACCTGCTGAAGGCTGGTCTGGTCGCCATGCGCCAGCAACAGGCGAGCCTGGACGAACAGCTCCTGCGCCTGCAGGATGAGTACCAGTCCTTGGGAGACACCGGCACGCGCATCGCCACACAGGCGCGTGCCCGGGTGGAGGCCCTGCGTGTGCAGGAAGCTGCCCACACGCATCTGGCCCGCCAGCAAGCGGTCTTCGATCAGGCGCGGGGCCTCGAAGCCCGGCGCACCCAGTTGAATGGCGAGCGCAGTGCCTTGATCGGCACGGGCAAACAGGTGATCGAGGTCATCGCCGACCAGGCGCAAGCTCAGCGACAACGCTTGGTGCGCCTCGAACAGCGCATCGCCCACCGCAAGGCGCAACGGTCGGCACAACTCCAGACCCTCGACCGCCAGCGTCGGCAATGCGACACGGTGCTTCTGGGCGAGGCGGCAGTGCGGCGCGCAGGCCGTCGGCTGTCGCTGGCAGAATCCGTGGCGGCCCGCCGCGCCGAGCGGTTGCAGTCTGCACGCCATCAGGTGCAGGAACTCAGCCGATGCACGGCCGCATGGGAGTCGGCCAGGCAGCGCCTGAAGGCGATCGAGCGTGAGGCGGGGCAGGCCGCTCTGAGGGCGGAGGATCTGGCGCGCCGGTTCGGGCTCGCACGGGAGGTGCCTTGCGCCGGGACCGACCTGCAGGGGCGGTGCAAGCTCCTGGGCGACGCCCGCGAGGCGCAGGGGTTGATGCCCAGCGCCCAGGGGGCGATCCGGCGCTTGTCCGCCGACAAGGCGGATGTCCAGCGGCAACTGAGCGAGCACGAGACGCAGCGTCGGGCCCTGACGCAGGCGCCCCAGGTGTTGGCGCATGCCGAGCGGCGGGAAGCCATCGCCCGCGATCGGGCAACCCGGTACGGCAGGTTGGCCGCCCGGATGGGCGAGATTCAGCAGACACTGACCCGACGCAACGACATCGAGCGGGAACTGGCAGCGCTGACGCAAGCCGGAAGCCAGGACGGCGAGACCGATGAGGAACATGCCGAGCGCCTCGACATCAGGGCGACGCTAAAGGCGCTGGAAGCACAGCACGAGCAGCAGGCCAAGCACTACCGACAGGGGCTCGATCGGCTGGATGAGGCACTGGCAGCCTTGCCGCCGGCCTTCGACGGACGGGTTCTGTCCGAGGCGGAGCGAACCCTGGCCGCAGCGCAGGCTGCATTCGCCGAGGCCGAGCGCGCCCACCTGCAAGCGGTGCGGGATGCCGAAAGGCGGACCGCCCTGGACCGCCAGCTCCGGGACAGGAAGCGGGAGCGGGCGGATGCAGCGGCACGCATCGCCCAGGTGGAGGCGCAGCTGGGCAACTGGAGCCTGCTGGTCAAGTGCCTGGGCAACGATGGCCTGATCGCGCTGGCGATCGACGATGCGGGGCCCGCCCTCGCGGGCCTTGCCAACGACCTGCTGTTGGCGAGCTACGGCCCGAGGTTCACGGTCTCACTGCTGACCCAGGTGGAGAACCGCAAGGGCGAGCAGCGCGAGGGCTTCGTCATCGAAGTCCACGACGGGGAGTCCGGGCAGAGCAAGCGGGTCGAGCAGATGAGCGGTGGGGAGAGGATCTGGGTGAACGAGTGCCTGGTGCGTGCGGTCGCCCTGTACCTGTCGCAGAACAGTGGCCGCTGTTACGGCACGCTCTTCAGCGACGAGGCCGATGGCGCTCTGGACCCGGCGCGCAAGCGCATGTTCATGGCGATGAAGCGCGAGGTGCTGCGCCTGGGTGGGTATGCGCGGGAGATCTTCATCTCCCAGACGCCGGAACTGACGTCCATGGCCGACGCGGTGATCAATCTGGACGCCTGGGGGCCTCCAACGATGAAAGCGTCGGCCCCGCCAGCTGAGCCGGAGTATCAAGGGGCATGATGGGCGTCACGGCTGGTTACAGAATGGACAACTGATGCCGGTTTTCCGGCAAATTGTGAACATGTAAGTTATTGTCGCTGCTTGGAAAAATGGAATTTCTATGGGGTGAGTGTTAAAATTGAACTTGTGACCTTGCAAGGGGTGTTCGTATGAAGTTGGAGGATCGGATGCGCCAGTCGATCAGGCGTCGATCAGGCTCCGTCGTGCTTCGCTCGGAAGTTGCTGCTCTAGGGAGTCGGACGCAGGTGACGCATGCTCTGGGAGCTCTGTTGCGCGATGGGGAGTTGCTCCGTCTTGCAAATGGCGTCTATGCCAAGGCGAAGCGCGAAAGCCCGAGCGGGCGAGTACGTCCCCTTGGAAATCTGGAGGAAATCGTTCGCGAGACGGCCCAGAAGTGGGGGTTGGTTCTGCGAGGGATGGTGTCCTGCAATGAAGCTGGCGGAACTGAAGATGGTGCAGTGGCTCTCGTGGCGGAGACCGATTCGCCGAGGATCTCGCGCAGGCTGGTGATTGATGGACAGCTCGTCAAATTCCGAAGCCGTCGTCGAAAGCATCGTGAAGTCGAGGCGCATCGGTCGCTGGCGATCCCGGCGTCGGGCGTCGCGCGCTTCGTTCAAGACCTCGCGCGTCGACTCGAGGTGGCCTACGTCCCGAGCTCGATGGATCAGTGGGCGGAGACGGTCACGAATCTGGCTGGCGATGAGGTCAGGTCAGACACTACTCAGGATTTGCTCGTTGCACTCAAGCGGGCTGGAAAGCTGTCCAAGGAGGAGGTGGCAGCACTGACGGTCAACCACCTCCGGGAGCGTAAGCAGAATGTTCGACCCGTTTAAGGACTTCGACCAGGCCGGCTACCTTCGAAACCTGTACGGCGAGAAGGATCCTCAGATCGTGCGGGGGCTGGAGCACACCTTGTTTCGAACTGGGTTGGACGAGGCGCTCGCCCACGTTGCGAAGCGCCGGACGCTCGGATACTCAGACTTCCTTGCCGTTCATCGAATCCTGTTTTCGGCGTTTTATCCTTCGGCCGGGCAGGATCGTGCAGCGACTGTGCCCAACATCGCGGTTTCCAAAGGCAACACCGTGTTTGCCCATCCTCTTGATGCTCGACGGGCGGTTGAGGAGGGATTGCGCATCGGGCAAGACAAGGCTGCCTTGCGGCAGCACCCGGGCGAGGTCATGGGATGGTTCGCCTACGGTCACCCCTTTCTCGATGGCAATGGTCGGACGATGCTGATCATCCACAGCGAACTCTGCCATCGAGCTGGTTTTTGCATTGAGTGGCAGCGCACTCGCAAAACGGAGTACCTTGCGGCGCTGAACGCGGAGATCGCATCTCCCGGGCAAGGCCTCTTGGACGGTTACCTGTTGAGCTTTGTCGGTGCCGCATGCGAACGCCAACTGTGGGGTGGGGCCATCGACGGCATCCGAGGGCTGGATGGGCGGAGTATCGAGGACGCGGTCGATGGCGAGTACACCGACGTGCGTGTCATGCAGAAGTACCAAGCGTTTGAAATGAGCCGAGCCATGTCCAAGGCCGACCGGCGTTGATCGTCCGGCTGGCTGGAGTCCCGTTGGCACCATGTCCATTGCGGATAGCGCAGCCTTTCATGCCAGGGCGCAGGCCCTCTCTACTTCTCGTTGATTCCCGGACATCGCTGTTGAACGGAAAAAGAAAACCGCCTTGGCGAACCAAGGCGGTGAAAGGTCTGCTTGCTACAGGGAGGAGATGGCAGGGAGGTGCAGACCTGGCCGTCGAATTATCACCTTGATTCCGCGACGCACAGACTGGGAGTTCCTTGTCGTGGGGGCATCATGGTTGATGCTCCGGGCGTGTCAGAGGAGGGGGGTGATGAACCTCGGCTCGCCTGGGCTTGCGCCGAGCGGCCTTGCTGAAGTCCATGCCGCAATCCCGGCAGCGGAACCAGCGCAGGTTGCCGAGCTGGCCCAGCGCGACGCCGGGGCCAGCGCACATAGGGCAGGAGGGAGGAATGCGTGTGCTCATCGCTCAGATCAACCCGTGTTCGGCAAACGAGTAGTGCCCCTCTGCGGCCACGATGAAGTGGTCGATGACGCGGACGTCGATGAGCGCCAGGCTGGTCTTCAACTGCTGGGTGATCCGCTGATCTGCCATGCTGGGCTCCAGGCCACCGCTGGGGTGGTTGTGCGCCAGGGCCAGGGCCGCAGCCCCGTGGGCAAGTGCCTGTTTCAGGACCTCTCGGGGATACACGCTGACCTGGGTGAGCGTCCCCCGAAAGAGCTGCTCGACAGTGATCAGCCGATGTTGGGAATTCAGGTAAATGACGAGGAAGACCTCGTAGTCCAGCCCCGCGCAATGCAGGCGCAACCATTCGGCCAGTTGCTTGGGTGAATCCATCACCGGACGTCCCTGCAGGTCAGTCAGCATGTCGCGGCACAGCAGTTCCCGTGCAGCGAGCAGGCGCCGGGTGATCCCGGCTTCCAGGGCGGCCGGCAAGGCCAGTGGGAGACTTGCGTCGCAGGCTTGGCTCAGCTCACCTGATCCGATGGGAGGCATGGGGGCAAGGAGTTCGCCCAATAGCCTGGCGCGGCTGAGCTGTCGTGGGTCGAAGCCGGTGCCTGCGGTGGGTGCGTCTGTCGGTGTGGCGACGCAGGCTGTCGCTGCGGGTTTCGGCGCGGTTCCGCCGATCACCGACTTGATGGCGTTGCGGATCGCTGCGGTCAGCACGGTCCAAAGATCCATGCGAAGGTTGCTCATGGTGTTCTCCTGATGGACGGAACACCAGACCTCCCTCGGGACCGGTGTCCCGAATGGATGGGAGGAACCAGCCGCGTGCGCGGCCGGTACGAAAGGGCAGGTGACGACTGCGACGCCGGGCGTACCCGGAATGGCTCCGCGATGGAGCGCGAGTGATGAGGCATTGTCTCGCGGCGAGGGTGGGTTCGTGATGGGGGAGGGCGAAACGCCATCCGCAATGCGTGGCAAGTGAAGACGCTTGCGGCTGACGTGACCATCGTTTTCAGGAGCCGCATCTTTCCGCACAAAAAGCGGCCCCGACCACCCGTGTGGGGAGTCGGGGCCGTAAAGTGAGGGCAGCTACTGGAAGATGCGCGGCTCGACCGTCTCGCCGCGCATGAAGGCGACATAGGCACCGGCCTTGCCGATGTCCCAGAAGCACGCCACAACCTGTTCGTCATGGAGCACCTCCCAGGGGCGTTCCGTGTCGTCACTCGGCCGGATCAGCAGGTCCGGCGCGCGGTACCGGGGATGGCGGAAAAGGAACTTCCCGCTCTCCCAGTCGATGATCGCCAGCAGGCAGGCCGTGAGGACGGCGATGCCGCCGTCGGCGCCCGGCTCGATCAGCAGCGGCACCTTGAGCGTTCCCGTCGATCGGCCGATCCGGCCGACCACGTCATGCTCGTCGAGCCAAGTCCGGCCTGTTGCGGTGTCGCCCAGGATCAGACGGACCTTCGCATGGGCTTCCCGGCACCGTTCCAGGACCCGGGCGGCCTTGGGATCGGTTGCCGGGTCGAAGTAGGTCTTGCGGCTCAAGAGGGACTTCCCCCAGGCCTCCACCGCGGCCAGGTATTTCTGGTAGCCACTGAGGGTGCCGAAGTCCGCTTCACCGAAGGCGAGATCCGGACGCTTCAGGCGCTCGGCCATCTGGTTTGCGTGATCATGCGCGTTGGCGAAGCCGAAGCACGAGTAGCCGCGGCCATGATCGAGCACGTAGAGCTGCTGCTCGGTATTGAGGGTGACGTTGACCATGGCACACCTCACCCCTTCCGCCCGGCTCGGCGACCCGAGGGGGCACCCTCGACCGGTTTCACGGCCCGCAGGCGCAGGACGGAGACATTCGTTCCCGCCGCCTTGAAGGTCCCGGCCGGCAAGGCTTCGACCTCGGCGCCGATGTTGTCCACGAAGGCGCGGAAATTGCGTTGTGCTTTCGTGCGTCCGGTACGCCAGCCCGGCGAGGTCAGGCTCACCAGCACGCCCCCTGGACGCAGGAAACGCCACATGTGGATCACGTGGGCGATGTCCTGGTCCTTGGTGAACGGCGGATTGGCGATGACCACATCGAAGAGGCCGATGTCGGCCAGGCTCAGGGACAGAAAATCCCGCTCCACCACCTCGAAGCCCTTGTTGCGCAGGATCTGCGCGCTCGGGCCATGGTTTTCCACGGTGAGCACCTTGGCGCCGGCGGCGCGGGCGGGCTCGGCCAGGGCACCTTCTCCGGCCGAGGGTTCGAGCATCCGCTTGCCAGCGAGGTCACCCAGGTATTCAGCGGCCCAGGCCACCGTCTCGGCGGCCAGATCCTCTGGGGTGAAGAAGGCTTGCCGCGCCTTCTTAGGGTTGGGCTTCTCGCCACCCCGTAATCGGGTCAGCACCTCCTTGACGTCGATGGCCGCGCCGAACTGGAAGCCGTTGCGGCTGTAGACGCCTCCAGCCGCCAGGATCAGTGCCTTGATGCGGGCGTAGTGCTGAAGCCGCCGGGCGGGCAGCTCGATGCGTTGCCCCTTCGCGCGCAGCAGGGCCATCTCGCCTTGCAGCGACGAGGTGTCGATCTCGGCTTCCGAGTCGGCGTCCTTGTCCGGTTCGGGCGCTCGCAGTTGCCGGGCCGTCTTCTCGAACAGCGCGGCTTGCTCCTCGGTCATCTGGATCAGCAGGCGCGAACCGAGGATCTGCTGATACTTCAGCCACAGGCAGCGCTGCGCCGGGAGGTACTCGATGTAGAAATCGTCGGCGACCCGAACAGTGCGCAGCGAATAGACCACCCCGCTCGCGAGAACTGCCTCGATCAGCCGCTCATAGAGCTTCAGGGCGATCTGCGGCCGGGGACTTGGCTTGTGGGTGGCATCGGACCCGGCGGACTCGGGGATGCCGAAGATCCTCAGGACACTGCGGTCGTGGGGCTCCGCCGCGATCACGCCGGCGAGGATGCGCGGGAACTGCTCGGTCGCGAGGACCGGGGTGGGCGCGTCGGCCCAGAATGTGGAGGGCATGCTCAACTCCTGATGAAGACGTGAGATGCCCTCGCCCGTAGGGGGAAGGCTCCCCCGTCGGGTGGATGAAAAGACCGGGTGGTCTGGGATCAGTGACGAGCGGCTCAGGGACTCAGGCGACCTGCCGCAGCGCGGTGAAGAGTTGCTGTGCCGGCGCCGGCTCCCCGTTCTCGAGGGCCTGGCAGGCGCGGGCGACGTGCGCTTGCACGACAGGCATCGGCTTCTCGATGGCCTCGATGCGCAGCAGCACCGTGCCGTAGTGCGAGCGCACGGTGAGCGTGCCCCGGCCATCGGCCCAGCCGGCTTCGGTCAGATCGGCCGGATCGGCCTTATGCCGATCGGCGGCTACCTGGACGGCCAGTGGGAAGCTCTCGACGACAGTCACGTCCTCGAGGTCGCCATAGTCGCGGTCGAAGAAGCGGACTTCGTAGTCGCTCGGGCCGGGCGGCCACAGGCCGTCCAGGTCCGGCAGCGGCGGCATGGGTGGCATCGTGCCGGTGTCGATTGGCCGGACAACCTGATCGTCGATCAGGCGGTCGAGCTTGAGCAGCAAGGCATCGGCATGGGCGCGATCGTCCAGGATCAGGGCCGTCCGCAGGCCCAGCACCTGCTGAATCATCTGATGCAGCTCCTGGGCAATGGCGCGTTCGGCGCGCTGTTCGATCGAACGCAGGATGTCTGTGGCGGTACTCATGGTGGTGGGCTCCTTTCGAGTGAGCGAAATTTGTGGAGGTCACCGTGCGGGCACGGCGATGGGGGGTGAAAGCCCGCGGCGGGAGCCGGGGCCGGGAAATTGGGGAAATACGCGAGGGGAGGGCGCGGAGCGGCGATGCGCGCCGCACGGACCGGCGTCGGAGGACGCCAGGTCGCGTGGGCACATCGCAGCTCAGGAGGAAGCCGGGTCGGCTTTCTCCGCGCCTGCCTCTGCGGGTGCAGTGGCATCGGGCCGGGCCTTGCGGCTGCGGCGGGGTGGCGTGGTGACGCCGGACGGGGAAGGGGGCAGGGCGGCGGCCGTTTCAAGGGCGCGCGGTGTCTGCCGGGGCGAACGGTCGGCTTCGGGCAGCATCTCGATCGCGATGTCGCGGCCTTCGCTGCCGAACTCCCGCAGGGCCTGCCACGGCATGACGAACAGGGTGTACGCCAGCCAGCGAACGAAGAAGCCGATGCGCTTGTGGCGGGCCTGTCGCGCCTTATCGCGCCGCAAGGCTTCCTTGCAGGACAGGTACAGCGCCAGATGACTGCGCTTCATTTCGACATCACGTTCGAGTTGGGCGAGCACTTCGGCGGCCAGCGCAGCATCGCTGCGCACGCGCCGGTAGAACTCGACCCAGGTCCGTTCTTCCTCGCTTTCGATGCCCGAACGCTTCGGGCGGGGACGTTTCTCAGGGGACATGGTTTCTCCTCGGAAAACAGGGAGGCACCGTCCCCGGCCGGGAGACGACTGAGTCTCCCCGGGGTTGCATGGCTGTGCGGCGTGGCTATGCTGGTCGACAACCCCTATCGAGGAGAGCGACGAACATGCTGCGCGCAGGCGATTCACTCCGGTTCACAGCCGCCGAAATCGAGGAGTTCCGATCGCTCGGAATCGATTTTGACGGCGTGCGAACACAGGCCGATGTCGAGGCGGCGCTGGCCAGATGGACCCACGTGCTCGGCGAAGAACGGCCGGATCTGCTGGAGAAGATTGCCTTGGAAATGGCAAAGGCCAAGGAGGTGTCGCTACCCCCGCGACTCAGCGTCGTTGGCCCCGCACCTGATTCTCCTGAGCAATCCTGATCCAGCGGTCGGCGATCCTGTCCAGATAGACGAGATCGTCGGCTTCGATGTCGCCCGCTTCGCGAAGACGGGCGATGACCTCCTTGACCAGTTGCGGGTCATCCTTGGCGAGTTGGATCGCCATGGCTGCAATGCGCTTGCGGTAGTTGCCGAGCATGCTCAGCTCCTGTCAAAGCGCGGTTCGACGGCGCCGCTGGCCGCTCCCGAAGGAGACGGCTGGGGACGCAGCAGTGCGGCCACAGGACGCGACTGCACGGTGGGCGGCCGGCTGTGGCCGGAACCGCCCAACAGCACGCAGGTGCGTGCGACGGATCGGGTTGCGATCGATGCGAACATGGTGTTCTCCTTCGGGTAAAGGGAACACCCATCCCCGGACGGGAAACAGTGTTCCCGTTCGGGTGTGCTCTGCCCGGAAAGGGCGAAGCGGCTCGGTGGCGGCACCTTGCGGTGCGCCGGGGTGGTGGTCCACCGTGCTTGCGCACGGGGACCAGCGCTCCTGCCTGGCGGCAAAAGCTCGGCATCGATGCGATGCGAAGGACACTCATCCGGCGGGCCGGATGCAGGGCATGAAGCCCAGCTACTGGGTCAGCCGTCGAAGCGGCGGACCGACCAGGAAGACCTGGCGACCAGAGGGCGGGTAACGACCGCGACGCCAGCGAAGCTGGACTTCAAGCCACCCGCGATGGGCGGTGTTGAAGGCTGCGCAGACACGATGTCCGCAGGAAGCACACTCAGTGTGATCCGGGAAATGATCGTCTTCAAGGGCGAGTAAAGCCCTTCGAATGCACGCCACCCCCAACTCCCTGCTGATGACGGCTCTTGTGCATTGCGCCTTGAAAGGTGGCGGTCACACTTGCCCAAGGGGCGTGGGGCGTTTCAAGTGCCTGTTGCGCTCCTGGTGTCCTTGGTCCCGCTTGCCGACTGGGCAACGAAGTCCTTTTTCAGTGACAACATCACTGATCGCCTTGCTTGCCGAGCCTTGACTTGATGCGACTCAGCGCCACGGGTGTCACCCGGATGTAGCTTGCAATATCGCTTTGTCGCAAGGCGGCGACCAATTCGGGGTTGTCGTGCATGAACCGTATGTAGCGGTCTTCGGGTGAGAGCGTGAGAAGTTCCATTTCCCGCCGCTCCTTGCGCTGTCCGTAGAACTTCAGAGCGTTGGCGATGGCACGCTGCCAAGCAATATGCTGGCCTGCCAGACGAAGTAACACACGATAGTCGATTTGATGAATGCACGATTCGACAACGGCGTAACTGGAGAAACTTGTCAGTCCATCTTCTTCGAGCGCGGCGACGCTTGCGAAGCAAACGCCGGACTCCGCAAAGCCCTTTACCCACGAATCACCGTTGGGCGTTTCGTAAACCATCTTCACGATCCCCTCATTGACGACGAAGACGAACGGCTTTCTCTCGCCAGCAAGGAATAGCGCTTCCCCGGGCCGGAGTCGCCGTTCGCACGCCGCGCCTTCGACGACGGACCACTCCGGGAGAGCCGACCCGGCGAGGCGCTGAAACGCATCGCTTGTGGAAGAGCGAGTTCTGCGCATGTCATTAACCAGGGTTATCGATGTCGCTCGCCGAAGCGGAGATACTGGATTGGTCTCTTCGATCAGCAGCCATCATGAAACCTCTCTTGCTCCCGCCCGTTGTTTGGCTTGTGTCCGTTGTCTGCATGTTGGTCCTCCATTGGAAGAGCCCCATCGCGGTGTGGCTGCCACAGCCATACAACTGGCTTGGGCTCGCGCTGATCATGGCCGGTCTCGGAATCGCCAATTGGCATGCTCGTCTCTTTCGTCGTCTCGGCACAAACATCAACACGTTCGGCGAGCCGGGCGAACTGACGATGGAAGGACTCTTTCGTCGAACCAGGAATCCCATGTATCTCGGGATGTTTATCTCCCTTTTCGGAGTCGCGTGTGTATTGGGCTCGACTTCCGCACTTGCAGGGCCAGTTGCGTTCTTCGCACTCGCGCAATTCTGGTACATACGCAGCGAAGAAGAGGCGATGACATTGAAGTTCGGGGACAAGTACATCGAGTACCAGCGATCGGTTCCGCGTTGGCTGTAGTTGCGCTTCTTTGGTGCCGGGATTGGCTCAGGCGATGGGAGGCTGGCCCGGGCTGCTCCTGTCAGCCCGCAAAGTAACTGCGCCGCTTCGCGCGATAGTTCGACGGGTCGAGGTGTGGCGGCAGCCATTGATCGGCTCGCTCCTTCAGATAGTTGCCGGAGCTCTTGGGCTTGCGCTGGTACTTGGCCGCCAGGTAGCGCGCGTAGTGATGGTCGAACAGGCGCATGAACTCGCCGAAATAGATGTCCGCCACGCGGGTGTCACCGCGGATCACGAGCATGTTCTCGTCGTTCTGGACCTGGGATGAGCTGCTGAAGTTTGCCGAGCCGGTCACGACGGTGGGCGTGTCGCTCAGCGGATCGACCAGCATGTACTTGGTGTGGATGTAGTCGTTGCTGTTGAGCGGGTTGTCGCGCTCCTTGAGCGCGTTCACCAGAGTGCTTTCTTCCTCGAGATAGCTGCCCGCGGCGAAGATGACGTCGCCGTCGGTGCCGATGTTCTCGGTCTTCTTGAGGGGATCGTCCTTGACGATGTAGCGCAACACGTCGTTCTGCTTCTGAAAGACCGCCTGGAACTCCGGCGCGATATCGAACGCGGCGGTGAAGCACACCAGTTGCTCCGCGGCATCGGCCAGGTTCGCATACCACTGCAGCGTCTTCTGCGCCTGTGGCGTCTCCTTTGCCTCACGAGGACTGAACAGAGGGTAGGTGCCGGGCTGTAGCGGTAGCGGCGGAACCGGGCTTTCCTGGGCATTGGGCTCGCGCAACTTGGTCGCCGTGAGATTGCGCTGGAGGCGCTCCCAGTAGGCAAGATACTGGCGGGCGATTTCCGGGTCATGAACCACGTGGCCGACGTTCGAGTGGCCGAAGATTCCGCCGGCCGAGATATTGGTCGAGCCCGTCCACACGCTGATCGGCTTGTCGTCCTTCAAGAGAACGATGAACTTGTTGTGCCGGATGCCCGCCGTGACGGTTCGGGGATGGACAAAGTCGCCAAGGCCTGCTTTTTCGATCGTGGCTTCGTTCTCCGCCTTGTAGCTGCTCTCCGCGTCATAGACGATCTGCACATCGCCTTTGTCCGCGGCCTTGCGCAGTGCCTGGGCGACAGGCAGGTAGTGAAATTCGTAGAAGGCCGCCCGCAATCCCATGCCCTTCTTGGCGCCGCGCTTGATGAACGCGAGCAGGGCCTCGTACAGGCCGCGCGAGAGCCACTTCATCGGCTTGGATGAGGGGGCATCCGGATCGGGTTCGACGTTGCCGAACTCCCGCGCGTATGCCTGGGAGCCGATCACGCCCCGGTTGAAGTGAATGTCATGCCGGGAGCCTTTCCCGTGAGGTGCTGCGGTCGTTTCGCAGCGAACGCGGACCGAAACCCCCTTGGCTTCGTCGAGCCGGAGCTTCTTGGGCTCGCCGAAGACGGGGCTAACCGCGTATTCGTATTCCACGCCGGCCGTAGCCGTGTAGTCCGCCCACAGAAAGCTCTGAACAGGATGCTCGCTGGTCGGCACCAGCGTTCCCGGGGGCAGCCCTTTGTCTTTGCTTTCGAAGCGCTTGATACCCCGCAGGTAGTAGCTGGTTTCGATCTGCCCGGAGGTGTTGAATTTCTTGCGGTGTATCGCGAAACCGAGAAGGTTGTTGTCGTCGGTGAAGTCGGCAAGGTTTGGCGGTTTCGCGAAATCCCAGGCCAAGACGACGACATGGGTTCCCGCGATGGCACGCAGGCGCAGGTATTCTCCGTTGATGGATGCTCGCATGAACATGCTCCTCCCGAGTTGGCTATTGATGGGGTGTTCGGATTCGGATTTGCTGTGTGTCCGGTGTTCCGCCTGCTGGGCAGGACATGGGTTTCAAGTCCTTGGTCAGGCACACCCATAGTTCCTTGAGCCGGTTGCCGGAAGCCACGTTGACGCGCAGGCTGGCGTCTGGCAGTGCAGGGTTGAGTTTCAGAAACGCTCGCTTGACGTCGATCGCCTGGACGTCCACCAGTTGCCCGGAGCCGGGGCTGATGCCGCTGGTCATCATTTCGCGCATGGTGGGGCGTCGCAGCGACATGTAGACGCTCTGGATGTCAGAGAAATAGCGCTCCGGTGAAGACCATCCGCATGTGCCGTGGGCTTGCCACTCGTTCTGCATCAAATCCTCTCCCGGCACCATGCAGAGGTGCTGCTTGATCAAAGGGACGGAAAGCGATCCGACGGTCTGGCAGTTGCGCGGATGGTCTCGGCTGGATCGGGCCCGACCGTTCTGGGGCCAGAGGCCGTGAACCACCCATTCGAACCTATTGTCGGAGAAGCACTGAAACGCGTGCTTCTTTCGCTGATCCTTGGGCTTGTTCCGCTGCGCTTCACAGTGCTCTGGCGACCAGGAGAGGACCAGTGCCAGGTAATCCGTTGGAAGATCTTTGTTGACGTAGTCGACAGGCTTGGGAGGCGCCGCTTCGACAGACGCGGGTAAGGTGCAGACTTCCTGCGCGAAGCCTTGGGCGAGCGAAGTTGACAGCAGCACGAAGAGCAGTGCGTGTATTCCTGCGCGATACCGTGGACTGGTGGCCATGAGAATCTCCCGGTGGGGGGGCTGCGCGCGCCGCGTACGACTCCTGGTGGCACGAGCACAAAGCCCACATTTTGCTGCTGGAATGTGGCATGGAGTCAACCAAGTGGCATGGTTCCGCCGAAAACGCTGGAGCCGCTCCGCCGCAGCCCCGCTCAGACTGTGACGACTTCATTCAGGGCCACACCACGTACCCAGAAGAGTTGGATACCTGTCCGACATTGCTTCCGGATTTCATGGAATGCTCTCCACAATCCAATGTCGCTCGCGTTGGACGTTGATGGCTCGTGGCCTTGCTCTGGGGGCTGAACGTGAAGATCACGTCTGGGCACTCCGGTGAGTGGGGGTGGGTTGCATGCGTCGGCTCCGAGACGATCATTGTCTTGGAGGTATCGACCTATGTCCTTTCGCATGAAACTCGCTTCGCTGCCAGCCGATGCGGCCACATACGAGGCTTTGCGGTTCCACGTTGATGGCGTCGAGCCACACGGGCAGGTGGTGCGCCGTGTCGATCGGGTGCTCGGCCCGCTGGTTGGCGATGAACTGGATTACGGCGCCTTGTTTGCCTACCTGTTTCGGCGCTTTGGGTTTCCGAATGCGCCGTGGGATGCCGGTCGGCTGGCGCGATACGTCCTCGCAACCCCTTGTGCCGATATGTTTCTGGTCATCGAGCCGCGCCTCAACGGCACGGCGACTGAGGTGTTCGGCTTCCATGCTCCGAAGGCGGTGGGAGTGGCCGCTGCAGCCTATTCGGGATCACGCCTTCCCCGCTCGCCAGAGGATTGGGATGGGGCGGATCCCCTTAAGCCCTACGCCATGGCCGCAGCCAAAACCCTGAAAGGTCTGCTGCGTCCGGTGTGCCTGGAAAGCGATGGGGCGATTGATATCTTCGGGGCGGTTCCACGTACTCGGCGTGCGCTCCATCCTGCGCCTTGGGCTCAGCCAGCCGTGTTGAGTCGCACCTGACTTTGTCCTGCAAGCTCTTGTTCAGACGGAGGTTGCCTATTTTTTGTGCGGTACCGAAACTGGGCGCGCCTGGTTCGGTGGCCGTGGGCCTCCCGGTGTCACCGGGATGTAATGTCCCCAAGGTTGTCCACAGAAACTGTGGATATGTTCGGCTGCAGGTGTGCAGCCCAGGGGCGGGCAGCTTGCATCACGAGAAGCTGATGGCAAAGCCATGTTCCTGAAAGTAGGTCCGTGCCGCTGCCAGTTCCTCCTTGGTTGCGGACAGGATGACGGTGCTGGCCGTGCTTTGCCACATGTCGATCACCAGCTTGTGATCGCCGATGACAATCTGCAGCGCTTCGGGCGTCAGGGCTGAACTGAGTTGGGTCATGGCGCCGTTCTCAATGAGCAGGACGCCATCGTGGAAGGCGATTCTGAAGCAGCCGATGCTGAGCCGGTTGGCGGGAGAGCCCAAAGGCGTCTTCTTGAGGCCATCGAGGACTCGGAACGTCTGCGGATCGAGACAGCGCAATGGTTTGTCTGGTGCGGGCGCTTTCATTCTTGTGTTCAAGGTCAAGTCAAGCAAGCGGGCTTGTGTGTATGTTACTCATAGAGCGTGCTCGTATAAAGCGTAGATTCATGGGGCGTGCGCCGTTAGTGTCCAGTTCAGAGCAAAAAAACCATGGAACTGGACTACGACCCCCTCAAACGCTTCGGCGGACATCTCGCTGCGCTGCGACGCGCCAAAGGCATATCGCAGGAGCGTCTCGCGCTGGAAAGCGGCCTGGCGCGCAGCTACTTGAGCGGAATCGAACGCGGCGTGCGTAACCTGTCACTGATGAATATCTGCATCCTCGCGCAGACCCTTCAGCTTCCTCCCGCACGCCTGCTCGAGTTTTCAATCGATCCAGAGCCGGAATCAACCGCGCCTGGCTGATCTGCCCGAGAAGTGCTCGCGCGGACGATGCAACCCTTGCCGCGGCGCTTGGCTTCCAACAGGGCCTCATCGGCGCGTGCAAGTGCCCGTGCCAGCGATTCGCCCGGGGTTCGCTCAGCGATGCCGGCCGAGAATTTCAGCGACCACGCCTGGGCCGGCATTGTTGTGCAAGCGCTGGATCGAAGGGTGTGCTGGATGCGCAGCAGGATGTGTTCCATGTCCACGTCGGCCGCCCCGGCCAGCATGACCGCGAACTCATCGCCGCCCAGGCGCGCCACTGTGTCGACGGGTCGAAGGCCCTGACGCAGTGCGGCCGCAAAGTACCGCAATACCGCGTCTCCGGCGGCGTGGCCATGGGTGTCGTTGATCCCTTTGAAGTCATCCAGATCGATCATCGCGCAGGAGAGCGCCGACGAGGGGCAATCACGGGGCAGATCACAGGCGCGTCGGAGTCCTCGGCGGTTGAGTAGCGCCGTCAGATCGTCATGGTGAAGAGCCCGCTGCGCTTCTGCAAGCGCCATTTGCAGCTCGACGATGCGGTTCGTGAGCTTGGCGCGGCGACGACGGCGAAACAGGGCTGGCAACACGGGTTGGAGGCGGGCGGAGTGGGCGAACCATCACCGTAGGTTCTCCACCCATCGTGGGCGAGGAGCAATTCGCGGCGGAACAAGTCGTTTTCCACATCGGCGGGGTGTTGCAGTCGCTCACAGTCCTGCGGTTCGCCGACTAAACATCCCTGCGCTTCATCCGTCTTCAGAAAGAAGGTCCTGGATTTGGGCGTGGATGTCCTTTGTGCCTGGAGGTGAAGGCATGGCGAGTTTGTGGTGTGCGCTCGATCGCAAACCGGCTCGGTCAGAGTTGGCCGTGCTGGTGTCCCAGTACGGCAAGGCGCAGATACGCTGCAGCAGCGTGATCGCCGAGCAGGCTGCGCTGATTGATGCCTTGCAGGCCGAGCAGGTGTGCCTGCGTGCCGAACTGGTGATCCGGGTGACCGCCTTGCAGTTCGAGCGTGAGGATCGGATGCGCCTGGAAGCCATGGCGCCTGGGTTGCCCCGCCGGGCTGTGCTCGCGCGCCAGATCGAATACCTGATGGGACGAATCGAGGCGCTGCTGCGGGAGCAAACCCGCTGGCGTTGGGGGCGGGAGCCCCGGCGCGAAGCGCGTCCGTCCTCATCGCCGAAAGTCGAGTCTCCGACATGCGACGGCGGTGGCGGGATGGTTGAAGGCGGCGCGTTCGCCCCCCAGGAGGAGGCATCGACAGGGCCGGCAGAGCAGGAGGCAGAACTGTTGATCTGCCGCACCGGC
Source organism: Thauera phenylacetica B4P (assembly GCF_000310225.1). Classification (GTDB taxonomy): domain Bacteria; phylum Pseudomonadota; class Gammaproteobacteria; order Burkholderiales; family Rhodocyclaceae; genus Thauera; species Thauera phenylacetica. The sequence continues at coordinate 188,516 of NZ_AMXF01000001.1, forward strand.
TGCATCAGCCACGGAGATTATTGGCGCGTGCAGGATCAATGTCGCCGAACCGGCAAGCCCTGCATCCTCATCGACGAACATCAGGCCATTCACGCCATGCGTCAGGGTGACGGCATCGTGATTCAGGCGTGTCCCGTGCGCAGTCTCTGACGGCGGTTTTTCCCGGGCGGCAAGATCCTTCAGCCGCCGTTGCCCAGGGCGCGCGCGGCGAAGCAGCCGTGTTCCAGTATGCGCTCCCGCTGGGGCTGAGGAAGGCAATAGCCCATCGTCGCGTCGTACAGGGCGAGTGCGATCTGCAATGAGTGCTTGATGTCCGTTGCACGCGCATGGCGACCGAACTTGCACTGGAGCGCGAACTGGTTTTCAGGGTCCACCTCGTTCGCGAAATAGAGCTCAAGTTCCTCGAACGTCGAAACGTACTCGGCCGCCTCGACGTTCTTGAAGGGGCAGGAGGTGAACAGCGCCGCACCGGAGCGGGTGACAAGCATCTCGATCAGATAGCGGTGATCGCGCAGCAGCCTGGCGAAGCAGGCGCGTTCGTGCGCGCCCCAGACTTCGAAGTCCAGGGCCACGAACGGTGGGGTGCCGCTGTCTTGTCCGGCGAACCCCCGGCACAGTGCCATCGAGACGGCAAGGCCTGTGGCGTCGAAGCCGTGTGGATCCTCGGGACGTGGCAGTCGGCGGTTGAGCTTGGCGTAGTAACCGTTCGCCGGGCGCAAGCGGAACTCGGCCACCGAGACAGTCGGCTTCCTGCTGCAAAGTACCTCGCGCTTGGACTCTGCCATGACACGGCGGGTGAGATCGCCGGAAAGCGATGCCAGGAGTTCATCCGCCAGCGTATGGATTCGCCCGGAAAACTCTGCCGTGACGGAGGCCCAGCGCTGCTCGTCGTCGGAGTAGGACCGGAATGGCAGCGTTTGCGCCATCCGCTGCAAGGTTTCAGTGAGCATAGGAGCGCCAAAACGAAAGGTCGAGATTCATGCGTGTCCCTTTTGGTTGGGTTCGCCCCATGCCTGTTCGTGGAACCGGCCGTAGCCCCTCACCAAGCATGGGGCGCAAGGTCGCGGCTGACCCGTGCGACTATGGTACCGATTGAACAGCGCCATCGCACGTGGGAGAGATGCACATCGACCGCACGCCGATGAGGCCAGGCAACTTGCCGTAGCTTCGTTGATGCATCAACCTGCGCGAGCGCAACGCCGGGGCCTCCACCGGGCAGGAAAGCATGGGCGCGTGGTCCGGAACGCGGCGTGCCACCTTGAAAACCCACGGGGCCAGGGGATGCTGCAGTTCGACGATGCAGCATACGAGTTGGGCACGACGGCGGCGGCGAAACAGTCCGGGCAATGTCACTATGCAAAGCGCAGTCGAGTTGGATGGACAGTCACCATAGGTTGGCCAGGAAGTTCCGGCGAGCGCAAATTCCGGGGTAATCGGGGTGATTTCGCCACCGGCGCCATCCCGGCTGGCCTTCTCGACAGGAGCAACACGAACTGTCCCGAAGCTCGGTCAGCCCCGGCGCCCAAGTTCTCCGGCCATCAAGCGGTAGTACCAGAAAGCCTCGTCCTTCTCCAGCCGTTCGCCCAGGCACGCTGGCGACAGGCCGGTGACCCGGCGGATTTCGCGCCCCATGTGCGACTGGTCGGCAAAGCCCGCGTCGGCAGCGATGGCGGCGAGGTCCGCGATCCTGCTGTCCCGCGCCTCGATGCGGCGAAGAAACGCCTCCTCGGCACGGATGAAAAGCTGCAGGTCGCGGTAGCTCTGGCCGGTCCACTCGCGGATTCTGCGTTGCAACTGGCGCAGGCTACGCCCGGCGGCCGAATGCGCCGCGCGTGTGGCGACGGACCGCACCCAGTCGCCGATGTATGGTGCCGGGCTGGCTTGGCCCGGTCCGTGCCACAGAGGCCGAAACTGCGTCTCCAGCATTGCGAATGGTGCATCGCCACCGGTGTCGAGAACGGCCTGGCAAGCCTGCAGGAGAGCCGGGGGTGCGACCGCCTCCAGCGGCAGGTTCTGGTCGAGGTAGGGTTCGATGGGCCGGCCGACAAGGCGGCTGAGGGCTTCGGGATAGAAACCGACCGAAAGCGCATGCACGGGTCCCGGAGACCAACTGACGGAAGGGTATCGCTGCGGCCCGGAAAAAACGAGCCGTGGCAAGGCCGGACCGAGCGTCGGTCGCGTGCTCGGCCCGCCTTCTTCCACCATGTGCAGTGTTCCCTCGAAGATCCAGGAGATCACCGCCATCGGTGTTGCCGGGTAGTAGTTGAAGCGTTCCGTATCGGTCAGGACGCAGCCGCGCGTATCGCGCTCGACGCCGGCCATCAGGCAAGCTCCGAGGGCGGGCGATGGGATATGCATGATCGCGGCGGGGCGGGACATTCGATGTCGTTTCCGTTCTAGCGGCGAAAACACGACGTCAGCATCATGGCAGTTGTACCAACGTCGGAACGTGAAATGAAGAAAACAATAATTCAGGGCCGTTTTTCACACAAGCTGCGCAGCATGGCGATTTCCGGGTGGATCGCGACCAGGGTCCTGGTCCGACGGGCGCTGAGCCGGCCGCTCGTGGCGGAATGGCCCTTCCTGGTCGAATACGGGACGCTGTATATCCGTGCCCAGTTCAACCACGCCTTTCGTCTGAGCAGCGATATCGCGGAAAGCCGGGCCTATTTCGACAGCGTCTATGCGCTGCTCGAGACCTATCCCGATGTCGATATCCGCCCCACCGGCCAAGGCGAGCCGCGCGGCCACTGGTTCCTGCCCCGGGTGCGCCACAGTGACGCCACCTTGCTTCATTTCCACGGCGGTGGCTACACCTTCTATGCCGGTGTCTCGCATCATTTCGCCGCCTGCCTTGCCAACACGCTGGGGGTTGCGGTATTCGCGCCGGACTATCGATTGACGCCGGAGCACCCCCATCCGGCACAACTCGAAGACGGGCTGGCGGCCTACGCCCATGTGCTCGAATGCGGCGTCGACCCGGCGACCCTGGTGCTCTGCGGCGATTCGGCCGGAGGCCACCTGGCCCTGATGACCCTGGCCAGGCTGAGGCAGGCCGGTTTGCCGAAACCCGCCCTGACACTGGGCCTGAGCCCGTGGACCGATATCGGCCGCCGCGGCAGGAGTCAGTTCGGCAACGACCCCTACGATCTCGTCCAGGGCTACATGACCCTGCAGTTCGCGGCCTGGCTCAAGGGAGGCCAAGCCCTGAGCGATGCCGAGCTGTCGCCGATCTGCCAGGATTTCAGCGACCTGGGGCCGATTTACCTGCAGGCTGGCGGCAAGGAGATCCTCGTCGACATGATCCGCGATTTCGCGACGACGGTTGCCGCCCAGTGCGGCCAGGTGCGGCTGGATGTCTGGGAGCACATGGTGCATGAGTTCCACGGCTATGGGGACTATCTGCCGGAGAGCCGCGATGCGCTGGCCCGGCTGCGCGAGGCCATCGCCTGGGCGCTCGGCCGTCCGAACCGATTTGCAGCCGACGCCTGCACGGAATGCGATCACATGGGAGGGTGACTTATGGATTTCCAAATTGCCTCCCGCCGGAGCGTGCCGGTGCCGCGCCCTGCTCGAAGCTGCCGCCCGGGAAGGCTGGCTCGACTCCGATCCAATGGAGCGAACATGACATGAACCGACTGCTTGTCACCGCCGCCATTCTTGCCGCTGTCACCACTGCGGTCCATGTGCTAGTGTCCTGAGTTAGAAGTTCGCAAACAAAATCTTTCGACGCTGGCAAGGATGTCGTCAGCGGTCTTGGCCCATTGAAAGGGCTTGGGGTTTGCGTTGTTGAGTTGCAGGTATTGCTTGATGGCCTGCTCGAGTTGGCGCGTGGAGCGGTGTGTGCCGCGCCTGATGTATTTCTCGGTGAGCGTGGCGAACCAGCGCTCCACCTGATTGAGCCAGGACGCGGAGGTTGGCGTGAAGTGCACGTGGAACCTGGGGTGTCTTGCAAACCATGCCTTGACCGCAGGGGTCTTGTGCGTGCCGTAGTTGTCCATCACGAGGTGCACGTCCAGCCCGGTGGGCACGTTGGCCTCCACGGTGCGCAGGAACTGCAGGAATTCGCTGCTGCGATGGCGCCGGTGGAGTTCTCCGATCACCTCTCCGGTGGCGATGTCCAGCGCTGCGAACAGGGTCGTCGTGCCGTGGCGCATGTAGTCGTGCGTTCGCCGCTCGGGGATGCCCGGGGCCAGTGGCAAGATCGGCTGTGTGCGGTCCAGCGCCTGGATCTGGCTCTTCTCGTCCACGCACAGCACCATGGCCTTGAGCGGCGGATCCAGGTACAGGCCCACGATGTCGCGCACCTTCTCCACGAACAGCGGGTCGCTGGACAGCTTGAAGGTCTCCTGGCGGTGCGGCTGCAAGCCGAAGGCGCGCCAGATGCGCGTCACCGCCGTTTGCGACAGATTCATTTCGCGTGCCATGGTGCGCGTGCTCCAGTGTGTCGCGCCTTGCGGGATCGACTCCAGCGTGCGGGCGATCACCGCATCGACTCGCGCATCGTCAATGCTGCGCGGTGCGCCGGGACGTGGCGCATCCAGCAGCCCCTCCAGGCGGTGTTTGACAAAGCGCGCTCGCCACTTGGAGACGGTCTGGGGCGTGACCCGCTGGCGAACGGCAACGGCCTTGTTCTCCATCCCCTGGGCACAACCCAGCACGATGCGTGCTCGCAATGCCATGGCCTGCGCGGTCTTGCGCCGCAGCGTCAACGCGGTGAGTTGTTCGCGCTCCGCATCGCTGAGCACCAGTTCCGTCTTGGGTCTGCCTCTCATGATCACCTCGTCGTGTTCGAACAGTACACGACTGATAGCAATGGTCAATATTAGTTCAATGAACTTCTAACTCAGGACACTAGGGCAACGCTGATTAAGTCCCCACGAGGCGCGGCGCTTGCTTGCTAATGCAACGAGCAAGCGAGGCGCACAACGATGAAGCAGCAGACCCTGGCAATGGCGGCCGATCAAGGCGAAGGATTCGAGCGCTACCGCAAGGCGACGAGGCGAGACGAGTTCCTGGCGACGATGGAACAGATCGTGCCTTGGCAGGAACTGTGCGCGGTGGTCGAGCCGTACTACCCGAAGGCCGGCAATGGTCGGCCGCCGGTGCCGCTGCCGTCGATGCTGCGGATGTACTTCGTGCAGCACTGGTTCAACCTGGCCGACCAGGCGTGCGAGGAGGCGCTGCTGGACAGCACGTCGCTGCGGCGCTTTGTGGGAATCGACCTGGGACGCGAGCGCGTGCCGGACGGCACGACGCTGTTGAAGTTCAGGCACCTGCTGGAAGAGAAGAAGCTGGGCGCGGCGCTGTTCTCCAAGGTCGGCGAGTTGCTGCAGGCCAAGGGCATGAAGGTGGGCACGGGCACCATCGTCGATGCGACGATCATCAGCGCGCCGAGTTCGACCAAGAACGAGGACAAGGCCCGTGACCCCGAGATGCACCAGACCCAGAAGGGCAATCAGTGGTACTTCGGGATGAAACTGCACATCGGCGTGGACAGCCAGACGGGGCTTGCGCACAGCGCGGTGGTGACGGCCGCGAACGTGCACGACAAGCACCCGATGCCCGATCTGCTGCACGGGGGCGAGGACAAGGTCTGGGGCGACAGCGCGTATGTATCCCAGCAGGCGCTGATCGCCAAGAAGGCGCCGCGGGCCCAGGACTGTACGAATCAGCGTGTGCGGCCGAGCAGCCCGACGGCCGATCTCGAAAGGATCGTCAACCGCATCAAGTCGAAGGTGCGCCCCAAGGTCGAGCATGTCTTCGCCGTGATCAAGAAACTGTGGGGCTTCGCCAAGGTGCGCTACCGGGGCCTGGAGAAGAACGCCAACCGGGCATTCGTGGCGCTGGGCCTGGCCAACATCTACCTGGCGCGCAAGCGCCTGGTGGCATAGGTGCGTCCGCCGGGCGCCAAAGCGGCGCCGCGGAGGGTGATTTCAGGGCCGCAGGGCCTCAATTGCCGTCGAAAACGTCAACTCATCCCGCATGACGAGAAGGGGGAGCAGACGCTGCGATTTTCGAGGGGTTGTTCAGCGTTGCCCTAGTGTCCTGAGTTAGAAGTTCATTGAACTAATATTGACCATTGCTATCAGTCGTGTACTGTTCGAACACGACGAGGTGATCATGAGAGGCAGACCCAAGACGGAACTGGTGCTCAGCGATGCGGAGCGCGAACAACTCACCGCGTTGACGCTGCGGCGCAAGACCGCGCAGGCCATGGCATTGCGAGCACGCATCGTGCTGGGTTGTGCCCAGGGGATGGAGAACAAGGCCGTTGCCGTTCGCCAGCGGGTCACGCCCCAGACCGTCTCCAAGTGGCGAGCGCGCTTTGTCAAACACCGCCTGGAGGGGCTGCTGGATGCGCCACGTCCCGGCGCACCGCGCAGCATTGACGATGCGCGAGTCGATGCGGTGATCGCCCGCACGCTGGAGTCGATCCCGCAAGGCGCGACACACTGGAGCACGCGCACCATGGCACGCGAAATGAATCTGTCGCAAACGGCTGTGACGCGCATCTGGCGCGCCTTCGGCTTGCAGCCGCACCGCCAGGAGACCTTCAAGCTGTCCAGCGCCCCGCTGTTCGTGGAGAAGGTGCGCGACATCGTGGGCCTGTACCTGGATCCGCCGCTCAAGGCCATGGTGCTGTGCGTGGACGAGAAGAGCCAGATCCAGGCGCTGGACCGCACACAGCCGATCTTGCCACTGGCCCCGGGCATCCCCGAGCGGCGAACGCACGACTACATGCGCCACGGCACGACGACCCTGTTCGCAGCGCTGGACATCGCCACCGGAGAGGTGATCGGAGAACTCCACCGGCGCCATCGCAGCAGCGAATTCCTGCAGTTCCTGCGCACCGTGGAGGCCAACGTGCCCACCGGGCTGGACGTGCACCTCGTGATGGACAACTACGGCACGCACAAGACGCCGACGATTCGCAACTGGTTTGCGCGACACCCGAGGTTCCACGTGCACTTCACGCCCACCTCTGCGTCCTGGCTCAATCAGGTGGAGCGCTGGTTCGCCACGCTCACCGAGAAATACATCAGGCGCGGCACACACCGCTCCACGCGCCAACTCGAGCAGGCCATCAAGCAATACCTGCAACTCAACAACGCAAACCCCAAGCCCTTTCAATGGGCCAAGACCGCTGACGACATCCTTGCCAGCGTCGAAAGATTTTGTTTGCGAACTTCTAACTCAGGACACTAGCTGGCGGCCCGGATGTTGCCGCTCCACTATTGGCATCGTCCATGGCCGTAGAACCGAAGCTCACGCTTTATGCGGTCTGGCACATGGCGTCGGTGGTGCTAGCCATCTCCGTGCCGGCATTGATCGTTGGCAGTTTGCCCCGCCATGCGCGCCCAGCCCGCTATCTCGTACTGTTCGTTTCAGCCCTGTGGTGCGCTTTCGGCCTGGTTTTTCTTGGACTTGCTGCCATTCAGCCCGAGAGCGCTTGGCTCTTCAAGCTGCCGCAGTGGATCTTGCTGCTGCCTGTCGGTCTGCTGGGACTGTGGGGAGGCTCCAACACTGCGCGCCAGGGGACGCGCGCCAAGGAGGGTGTCCCTGAGCAATAACGTGTAGCCCTTTACTGTAAGCAACGCCGTCCCCCGTGCTACATTTCGCCGACTTCTTCCTCGGCGCCAAGTGGTTCCGCTGGTCACATTACCGTGGTCGAGCCTGAGTCCGTGTGTGACGGCGAAGCCGCGAGCCACAGTGAGCAGGAGGTTGAACTCCTGATCTGTCGCACCGGTTGCATCAGCCACGGTGATTACTGGCGGGTGCAGGATCACTGCCGCCGCACGGGCAAACCGTGCATTCTCATCGACGAGCATCGAGCGATCCATGTGGCTCGCCAGGGTGATGGCGTTGTGATCCAGCCATGCCCGGTGCGCGCGCTGAAAGCGTAGGTCGCGCATGCCGCCATTCCGGGGGGTAGTGGCAGTGCATCAACTCTGTTGTCCGGCGTCTGGGTGCCAGCCTCACAGGGCGACGACATCGCAGGTCGTGGACAGGCCGCGCCGCTCTCCAGCCTTCGGGCAGGAGGCTGGTGAAGGGTCAGCTGAGGTGTAGTTCCAGGAAGCTGCGCGATGGTTGCGGAAGTTTGCCAACGTGAACGCGGCTCAGCGTGTCGATCCGGCCGTTCGACCAGCGCAGTTCACCAGCATATCCCGCGAGGTGCAACTCGCCTTCCTCAAAATCGAGGCCGCCGCGTTCAGGAAGCGACTGAAGGGTCATGACATGACGCTCTTCGATCCATACCCATTCGTCCACCCAGGTCCCGCGGTCGGGGCGCACCATCCGGGAAATCTCGGCGAGGTGGCCGCGCGGTGATTCGAAGAGTTTCAAGACGGTATAGCGCAGCAACGACATCAGAACAGCGGGACAGGCGAGAGGCGAGAGGCGAAAAGCCTCTCACCTTACCACTCAACATCGCTCAAGCGAGGCCCTTGATCGTCAGGAGACGATGACGATCTGCTTCTTGAACTTCGGAGTGAGCGTCAGATTGTGGGCCTCGTAGGTGATGGTCCGCGTCCGGTCGCGCTTGTCGGGGGCGGAGTTCTCGATGGGGCCGCTTGCCTTCCAGAGACCGAACATGACGATCTCGGCATCGGGCGGGAAGCCGCCGAGCCAGGAAGCATCGGGGTGCGCGATGCTGACCTCGAACGACTCAATACGTTGGGGATCGTCTGTCTTGCGATACAGCGGCCGGCAGTTGAGGAAACTGCTCTTGTACTTGGCGCCGGCGGGGGGCTGATGGAAAGACCGCACCGAGCCGACCAGGGCAACCGGGTAGGGGTTGTTGCCGCTCTTGGTGACCAGTTCCCAAGCTTCATCGAAGCGGTCATGCTCGAAGAAGAACTGTTTCCAGGGGAGTCGCTTGGGGCCCAAGCGCAACACCAGTTCGGCGGCAAGCAATGAATCGGATTCGCACATCGCGCGCAGGACCAGGAGGTCGGCCGTGGTGCGCAGATAGCTGTCGAGCCTCTTGTCCGAGGCGATCACCTCGGTTGCCATCTTGGTCGTTCCGGCGGCGGAGGCGCTGCCATTGACCGTTGGCGCATTTCCCGACAGTCCGTGCTTGCGCAGTCCATTGTGCAACGCGAGCAAGCGCAGTTCCCGCCTCCCATCTTCCAAGGCGTTCAGGAACTGTGGGTCGGATTGGGCTGCAATGATCTTCAAGCGGCCCGATGCGTCGTAGCGGCAGCCGGCAGCATGTTCCGATCCTCGGGTCAGGCCGATGTAGGCCGGGACATCGACGGGCTCGATGCGGTTGGCTCGGTTCTGCTGGTAGCGCGGGACGAACCTGACACTGCACCCGCACGAGGGATCGTCGCAAGCCAGGTCGGGCGCGGTGCCGCCTCCATCGGTCAGCTGTTGCAGTTCCTCCACTGTGTAGGAGCGTCCGTGGCGATCCCTCGCCGAACGCATCTTGATGCCTTTGCTCATGCCACTGTTATGCCTTTTGGTGTTATCGATTATTGAAAGTGTGCCATGCGATGAATTTCGGCGACACCATCTCGGAGTATGCACAGCACCCTGGGCAGGCTTCATGCCGCTGAGAGGGCGCGGTGTGGCAAGCGATCGGTCTTGAATCAAAAGGGGCGGGTGCGACGCTTGTTCGCATGGATGCCCCGACGACACCCGCCAACCGCCCCCTCTATCACGGCACCCGCGATGCCGCCGCCCGCGCCATCCTGCGCGAGGGTTTCCGGCGTTCCCGTTCCCGCAGCTACACCGGCACCGGAATCTGCCTGAGCGAGTCGCTGACCGTCGCCTACGAGTACGGGATGTACGAGGCCGGAGGCTGCATCCTGGAGGCAAGGTTGTCGCCGACGGCCCGCTGGACGGATCGGTTCGATGACAAGGCGAACGGCAAGGATGCCTGGGACGACTTCTTTGTCTGTTCGGGCATGGATGCCATACGCGCCTTCGGCGGCAACGTGTGGGTGGTCTGGAGCCCAGGCGTGCTGGTTTCGCTGCGCCGGCTCAGCCACCGCGAGGCGATCCAGCGGCTGTGCGCGGAGTTCGACGAGGACGGGCCGGCGTGCGGTTATAACGCGCTCGTCTCCGACTACGCCAGCATCTGGTGGAAGCAGGACGCCAGCGACCCGAACCTCATCCGTTTCCCCGATCACCACCGGCAGCTCATGGCGCGCCTGAAGCGCTTCATGGGCCGTGCTCACTCGATGAGGGCCTGACCATGCTGCTCGATCCACGGCTACTGGAGCGGATCACGCCGGACGACCGGGAGGCCTTGGTCGAGGTCGCCCATTTCCTGCGCAAGGCCGAACATGCCTGGAACCGGATCGATGGGGGGAAGCAGTGCGAACTCAACGCCCAGCACCACGACGGCGGTTCGCTCGCGCTCTGTCTGCGCCGGGCCATGCAGGCGGCGGACGAGTTGATCGAAGCGAGCGAGGGCGCGGACAATCGGTAACGCGGTGGCCGGCGGACCGGCCAAGTGCGGGCAGCCCCTCCGGCCCGACGCACGCCCTTGAAGAAGACCCGCCCTGCGAGAGCATGGAGACATCCCATCAGGAGGTCTTCATGGACGCACCCGCCAACCCCACCTTGCCCCTGCGCCGCATCGTGCAGGGCAGGAACCCTCGCACCTACTTCGACCCGGCCGAAATGGCCGACCTCAGGGCCGGCCTGAAAGCCGCCGGGCGCGTCGTTCAACCCATCATCGTTCGCCCTATCCCCAACTCCAACCTCTTCGAGATCGTGGCGGGCGAACGCCGCTGGCGCGCAGCCAAGGAGGTCTTCGGCGAAGACTACGACATGCCCGTCGTGATCGAGGCCCTGAACGACGAGGAGGCCGAGGCCATCGCCGTCATCGAGAACCACCACCGGGCGCCCATGTCGCATGCCGAGGAAGCCCACGCGGCCAAGCGCATGCTGATCCGTTACAAGGGCGACAAGGACGAAGCGGCGGCGACACTGGGCTGGAAGCCCGATCTATTGGAACGGCGGCTGGCGCTGCTGACCTGCACCCCGGCCGTCCTGGAGGCGCTGACCCACCGCCAGATTCAACTCGGCCACGCCGAGTTGCTGGCTGGTGTGCCCCCCGACAAACAGGACACGGTGCTGGCGGGCGTACTGGCGCACAAGGTGCCGGTAGGCGCCCTCAAGGAACAGTTGGGCCGCTTCGCCCGGCGTCTGGCCGATGCCATCTTCGACACCGCCCAGTGCTCGGCCTGTCCGCATAACTCGGCCCGCCAATCCGGCCTCTTCGACGAAAGCCTGGGCGAAGGCTATTGCCAGCATCCCACGCACTACGACGAACTCACCACGCAGGCCATCGAGGCGAAGGCGCAGGGGCTGCGCGAACAGTACCCCATGGTGCGCATCGTCAGGGCCTCCGACGGCTTCACCCCGCTGCCCGTGACCGAAGACGGCGCGCTCGGCGTCGGCCCGCAGCAGTATGGATCGTGCAAGGGGTGCGCCGCGTTCGGTTGCGCGGTATCGGCCCTGCCGGGCAGCCTGGGGGAGGTCACCGCCTCTCTGTGCTTCGATGCCGGGTGCAACAGCCAGAAGGTCGCTGCCTGGCGCAAGGCACGGCGCGACGACATGCCGCAAGCGCCGGAGAAGGCGCCCAAGACGATCGGCAAGGCATCGGCCCGCAAAGCGGCTGCGCCAGCGCCGGCCAGGACCGCGCCGGCGCCCAGCAACCAGACGCCGCAGCGGGTGAAGGACTTCCGGGTAGCCCAATGGCGCAAGTGGGCGGCGAGGGAACTGATGGCCCAACCCGAGCGCAACCGGCGCGTGATGATCGCGCTGGCCCGCTGCGGCCGTACCGGCGACGTGCGTACCCGCGAGTTCGGTGCAGCCGCCAAACGCATCGCCGGGCCGTGGGTGCTCGAACGGCTGGACTTCGCGGCGGCCCTGCCCGAGGCGGACGCCATCGGCGCACAGCACGTAGAGCAACTGATGCTCGCGGTCACCGCCTCGGCGGCCTTCGGAGTGAATCCGCGCGACCTGGAAGCCATGCTGAGCTATCTCGACGTTGACGAGCGAAAGCACTTCAAATGGAACGCCGAGTTCCTCGAACTCTTCACCATGAGCGAGTTGGAGTCGCTGGCCGGGGAGGTGGGGCTGAAACAGAAGATGGGCGCCGCCTTCAAGCTGGCACGGGCGAAGAAGAAGGGCGACTTCATCCAATCGCTGCTCGCCGTGCCGGGCTTCGCGTACGACGGCACCGTGCCTGCCGTCATGCAGTACCCCAGGAAGCCCACCGCCTCCGGGCTGATCGCCGAGACGAGCGAGGCATCCGTCAGCCCCGCCGTCGAAGCATCCGACGACAGCGTCGAGGACGAGCTCCTCGCAGCCTGAGCCGCGCCCACTGGAAAACCCCCAATGCCTTCGTAGCATGGTCTCGAAGGCATTTCTCTTTGAAGGAGCGTGACATGACGATGTTCGAGGAACTCTATGCGCTGGCCGCCAGCGCCACCCTGACGATGGTGATCAGCGCCGACAACAAGAGCGGACGCATGACGATCAATGTGATCCCCAAGCCCAAGAAGGACGTGGACGAACCGGCCCTGACCAAGGCCTTGAGCCTCACCGCGACGCCGGAAGAGTTCGATGCCGAGTTCGTGGGGGTGTTGAAGGGCTACCGGGAGGTTCGCCAGAGCCTCTCGGCGCAGGCTGAGGCCACCCAGGAAGTGCTGCAGGCAGCCAAGGCGGCCTCCGCCAAGAAGGCCGGCGAAGCGATGACGAAGGCGGCGAAACCCGCTGCCGCCGCCACCCCGGCCAAGGCTCCGAGCGTGGCGAAGGCCGCGATGCCGGAACCCGCCGACGAGGGCGAGGAGGGCGGGGATGGCGCTGCCGGCGCGGCACAGCCAGCCGCCTCGGCAGCGGCCGGCGGCGGCTCCTACGACCTGTTCGGCTAAGGCGTGGCCTTGAAAGCGGGCAGGGTGGCGAGAGACTGATCGCAAGGGGCCTTCCGGTGGGAGGCACCAGACGACAGGAGCCGAATCATGACGATTGCGATCAACGAAATCCAGCGGGTCTTCCGCTACAACGGCGTGGCGTTGCCGGACGTGCCGGGCATGACGCCCCGCGAGGTCCGCGACCTCTACAGCGCCCAGTACCCCGAACTCATCAGCGCCGAGATCGAGGCCGGCGAGGTGGCGGGCGGTGTGCAGGAATACACCTTCCGCAAGGCCGTGGGCACCAAGGGCTGCACCAGCGGCGAGGGAAGCCGCCTTGCTGCCCTCAAGGCCGATGTCGAGGCCGAGGCCAAAGGCGCGACCGACGTGCGCGGCAAGCTCGCCCGTGCGCTTGCCCGCCCCGGCTCGCAGCAGCGCGGCGGCGCGTGGGGCGCCTTCGTGCTGCAATCCATGCGCCATAGGGGCGAACGCCAAGCGGCCCGCGTGCTGCCGGACAGCGACATGCTGGCGCCGCTGCCATGACGGCGCTTGCCCTGCCGCGCATCGGCGCCCTTGTGCCCCGTACTATCGCGCCGGGGCCGCTGCTCGCGGCCAATGCGACCGTGTCGCGCTTCCTGATCGAGGCCGAGGCCTTCGACGAAGCGGACATCCCGGCCACGTGGTCGGATTCCCTCAGTGCCTGCCAGCAGGCCCTCGACCGCTGGATCAAGCGCCAGATCGGGCCGCTGCACTGCCTGAACCCCCGCTTCGGCCTGCATCTGCTCTCCCGCGATGGCGACTGCTACAGCACCTTCACCAACCACCCGAAACGCCAATTCGACGTGGGGGCCGTCGAGGCTTCCTGGGGCGAGTACCACGAGCAGGAGTGGGTGGTGGGCGAGGGGCTGGCGGCGCTGAGCCGGCGGGTGCCGGGCCTTGGCCCCGTGGTCCTGCATGTGCTGCGCCGCCAGAGTGCCTGGGTCTATCCGCTCTTCACCCCGGACATCGCCTGCGACGTAGTGACCTACCTCTACTGGTGCGGCGAGGACGACGAGGAAACTGCCCTCGATATGAACTGCGGTGAGGACGAGGAGGCCCGCGCAGCGATGCGCGAGGAGATGGTCAGCAAGGCCAGCCTCGAAGCTGCTTACCCGGCTTGGGCGCGGCGCTGGCCGCGCGGGCTGGAACTGCCGCTGTGCGCCCGCTTCCTGCGCCGGGCGGTCAAGCGTTTGCGCGCCCCCGGCGACCAGACCGTCAGGGCGGTGGCCGAGGACGCGCTGGCGCTGGCGAGCCTGGACCTCGACGACACCTTCCGGCCGGACACCGATGGCGAGTTCGTCGGCTTCGGCGCGGTGCTGTCCTGGACCGAGGGCGACGTGACGACACGCATCTACGACGACCTCCTGAACCTCGCCCACCAGGGCGAATACTGCGAGACGATGGGGGAGTTCCAGGTGCAGCTGGGCGACCCCGGCGCCTTCGCCGCATGGCAGCGGGCGATGGCGGGTCGCTTCGAGGCCATCCGGCGCATCGACGCCTTGATTCATCGGCTCTCGGCGGGAGACTGGTGATGGAGGCAACGACCATGAACGAAGCCGAGTTTTTCATCCAGGCGCCCACTACCGGCACCGTCCATCTGCGCCGAGCGGTCCTGATCTACGACGGCCAGCAGGGCAGTGCGCTGGCTACGGTCCACGACATCGAGGAAGTCGACGGCGAGCCGGTCATCGGTGCCGGTCAGGCCATGACGCCCCGCGCGGCGATGGAACTGGCCCGCGCCCTGCTGAAGCGCGCCGCCCATGGCGGCTTGCTTCCCGAAACCGTGCTCTACATGGAGGGCGACCTGATCGTCTGGTGGGTGCCGCCAGCCCGTCGCCACATCGCATTCCGCGTCGACAGGGAGCATGCCGAGGGCTTTGGCGGTCTTGAGCGCGGCGAAACCGTCGCCCATCCAGGGCTGGTCTTCGCGGCGTCGAGCCGGGTCTGGAAGGTGTGGGCCGTCAAGGGCGCCCGCCGTCCAACCCCGACGACCGCGCTATTTCAGGCCCCGTACTTCAACGTGAACGCGCAAGGCAGTATTTGCCAAGGGAACGCGCCGGTGCCCGAGGGCACCACCGTGGAGAAGATCGCCACCTGGAACGATGCCTTCATGCGCTCCTACTTCACCCACCCGAACGGCGCAGGAAAGCTGGTCCGCTACCGGGGCGGCGCCTACGCCTTCTGGAAGGACATGCTCGATGGACGGTTCCGGCGCTTTCCCGAGCGGGTGCTGGTGGACGTGAAAACCACCCTGGGCGGGCTGCTGGGCATGAAGGAGGGCGCGTGATGGACGTGCGCGACCTCGCCCTGCAAGCGGCCTGCCCAGTACTCGCCGCCCCGCGCTTCGGCCCTTTGCCCGACATGGCGAACGGGCAGCGGATCATCCTCGCGGCCAACGGCGTGTTCGTGCAGGCCAAGCTCGACTGGCTGGATTGCATCCAGCGGCTGTCGCCCGCCTTGCCGATTCCCTTGCCTTACGGGGCTGTCGACGAGCGGCTCACGTTCGGCTTCGGCGTGTTGCCGATCAAGCTGATCGAGGACTTCATCGAAGCAGGGCGGCGTGGCCTGCCCAACGAAGTCGCGGGGGCGCTCATCTACTCGCGGCGCACCCGGCGCCTGCGGATGGCGCTGTGCGAACCTGCCGCCGCGTCACCCGACCGCATCGACTACCGCGTCCCGGCGATGGAAGCCGACGAGACGCTGGCCGTCGACCTGCACACCCACGGCTACGGCAGGCCCTTCTGGTCCGCTGTGGACGACCGCGACGATGTGGGCATCAAGGTGGCCGGTGTCTTTGGCTACCTGCATCACCCCGCGCCCCGCGCCGAGTTCCGGCTGGTGGTCAATGGCCGCTTCCGTGCCTTGCCCCATCCGTGGCAGGCCGCTGTCGCGCCAACGGGTAACGATCCCGACCTTGAACCGGGCTTCCTGCGCCGGATACTGGCTTTCTGCCAGGAAAGGAGGCTCGGACCGTGGAACACCTGATCGATCCCGAACTGCTCGACCGTCGTGTCGGCGTTCATCTGGTGGGCGTGGGCGGCAACGGCGCCCAGATGGCAGCCTGTCTCGCCCGCCTCGACATTGCGATAAAGGCCCTCGGCCACCCCCACGGCCTGCACGTCGCCGCCTTCGACGACGACCGGGTGAGCGAGGCCAACGTGGGCCGGCAACTCTACAGCCGTGCCGACATCGGGCGCCACAAGGCTATCGTGACCATCCATCGCCTCAACCAGTTCTACGGACTGGACTGGATCGCGCATCCGATGCGCTACGAGGTATTCCGGCCGAATCGCTATTCGCCGCCGAGCGCCGACATCCTGGTGAGTTGCGTCGACAGCCGGTCGGCACGGCGGACGTTGCACGAAGCGGTGTTCGATGGGGGCGGCCGCTACCGCTACTGGCTCGACCTTGGCAACACGGAGGCCAGTGCCCAGGTGGTGCTCGGGCAAGGACTGCACCGGACGAAAGGCGAAAATGCCCCGCGCCTGCCTTGTGTCACCGAACTGTTCCCGGAATTGCTGGACGCCAGCGTCCCCGACGACAACCGCCCCTCCTGCTCTGTCCGCATGTCGCTCGCTTCTCAAGGGCTGTTCATCAACGACGTGGCCGTGCGTTTCGCCGCGCAGTTGCTCTACGAACTGTTCTCCAAAGGGCGGCTCGGCCAGCACGGCGTGGTGGTCAATCTGGACAGCAAGCGGGCCGGTCCCATCGAGGTCGATCCGAAGACCTGGGCGCGTTTCGGTTGCGTGATGGCCGATGCACACGGGGCCGGAGAAGCGGGGCAGGAACCGGAGGAGGCCGAAGGGGAGGGCACGGCATGAGGACCTGGAACGTGAAGGAAGCGGATAGCGTCACTTCCTCACCCTCGCATTCAGGGGTATGCTGAATCGGTATCGCATTAACCTCGAAGAAGGGGGAGGCTATGGGCCGTTTGAAAGACCTCTCGGCAGGTACCATCCCGCAGCATTTGCTGGAAGGCGTCGAGCGGGATGTCCTGTCGGGTATTCGCGAGTATGCCGCCTCACGGGCTCGGGACGTGGCGTGCGGCGCCGAAGCGCCCGAGTTGGCCGCACTGCGGGTGGCAGATTGACGCAAGACCACCCCATCATCAAGCAATTCGAGGCGCACGCCGAGTTGCTGGACATCGTCGGCAGTGCCGAAGCGATTGACGATGCCATCGTTCAACTGGCCATCTGGATGGACAGTTTCGAACTCTCCGAGGACGATGAAGCGCTGCTCTGCCGCATCGGTGCGATCCTCTACCGCGAGGGACTACGCCGCCGCACGGATGGGGCCCGGTGATCCGTAGCGAAAAAGACAGGGCCGCGAAGCCCCGTCTTCGTTGTGGGCGGACCATACCGACCTGACTCAACGCTCCTCGGGCAGCCCTTCGTCACCGGATGCGCCGGGCATCTTGCCCTGCGTCTGTGACCTCGGCGCCGCTCGCTGCGCCAGTAGCCCACCTAAATAGGCGCCAGACGCCCTGACCCGGTTGTGCCCGGCCAGGCGGGCGACCGAGAGGCGCGCAGCCGCGTCCACCTCGTCAGATGCGTCACCGCCACCGCGCACCGGCGGCTCGACGCCGGCCTTGCCGCTGTAGTGATCGATCATCGCTTCATGGCGCAGCCCATGCGCCGTCGCTCCCAGTCCTTCCGCCGTGATGCCGAATCGAGCCATCACGTAGTCGAAACGCCGCAGATTGCGTTTAAGACTGTGCCGAGGGTCGCCCAGGTGCGCATCGCTGCTCTGGACGACCGCCTGGGCGAACGCCAGTGCCGCAATGCGCTGCTCGGTGTCCACCGGAACGAAACGCAGCCTTCCCCCCTTCGCTCCTTCCTTGATCCGCACATAGTGCTCGGCCTGTCTTTCTTCGGTCGGGAGCCCGGTGGCTTCGAACGGCACCACGCCAAGGTGGGGGCGGAACATCACCGATTCCTTGCGGCGCAGGCCGAATGCGCGGATCAGGCGCAGCGACGCACCGACGTAGCGGTCATACGCGCTGACCCGCTCGACCAGTGCGTCGATGTCGATCCCGGCAGCGGTCCAGCTCCTGTCACGTTGCGCATACTCATGGCGCTGATACTCGGCCGGCGCCAGGCCGTAGTAGGCCGGCTTGCGGATGAAACCCGGCTTGCCCAGCCAGCGGGCAAGGCCACGCAGGAAGCTGAGGTAGGTCTGGATGGTGGCGGGGGCGAGCCTTTCCCGCTGCCAGACCTCGACCATCGCCCGGACATGGCGGTCACCCAGGTTGCGTGGATCGGGCACGGTGGCGAAGTTGGCCTTGTTCCTGAGGTCGCGGAAGAAGCGGCGCAGGAAGTCGGCGCGTTCCTGCCGCGTCTTGTGCGACACGGTTTTTTCCAGCGCCGTGTGTTCCGCGTTGAACAACTCGATCAGCAGATCGAGCACCCGCAGCGGGTCGGTCCGTCCCGGCCGATGGCGTTGGAGGATCTCGGCGGGCGTTCGCGCGGCCTGTTCCTGGCGGCGTGGCGGCTGGTGGTGGGCATCGCGCCACGCGCCGGGGGAACCCTGAACGCGGCGGGGGGCGTGGTGTGCATTGAAACTGGACATGGCAATTCTCCGGTGAAGGAGCCGTGTGCCGTCCCGGCGGCGCACAGCGCAAATGGGGAGGAATCCGTTCGCTCATCGCCCGCGCGGATTCCGTTGCGCTGGCGATGCGTGGTCAACTGCCATGGGCGGGATGTGCGGCCACGAGCACGCCACGCCTACCTCAAGGGTTTGCCGGTCAGCGCAATCGGCGCTCCGGCTCGGTCAGTCTTAAAAATGAACACGGTGATCCGTCCCGCATCCGCATTTCTGCGTTCGTCGGGGGTTGGGATGAGGTCCGGCCTCAGGGGGCACGGGCAACATCAGCGCGAAGGTCCTGCCTTGTGCGCCACTGGGGGATCAGTCCTCGGTACGTAGCGCCATCCACCTGCATGAGGTCCACCCCTGACCGAAAGTCCAGGGCGGTGTCAGGTTCACGAGCGGGGGCACACGGGGAATCCAACGAGGGATCAACACAGCCGTGTGCTGCGCGAAGTGCGCATGCTCGAAGGGATGACGGGAACAGTGGCGCGGCATCGGGTGCCGGCCGGGTGAACTGCTCGAATGCAGGGCTCGTTCTCGGGGAACGTCTGGCAGACGACTGCCAGCAATGCCATGCGTTGCTCTACGGGTTGAACTGCTTCGGGCGTGGACTCAAGGGACCATGCCGAGCCCGACTCGGAGGTCGGGACTTGAAGAGGCGGGTAACGACCGCAACGCCTTTCGCTCCGCGATGGAGCAGGCCAGGAGGCCTCGGGAGCCTGTAGTTCACACCCTGGCCCCGCTCGCGTCAACGGCGGCCACTTCCCAACCACCCACTTCGCGCCGAAACAGCCGGGTTTGCGGGTGGCGCTTGAAATTGCAACGTGAGGGGCGCTTATTTTTCGAAAGACCGCCTGATCAAGGTGGCGCAAGGGCTTGACATCGCTTTGCCTGGCCTCTGGTTGCCACCGTGAGGGTTTCGAGGCTCTGCGGCCGGACGTGGCCGCCTCGCCGCTGAAAATGCGGTCTTGACCACGACAACTCCAATGAGACCGTAGTCCGACACGGAGCCCGTGGGACTGCACGGTCGGATGCGTTCGACTGGGGCTGAGGCTCAACCCGAACCGGTTGCGAGCACAGTCCGAGCTGATTGCGAGAACGGAGCTTTCCCCCGCGATTTCCGTGTGGAACGCCGGCATCGCTGAACCGATGCTGGCCAGTCTCGAACCCACATAGGAGCTCTTCATGGACTTTGTCGTCAGAGCCGTCGACGTCGGCTTCGGTAACACCAAGTACGTCACCAGCGTGTCCGGCAACGAAATTCGCTGCGCCAGCTTCCCGTCGGTCGCCTATCCGAGCATGCGCGAGCCATCCGTCCAGCCGGGCTACGAACGGCGCAAGACGGTGGCGGTCCCGATCAATGGCCTCTTCTACGAGGTGGGGCCGGAAGTCGAACTGGCGGCAGACACCTTTCGTGCGACCCAGATGCATGACCGCTACACGGAAACGCCCGAGTACATGGCGCTTCTGCGAGGAGCGCTCGCGCTGATGAAGCAGCCATCGATCGACCTGCTGGTCGTGGGGCTGCCGGTGGCGGCGCTGACCGCCAAGAAGGCTGCGCTCGAGAAGGCGGTGACCGGAACGCACGACATCGGCAATGGCAAGACCGTGGTGGTCCGCAAGGCCCTGGCGGTCGCGCAACCGCAGGGTGCCCTGGTGGACTTCGCCGTCCAGCACGGGAAGAGCGGCGCCATCGAGCGGGAGCAGAGCCTGATCCTCGATCCGGGGTCGCGGACCTTCGACTGGCTGGTCGCGCGGGGCATGCGCCTGGTGCAAGCCAAGAGCCACTCGGTGAACCGGGGCGTCTTCGACATCCTGCAGGCGATTGCCGCGGAGATCGGCCACGACATCGGTACGCCCTACAGCGACATCGAAGCCATCGACCTGGCCCTGCGCACGGGGAAGAATCCGGTGATCTACCAGAAGCCGTACGACATCTCCCGGGCCATGCCCATGGCCCACTCGATCGCCCAGCAGGCCGTCGCATCGATGCTGCGTTGGATCGACGCGAGCTACAGCTTCCAGAACATCATCCTGGTGGGCGGGGGCGCCTACTTGTTCAAGAAGGCGGTGAAGGAAGCCTTCCCGAAGCACAAGATCCTGGAGGTCAAGGATCCCTTGCATGCCAACGTTCGCGGGTTCCAGATTGCCGGCATGAATCACGCGCCCAAACTCTTCGGGGTCGCCGCCACTGCTTCTCAAGGAGGTGTGTGATGGACGATGCCGTGAGCCCCAAGCTGGAGACGATCCGGATGCTGTTCGAGCTGGATCGGGAAGACGATCCGCGGCTTTACGACGACCTGATCCGCTTCAAGAAAGGCACCAAGCGCATTAACCGCCTGCGCCTGTTGGCGCATGAGGCGGTGCTTGGGCAGTTCAGCGCGGGCGCAGGCGCGGTGGTCGCGCGGCTGGCGTCTGTGCCACCAGTCGTGAGTGCTGTCGCAGGCGGACCGTCCGGAGCCGCCTTCGAGATGCCGGCGGCGGCCGACGTCTTTGGCGCGCCCCTTGAGAAGTGAACTCGGGCTGGAGAACGTCGATGAACGAATCGAACTACCTGTTCATCCACGGCTGGGTGGACGATGTGGTGAGGGATGCCACCGTCCCGGAAGCTCATCGCATTCGGTTGCGGCTGGCGGATGGGCGGATCGAGGATCTTTCCCTCGGGCGAATCGAAAGCCCGGTCAGGCTCGGCGACGAGGTCAGCGTCGTCGTCGAGCGTGCTCGCCATGGCCGTGCGCTGGTCCTCATGGATCACACCACGGGGGAGGGCACGAACGTCCTGCGTCGGGAAGGACGCCGCTGGCCGGCCGAATCGGATGTCCTCATCATCGCGGCAACGGCGGGGTCGTTTGCGGTCCCACTCGGGTGGGGCGCTGTGCCGACCACCCTGGTGTTCGCGCTGCTGTTCTGGCTGGTGACCGCCAAGCTGCCGCAAACGCGGCGCCATCGGATGGCTGCGCTGGTCGACTATCTGATGGACCGCGAGTACTGCCGCTGGCGTGCGGGTCACAGCCGTGAAGGAGCCGTGCGATGACTCGCGGTCGCTCCCGAGCCCATTGCGGCGGGCGTCCCAGCGTCAGTGCGTCCGAGCTCGCCCAGATGGGCGTCTGCGAACAACTGGTGCAGTTCGAGCACCGATACGGTTGGCGCCACTCGCCGCAGCAGCATGCCGACATGATGCGCGGTGACCGCGAGCATCGCCGTTTCTTCCTGGAGGGCAGGATGGAGCGCAAGGGGCGTTGCTTCATCGCCACCTTGGTCTACGGGGAGGGAGCAGAGGTGGCCGTGCTCAGGTCGTTCCGCGATCGGGTGCTGCGCGCCACACTCATCGGGCGTGCGTTTATCTTCGGCTACTACCGGATGGCGACGGGCGTGTGTCGCTTGCTTCAGGGGCACCTGCATCTGTTGCGAATCACGCGGGCGCTGCTCAGGCCGGTGGTGTGGATGGCGGCGAGGGTGCTCGCAAGCCGGGGGAGGGCGGGGCGGTGATTGAATCTGCCTTGGCCGTCCTGGTCTTGGCGGCCTTTCTGGGCTGGTTGCTACTGCAGTGGCGGCGCCGAGGGGAGAAGGCATGGATGCCCTTGGAACTTCGACGCGCCACGCTTGCGTACGCCGAGAAGTTGTTTCGCGGTGTCGGTCCGGTTGCCTTGACGGCAAAGGTTGACCGCGCATACCGCGTCGAAGGCAAGACGCTCATCCTGGTTGAGCTGAAAACCCGCCGATCCAATCGTCCTTACCATTCGGATGTGATTGAGTTGTCCGCACAACGCGTCGCCCTCATGAGGCAGACCGGGGATGAGGTGGCGCTGCATGGGTACGTGGTCGTGCGAACCGAGGACGGCAATCGTACGGCGCACAGGGTGAGCTTGTTGAGTCCGGCCGAGGTTGACGCGCTGATTGATCGTCGAGCCGCGATCCTGGATGGGAGCATCCAGCCCCGGCTTGCATGCGCCTCAAAGCTCTGCAATCAGTGCGGATTCGAGAAAAAGTGCACGAGTCGCCGAGTAGAGGGTAACCAAGCGTATAAACGCTGGACAACCTGAATCGTCTTAGTGGGCAGGGAGCACGTCAAAAAGTGATGACGACTACAGGATTGGACTCAGACATGCCAGACATTGCTCGCAAGTCTTGCGATCCGGACTTCGACGACGCGTGGCGTCTCTTCACGGCGATGCATGACGCCCCTTCAAGCTCGACGGCGCAGGATCTTGTCGAGTGGCTCGCCAAGTGTCCGCGGCATGTTCAGGCTTTTGACGATGTACTGACCTTGTGGGCTTTGGCGGGAGGTGGCTTGATCAGGCGCGTCAACGCTGCCGTGCTGCATGCGCCATGCAATGTGCAGTGATGGCTGTCCTGGGGCGCGGCCGTCTCCGGTGCCGTGAGATTCTCATTCCATGTATCGAATGGGCGGCCTATTTTCTACCTGCATTCCCCATAGTTGCTTCCGTGACATGCGAACGCCGGGGCGGTTGATCTCGCCGTCGTTGGCCATCCGCAGTGCCTTGGCGAGGTTCACCGAGATGTTGTCCAGCGTACAAGGCGTCTTCTCAAGATAGCTGTGGAGGCTGATGCTGTTCGCCACGTCATTTTCCCAAGTCCTGACCTGGTGAATGCCAGCCTGGAAGCCGCTGGACGGCGGAATGAGGCCGACGCCTAATTGTTCCAGCCAGCCTCGCACCTCGGGGTACTTGCTAGACACAGCAGTCGGTACGATTACGT
Source organism: Thauera phenylacetica B4P (assembly GCF_000310225.1). GTDB lineage: Bacteria > Pseudomonadota > Gammaproteobacteria > Burkholderiales > Rhodocyclaceae > Thauera > Thauera phenylacetica. The sequence continues at coordinate 211,732 of NZ_AMXF01000001.1, forward strand.
GCTCTGGTACGCCATGGAAGAAGAAGTCGGATTTCTTTTTCCACGCACGCATCAGAAACTCAATGGGCGTCATCAGCGTCTTGTTGGTCCTCATTTCCGCATAGAACGCCGCAGAGGTATGGTCGGCCACGATGTAGTGGACGACATGTTCTTTGTCTGCCCCCTCGATCTTGTCGAGCTTTACCTCCATCGCTTTGTCCTGCCACTTCAGCCGCCGATCTTTTAGGGCGTAGAGATGCTTGGATGGCGTTATGAAAAGCTGATGGATGTAGTTGGGATAGGGCGATCGGTAGCGGTTGATCATGTCGGAGCCCAATGGATGTGAGGATGTGGCTTTCCCCGCGAGGAGGGGCGGTTTACGATCCAATCAAGCAACGCGCCGAAGGGGGACAACTGTCCAGGGTAGACCTTGTTCGCATGCCACAAGGAACGCAGCCCACAACTCGAGCGCAGCCTGCCGTTCTGGGAGGTAGTCGTACTGGTCATAGATCTCTTCCATGCCCTTCAGCACATGGTTCAGTGCTCTCTCGGAGACCTCGTTGGACACCCCCATCGCCTTCATGTGCGATTTCGCGGTGCTCCGGGTGTCGTGCGGCGTAAACCGGCGTATGTCCAGTCCGCCTCTTTCGAATCTGCGGGTCAAGGCCGCCCAGAGAGTGCTGTTGCCGACGTGCGTATCGCCACCGAGCCTGGCTCGTCGGTGACCACGACGAGCGGGGAGTACCCAGCGCGAGTCTCCCGCGCACGTCTTCAATTCGCGGAACCACGACACCACCGTCGGGCAAAGGGGAACCACGTAGCCGCGCCGAGTCTTTACCGTGTCCTCAGTGACAATCCAGATGCCCTTTTCCAGGTCCACGTTGACCCACTGCGCTTTGACGAGCTCGATCGTCCGTACGCACGTCGCAAGCAAGATTCTGAAGGCCAGAGCGTTCTCTGCGCCAATCGACTTGATGTCGGGCAGCAGGGTTCTCAACTCGGTTTCGGACAACATCAGCCTGCGGCGCACGGGCGGGCGCTGACCAATGACGGAGACCAAATCGATGCCTACTGTAGGGTTGATGTGAATCAGCCGCTTCCCTAGTGCATGAGCGAACAGCCGATTGCAGGTCGAGCGTAGCCGTTTGCACATCGTCCAGGTGCGCCCCGAGTCGGCGATCAAGCCCACGATGTCTGCTGACGTCACGCTGGTAACCAGCATCGCACCGAGTTTCGGGATGATGACTTGGTCGAGATCTGCGTTGCGGGCCTCTTGGGTGCTCTCCGCCAATGCTGCAACGATCTTTTCCCGGTAGTCCACAGCCAACTCGCGAACGCTCCAAGTCGCCCGAACGCGGACCTTCTCCTGTTTCTTGGTGATGGCTGGGTCGCCGCCCTTGTCGATTTCGACGCGCTTCTCCCGCGCCAATTGACGGGCGGTTGGAAGGCTGATGTCGGGATAGTTACCGAGCGTTAGCTCGCGAGCCCGTCCGCCGAACTGATAGCGGAGAACCCAGGTGGCGGTGCCTGCTGCCGAGAGCGTGAAGGTGAGTCCGTCGCCGTCAGTTCGCGCGATGGGTTGGCGAGCGCGAATCCAGTGCTGGATCTGCACTGGTGTCAGAAGGTTCTTGCCTCTCTTTGCCACCTTGAAGTCCTCCGTACAGAACCTCTGGTGACGATCGACCGAGGCCATGTCTACGACAGCTCATCTACTTCGAGCGGAGGCGCAACATCAATTTCCTAGCTACGTCTCTGGCTACAGATTCTAGCTACAAACCTGGCTACAAATCCAGTCCGACATGCCCTGAAACGGAGTGGTACGTAGCGGCAAAAAGTTATGCGGTGACAACGGCTTATCTAGTTGTCGACTGGGATGCCTTGATACGTGTTGATGTTGCAGTAGGCATTGCAGGTGGCGATTTTCATGCAAGCCTTTTGTTATCGAACGGGAGGGGGCGATCTGGTCACCAGACCCGAGGGGCATGCCGAAGGGCAATGGGGAAAAATGGCGCCCCGAGCATCCTCGAAGCCATCCGCATCAGGTGGAGAACACTTCCATCGGAACCTTGAAGCGTTCCGACAAGGCCTTGACCTGACGCAGATTGAGCCCGCGCTTGCCCGCCAGGACCTCGGATACGACCGACTGCGTACCCACCTCGGGCAGGTCGCTCTGGCGGATGCCGTGCTCGGCCATCAGCTCGCGCAGCAACTCGGACGGCGGCAGTTCCGGCCAGGGGTGCACGCGCGCCTCGTACTCGCGGATCCGGTCGGCCACGATCGAGACGAGGCCGAAGATCGGGTGCTCGTCGTTTTCGCCGAACTGTTCGAAGGCTTCGTCGACGAAGGCCAGCAGCTCGGCGTAATGCGCCTCGTCGCGGATGGGCGCGGACAAGCCAAGCGCGTCATTGATGGCAGCCCAGGGGGCGAGGACGTCCGTGACGCTCATGTCCAGTCTCCTTCGTCGTAGTCTGCGTGCGTGAGCACGGCCTTCACCCAGAGAAGCTGCGGCGTAAAGGCGATGGCCGCGATCAGTCGATACTTGTTGCCGCCGATGTTGAACACGTAGCGCTCGCCGACCTTGTCGACACCACGAAACGTGGCGCGCAGGGCGGCGAAGTGCGGATAGTGGCCTTTCTCGATCAGCTGCCGAAAGGCCTGCAGTGGGCCCTCGGCGTCGGGATGGCATGCAGAGAAGTCTCGCAGCGCCTTGTTCGAGATCAGCTTCATCGAGGCAACGTTATCGCAATTTGCGATTAATAGCAAATTGCGATAGGGGTCTGCCTTTCTCGGATCGATGCGCTCTGGCCTTCGATTCCGACCTTCAGGCCTGCGCCACCATGCCGCTGTGGCGCAGGAGCGCGTCGACCTTAGGTTCGCGGCCGCGAAAGGCCTTGAAGGAATCCAGCGCCGGGCGGCTGCCGCCCACCGCGAGGATCTCGCGCCAGAAGCGCTCGCCGGTCTCCGGGTCGAGCAGGCTGCCGCGGCCGGCGCCGGCTTCCTCGAAGGCCTCGAAGGCGTCGGCCGACAGCACCTCGGCCCACTTGTAGCTGTAGTAGCCCGCCGCGTAGCCGCCGGCGAAGATGTGCGAGAAGCTGTGCGGGAAGCGGTGCCAGGCGGGCGGGATCATCACCGCGACCTCGCGGCGCACCTCGGCCAGCAGCGCCATCACGCGCTCGATCGGGACGGGACCCGAGGACGCGTCCAACTCGCCGTGCAGGCGCAGGTCGAACATCGAGAACTCGAGCTGGCGCACGGTCTGCATGCCGCTCTGGTAGTTCTTGGCGGCGATCATCTTGTCGTAAAGCGCGCGCGGCAGCGGCTCGCCTGTGTCGACGTGCGCAGTCATACCCTGCAGCACGTCCCACTCCCAGCAGAAGTTCTCCATGAACTGGCTGGGCAGCTCGACGGCGTCCCACTCCACGCCGTGGATGCCGGACACCGCGAGCTCGTCCACCTGGGTGAGCAGGTGGTGCAGGCCGTGGCCGCACTCGTGGAACAGCGTCAGCACGTCGTCGTGGGTGAAGGTGGCGGGTTTGCCCCCGACGGGGCCGGGGAAGTTGCACACCAGGTAGGCGACCGGCGTGTCGCTGCCCCAGGTGTTGCGGTGGCGGCTGCGCGCCGAATCCATCCACGCGCCGCCGCGCTTGGTGCTGCGCGCATGCAGGTCGAGGTAGAAGTGGCCGACGAGTTCCCCCTCCTTCTCGATGCGGAAGAAGCGCACGTCCGGGTCCCAGCTCGGCGCCTCGTCGGGGAGGATGTCGACCCGGTACAGCGCGCGGATCACGCCGAACAGGCCGTCGAGCACCTTGGGCTCGGGGAAGTACTGCTTCACCTCCTGGTCGGAGTAGGCGTAGCGCTGTTCGCGCAGCTTCTCCGAGGCGTAGGCCACGTCCCAGGGCTCGAGCGTGTCCAGGCCGAGCTCGGCCTTGGCGAAGGCCTTCAGTTCCTGCAGGTCCTTCTCGGCGAAGGGCTTGGCGCGGGCGGCGAGGTCGTGCAGGAAGCCGAGCACCTGTTCCGGCGTGTCGGCCATCTTGGGCACCAGCGAGACCTCGGCGAAGCTGCGGTAGCCGAGCATGCGCGCCTCTTCATGGCGCAGCGCGAGGATGCGACCGATGAGCGGGCCGTTGTCGAGTTCGGGATTGCCGAGCTCGGAGGCGCGGGTGGCGTAGGCGCGGTACATGCGCGCGCGCAGCTCGCGGTCGTCGGCGTACTGCAGCACCGGCAGGTAGGAAGGCATCTGCAGGGTGAACTTCCAGCCTTCCTTGCCTTCCGCTTCGGCGGCGGCGCGGGCGGCCTCGCGCGCATCCTCGGGGATGCCGGCAAGGCCAGTCTCGTCGGAGATCCACTCGGCATGGGCGTTGGTGGCGTCGAGCAGGTTCTCGGAGAACTTGGCGGCGAGCTGGGACTGCTCTTCCTGGATGGCCTGGAAGCGCGGCTTCTGTTCGTCGGGCAACTCGGCGCCGGAGAGGCGGAAGTCGCGCAGGGCGTGGTCGAGGATGCGCTGGCGCACCGCCGACAGGGTGGCGAACTCGGGGCTGTCGTGCAGCGCCTTGTATTTCTCGAACAGCGCCAGGTTTTGCCCGACCTCGGCGTAGAAGCGCGAAATGTCCGGCAGCATCGCGTTGTAGGCCTCGCGCCACTCGGGCACGTCGAAGACGCTGTGCAGGTGGCCGACCACGCCCCAGGCGCGGCCGAGGCGCTCGCCGGCCTCGTCCATCGGGCTGACGAAGCCGTCCCAGGTCGCCGCGGCCGGGTCGGCGGTGAGGCGCTCGATCAGCGCACGGTTCTCGTCGATGAGGCCGCGGATCGCGGGCTCGACGTGCTCGGGCCGGATGTCGGCAAAGCGCGGCATGCCGGCGAAGTCGAGCAGGGGATTGGCGGGGGAGGGGCGGGTGCCTTGTTGCATGTTCGACCTTGTCGTTGCGGTCCGGCGCGGCCGGACGAGAGGCGGCTATTTTGCCGCAAAAGCGCGCGGCGGGCGCCTGCGCCCGCCGCTGCGAGGGGGCTTCAGGCCTTCAGCGCACCAGCTCGCGATAGGCGTGCCAGGTGGCGTGGCCGGCGAGCGGCAGCAGGATCACCATGCCGATCATCATGGTGGCGAAGCCGATGCCGATCATCACCACCAGCATCAGCGCCCACAGCGCCATGGTGTCGAAGTTCACCTGCACTGCGCGCAGGCTGGTCATTGCCGCGGTGACGGCGTCGGTGTCGCGGTCGAGCAGCATCGGGATCGCGATCGCCGAGAGCGAGAACACCACCAGCGCGAGCACCGCGCCCACCATCAGGTAGGCGAAGACGAAGTACAGGTTGTCGTTGGCGGCGAGGACGCCGGCGACGAAGTTGGTCACGTTGTCCACGTCGCCGCGGTAGAACAGCGCGAACAGGATCGCCGACAGCCGCTCCCAGGCCAGCAGCGCGATCGCCAGGAAGGCGCCGAAGAAGGCCAGGCTGTCGGCGTTGCGCATGAGCCCGCGCAGCGAGCCGAAGAAGCCGATGCGCTCGCCTTGTTCGCCGCGGCGCGAGAGCTCGTAGAGTCCGGCGGCGGCGAGCGGGCCGATCAGCATGAAGCCGGAGATCGCGGCGATGAAGAGATACGGCCGATCCGCGGCGTAGGCCAGGATCGCGTAGCCGATGGCCGACAGGAGGATGCCGTAGGCCAGGCTGGCGCCGAGGTTCTCGCGCAGGTCGCGCCAGCCGGCGCGTAGCCACTGCAGCGGCCGGTCGCGGCCGACCGTGCGGATCTGGGGCAGGTCGAAGTGCTGATCGAGCGAATCGTAGGGCTTGTCCATCTTTCACTCCTCGTTACGGATCGGGACGGACGCCTGCGGGCTCCGGGGACCGCGGGGTCGAGCCGGGCAGGAGGCAGGCATCACGCGATCTATGATCGGAGCGCATGGGAATGGTTCGTGAATGAGAATTGGATCGGGTCGATAGCAAGTGGCAATGGGGTGGGAGGCGTCGGGCGGGAGGCGTCAGACGTCAGGTGTGAGGAGTCTGGTGGTAGGAGTCAGGCGGAAAAAAGGGCGCCGGTGGGGCGCCCCTTTTTTGGGGATGCGGCGAGCGGTGCGATCAGTCCAGCTTGCGGCCGGTCAGGCGCTCGTAGGCCTCGCGGTACTTGGCGGCGGTGTGCTCGATCACGTCGGCGGGCAGCTTCGGGCCGGGCGCGGTCTTGTTCCAGTCCAGCGTCTCCAGGTAGTCGCGCACGTACTGCTTGTCGAAGGAAGGCGGGCTGATGCCCTCGCGGTAGCCGTCCGCCGGCCAGAAGCGCGAGGAGTCCGGGGTCAGCGCCTCGTCGATCAGGTGCAGCGTCCCGGCGGCGTCGATGCCGAATTCGAACTTGGTGTCGGCGATGAGGATGCCGCGGGTCGCGGCGAACTCGGCCGCCTCGGAATACAACGCGATCGCCGCGGCGCGCGCCTCTTCGGCGAGCTGGGCGCCGGTCTTGCCGGTGCCGACGAGCGCGTCCTTCATCAGCGCCTCGCAGCGCGCCTGCGCCTGCTCGAACGAGATGTTCTCGTCGTGCTCGCCCATGTCGGCCTTGGACGAAGGCGTGAAGATCGGCGCCGGCAGCTTGGCGGCCTGCTGCAGGCCCGCCGGCAGCGCGATGCCGCAGATCGCGCCGGTAGCCTGGTAGTCCTTCCAGCCCGAGCCGATCACGTAGCCGCGCACCACCGCCTCGATCGGCAGCGGCTTCAGGCGCTTGACCACCAGCGCGCGGCCGCGCACCTGCTCGCGCTCGTCGGCCGCCACCACGGTCTCGGGGTCGATGCCGGTGAGCTGGTTGGGCAGGATGTGGCCGAGCCGGTCGAACCAGAAGTTCGCCAGCGCCACCAGCACGCGGCCCTTGTCGGGGATCGGGTCGGGCAGGACCACGTCGAAGGCCGACAGGCGATCGCTGGTCACGATCAGCAGCTTGTCGGCATCGACGGCGTAGATGTCGCGCACCTTGCCGCGGCCGAGCAGCGGCAGGCTCTGGATGGAAGTCTCGAAAATGGGCGTCGCCACGGTGGGGCCTCGGGTTGCTGGCAAAGCCGGGATTATAGGGGAGGCGGGTTGCGACGCACCGGTTTACGCGTACCGCCTTGCTTCCACGCCCGGCCATGGCTGCGGCGGCCTCGCCAGCGCGCAGGCCGGGAGAACGGCACGGATCAAAATCGGTCCCACGTCCGGAGCATGGAGCGAGGAAGAATCATGGTGACCGCAAAGTTCGACGACATTCTCACGGCCTTCGAGTTCACCTCCTTCGGGGGCCTGGACGAGGTCGAGGCCTACCTCAGCCTGGAGCGAGGCACCGTTCACTACTCGACCGACGCCGAGCATGGTGACCCGGAGGAGGTCCCGGACGAACTCGAGACCGGTCCCTATCTCACGCTGCCGCGCAAGAACGACCTCGACCTGGGGGCCGACCTGGTGATGCGGTTCGCGGTCGAGCGCCTACCTGGCGACGTCGAGGCGATCGTCGGTTTCTTCAGGCACCGCGGCGCCTACGGCAAGTTCAAGGGACTGCTCGAGCGCAAGGGCAAGCTGCAGGAGTGGTTCGACTACGAGGAGGCAGCCAAGGAATCCTCCCTGCGCGAGTGGTGCGCCGAGAACGGCGTCGAACTGGTGTAGCCCGGGCCCTCAGGCGGTATTCGCCTCGAACAGCCCGGCCAGCACCGGCGCCAGCACGAAGTCGAACTCCGCCGCCAGGGTCGCGACCGGGTCGTCTGCCGGTACGAAGTCGGCGAGCAGCAGCGGGCGCAGCGCCTCGGGCACGCGCGTGAAGAGGCCGTCGCGCAGGTTGAGCGGCTCGCCGGCGACGTAGATCTGGGTGACGAAGGGGCGGGTCCCTTCCTGGATCACCGCGGCGTGGATGTGCGGCGTGCGCCCCGGGTAGGGCACCGGGCGGATGGTGCGGAAGCGGTAGCGGCCTTCGGCGTCGGTGACGGTGTGGCCGAAGCCCTGGAAGTTCGGGTCCTCCTCGACGTCGCCGCGGTCGCGCGGGTGGCGGTAGCGGCCGTTGGCGTCGCACTGCCAGATCTCCACGCGCAGGCCGGCCAGCGGGCGGCTGTCGAGGTCGAGCACGCGGCCCGAGAGGTCGGCGATCTGCCCAAGGGCGCGACCGCTGCGGCCTTCGACCCGGGTGAGGTCGTTGTCCTGGTGCAGCGGCGGCGTGACCGGGTAGAAGGGGCCGAGCATCTGGCTCGGCGTCAGCGCGCGCTGCGCCGCCGCGAGCGGCGCGGAGAGCAGCGTGGCGCTGCCGCCGAGGACGAGACGGCGGCGGAGTCCGGAATGGGAGGACATGCTTGCGGCTCCGGCTGTGAACACGCACTGAAGACCGCAGCGGCTGGACCCGGTTCCGCGTAGGGTCGCGAGGGTCTGCCAGGTGCAGAGCTTGTTGGAGAGCAGCCCGCCTCGCGCCTGCCCGCAGGCGCGTCTAGACTGCCTTGGAGACCGGGTGGTGGGACGGAGGCGGTGCATGGAGAGAAGACGATTCATCGGCGTGGCGGCGCTGGCCGGGCTGGGGGGCGCGGGCGGGGCCGGCTACCTGTCCCACGTCCGCGGCGCAGCGGCGTACGAGGCGGCGGCGGATTCGACCTGGCGCCATGGCGAGCCGGTGCAGGCGGACGCGCGCGCAGTGCTGCGCGAGCTCGTGCGCTATGCGACCCTCGCGCCGTCCAGCCACAACACGCAGTGCTGGAAGTTCGCGCTGGCCGAGCGCGCGGTCTCCATCTTCCCCGACTACGCGCGGCGCTGCCCGGTCGTGGATCCGGACGACCACCACCTCTTCGTCAGCCTGGGCTGCGCCGCCGAGAACCTCGTGCAGGCGGCGCCGGCGATGGGATTGCACTGCGAGCCTGCGCTCGTCGCCGAGGCCGATGAGACGGGCCAGGCCGGCGAGGGAGGAAGGCGCCTGCACTGCGCGCTGGTGCCCGCGGCGAGTCGGCGAAGCGCCTTGTTCGAGGCCATCCCGCTGCGCCAGTCGACCCGGGGCGAGTTCGACTCGCGGCCGCTTTCCAACGCGGAGCTGGGGCTGCTCGAGGCGGCCGGCACAGGCAGGGGCGTGCGTGTGCGCCTGCTCACCGCGGCGCCGGACCTGGAGCGCGTGCTCGAGTTCGTCGTCGCCGGCAACACGGCGCAGATGCGCGATCCCGCGTTCGTGCGCGAGCTCAAGGCGTGGATCCGCTTCAACGGCGGCGACGCGGCGCGCTCCGGCGACGGCCTGTTCGCAGGGGCGTCCGGAAACCCCACCGCCCCTGCCTGGCTCGGCAGCCTGCTGTTCGATGCCTTCTTCACCGAGCAGGCCGAGAGCGACAAGTATGCGCGGCAGGTCCGCAGCGCCGCCGGGATCGCCGTGTTCGTCTCCGAGCGCGACGACCGCGCGCACTGGATCGAGGCGGGGCGTTGCTTCCAGCGCTTCGCGCTGCAGGCGACCGCGCTGGGCGTGCGCAGCGCACATCTCAACCAGCCGGTCGAGCTCGCCTCGCTGCGCCCCGCCTTCGGCGCCTTCCTCGGTATTGCGGGCGGCCGGCCGGACCTGGTGATCCGGTTCGGGAGAGGGCCGGCGATGCCCCGATCGCTGCGCCGTCCGCTCGACGCCGTGCTGACTTGAGCCGTGGCCCGCCCGCCGCGGGGGCGCGGGCGCCCGGCCCGCTCAAGAGTGGGCCTGGCCGTCCTCTCCCGTGCCCAGCAGCTTGCGCATCCGCCGCAGCCCCATGTAGACGATGCCGGCGATGACCGGGATGGACACCGCGGTCAGCACCTCGGGCGTCAGCGGCTCGATCAGGTGCTTGGCGCCCTTGGCGACGTAATTCACCAGCTGCGAGGCGTAGTAGGTGATCGCCACCACCGACAGGCCTTCCACCGTCTCCTGCAGGTGGAGCTGGATCTTGGCGCGGCGGTTCATCTGCGCGAGCAGCTCCTGGTTCTGGCGCTCGATCTCGATGTCGACGCGGGTGCGCAGCAGCTGCGAGTTGCGCGCGATGCGGCCGGAGAGGTCGTCCTGGCGGCGCGCGATCGAGGTGCAGGTGTCGATCGCGGGGACGAGGCGGCGGTCCATGAACTCGCCGATCGGCGAGAAGCCGGGCAGGCGCTGCTCGCGCAGGTCGTCGATGCGCTGGCGCACGAGGCGGTAGTAGGCGCCGGCGGCGCCGAAGCGGAAGGTGGTGCGTGCGACCGAGCGCTCGACCTCGGCGGCCAGGCGCGACAGACGGGCGAGCACGGCGCGGTCGTCCTCGGCGCTGCGCGACTGGCCCATGCCGTCCATGAGGTCGGCGAGCTCGTCTTCCGCGCGCGACACCAGCCGGCCGGTGTCCTTGGCCACCGGGAAGGCGAGCAGCGCCATGACGCGGTAGGTCTCGATCTCGACCAGGCGCTGGGCGATGCGGCCGGCCTGGCGCGGGGTGAAGCCGTTGTCGAGCAGCAGGAAGTGCGAGAAGCCGTCGTGCAGGTGGAAGTCGGTGAGCACCCAGCCGGCGCCGTCCGACACGCTCGAGGCGACCAGGGCCTGGCCGTGGCGCGACTGCTGGTGCAGTACGGATTCGAGCGGGACCTCGCCGACGCTGCGCAGCTCGATGTGGGTGGCGGCGATCAGCAGGCCGGGGATGGCCTTGCGCCACGCCGCGGGAACGTGGAGCAGGGCGTAGTCGTCGGGGCTGTCGCCGGGCTCGATGCGGCGGAAGAAGCAGTAGCTGGAGAACTCGTTGTGGCGCTCCCACTTCAGCCGGAAGCCCTCGGCCTCGAGCAGCACGTGGCCGGATTCGATGTTCGGTGCCGGCTGGCCGAGCTGCCCGGCCAGCGCGGCGAGGTGGTCCGCCTCGCGCCCGGCGCTGCCTTCATGGTGCAGGAAGGCCAGGTAGGTGACGAATTCCGGGGTGTCCAGCGGCACCGGCGGACGCGCGTGCACCTCGTCGCTGAGCGTGCGGCGCAGCGGGTGCTGTTCGAAGAGCGAGGACATGTCGGAATGGGCGGGTGGCGCGCGCGTGCGCGCTGCCCGCCCCGGGCCCGTGATCAGCGCACGATCTGGCTCAGCTCGCCCGCCTTGTAGCGCGCGGCCATCTTCTCGAGCGAGACCGCCTTGATCCTGCTCGCCATGCCGGTGCACCCGAAGGCCTCGTAGCGCGCCTTGCACACCAGCTTGGCGGCCTCGCGCGCGGGCTTGTTGAACTCGCGCGGGTCGAACTTCGACGGGTTCTCGAACATGAACTTGCGGATCGCGCCGGTCATCGCGAGGCGGATGTCGGTGTCGATGTTGATCTTGCGCACGCCGTACTGGATGCCCTGCACGATCTCCTCGACCGGCACGCCGTAGGTCTCCTTCATGTCGCCGCCGTACTGGCGGATGATCTCGAGGAGTTCCTGCGGCACCGAGGAGGAGCCGTGCATCACCAGGTGGGTGTTGGGGATGCGGGCGTGGATGGCCTTGACACGCTCGATCGCGAGGATGTCACCGGTGGGCTTGCGGGTGAACTTGTAGGCGCCGTGGCTGGTGCCGATCGCGATCGCGAGCGCGTCGCAGTCGGTCTGCTTGACGAAGTCGGCGGCCTGGTCGGGATCGGTGAGCATCTGGCTGTGATCCAGCGTGCCCTCGGCGCCGACGCCGTCTTCCTCGCCGGCCTGGCCGGTCTCGAGCGAGCCGAGGCAGCCGAGCTCGGCCTCGACGCTGACGCCGATGGCGTGCGAGAACTTCACCACCTCGCGGGTGACGGCGACGTTGTACTCGTAGGACGAGGGCGTCTTGCCGTCTTCCAGCAGCGAGCCGTCCATCATCACGCTCGAGAAGCCCGAGCGGATCGCGCCCATGCAGATCGCCGGCGACTGGCCGTGGTCCTGGTGCATGACCACCGGGATGTGCGGATAGGCCTCGACCGCGGCGTCGATGAGGTGGCGCAGGAAGGCTTCGCCGGCGTATTTGCGCGCGCCGGCCGAGGCCTGCATGATCACCGGGGCGTCGCACTCGGCGGCCGCTTCCATGATCGCCTGCACCTGTTCGAGGTTGTTCACGTTGAAGGCGGGCAGGCCGTAGCTGTGTTCGGCGGCGTGGTCGAGCAGCTGGCGCATGGAAACGAGGGGCATGGAATCTCTCCGGAAAAGGCCGCCGGGCGTGGCGACCGGACGATCGAAAACGATATTTTAGCTTGTGCGCGGGGACGCTGGCCGCGTCGCCCGCCGCGGACGGGCATTCAGACGGGGTCGTCGAGCGTGCCGGGGCGGTGGTGCTCGCCCACGCGCACGATCTTGAGCGTGTTGGTGCCGCCCGAGCTGCCGATCGGCTCGCCGATGGTGAGCACGATGAGGTCGCCGTAATCGACCACGCCCTGCTCGAGCAGGACCTGCTCGGCCTCCCACAGCAGCACGTCGCGGTCCTGGTGGGTCTGGCTCATCAGCAGCGGATGCACCTCGCGGTAGAGCGTCATCTGGTTGCGCGCCGAGACCTCGGGGGTGAGCGCGTAGATCGGCACGCCGGCGATCAGGCGGCTCATCCACAGCGCGGTCGAGCCGGTCTGGGTGAGCGAGGCGATCGCCTTGACCTTGAGGTGGTAGGCGGTCCAGATCGCCGCCATCGCGATCGACTGGTCGATGCGGGTGAACACGCGGTCGAGCATCTCGCGGTCGAGCCCGGTGTCGTAGGACTTCTCCGCTTCCAGACAGACCCGGCTCATGGCCTCGACGACCTCCACCGGGAACTTGCCGGCGGCGGTCTCGGCCGACAGCATCACTGCGTCGGTGCCGTCGAGCACCGCGTTGGCCACGTCCGAGACCTCGGCGCGGGTGGGCACCGGGCTGGTGATCATGGATTCCATCATCTGCGTGGCGGTGATGGTGAGCTTGTTGCGGTCGCGCGCGGCGCGGATCATCTTCTTCTGCAGCGCCGGCACCGCGGCGTCGCCGACCTCCACCGCGAGGTCGCCGCGCGCCACCATGATGCCGTCGGAGGCGTCGAGGATCTCGTCGAGGTTGGCCACCGCCTCGGTGCGCTCGATCTTGGCGATCAAGAGCGCGGCGCAGCCGGCGGCGCGCATGAGCTGGCGCGCCATGTACATGTCCGCCGCGCTCTTGGGGAAGGACACCGCGACGAAGTCCACGCCGATGAGCGCCGCGGTGCGGATGTCGTCCATGTCCTTGGCGGTGAGCGCGGGCGCGGTGAGCCCGCCGCCCTGGCGGTTGATGCCCTTGTTGTTCGACAGCTCGCCGCCGACCTTCACGAGGGTGTGGATCTCGTGGCCGACCACGCGCTGCACGGTGAGCTTGAGGCGGCCGTCGTCGAGCAGCAGCACGTCGCCCGGCTTCACGTCCTTGGGCAGGTCCTTGTAGTCGAGGCCGACGCGCTGGGCGTTGCCGAGCTCGCAGCGGGCGTCGAGGATGAAGGGCGCGTCGCGGGTCAGCGTCACGCGGCCTTCCTCGAACTTGCCGACGCGGATCTTGGGCCCCTGCAGGTCGGCGAGGATGCCCACCGGGCGGCCGGCGCGCGCGGAGGCGTCGCGGATGGTCTCGGCGCGGGCGACGTGGTCCTCGGGCTTGCCGTGGGAGAAGTTCATCCGTACCACGTCGAGGCCGGCGTGCACCATGCGCTCGAGGGTAAGGAGATCGGACGAGGCGGGGCCGAGGGTGGCGACGATCTTGGTGTGGCGGGACATCCGGGCTGCTCCGGTCGGTGGCGTGCCGGCATTCTAGCAGCGCGGCCGCGGCGGCGACCTCGCGCGCTTCTTGCAGATCGGTCGCCATGGCATATATTGAGTGGAGCTTGTCTGCGGATGGCACCCGGGTAGCGGGGCCAGCCTCACCTCAAACTGGAGGAGCACCATGGCCCTACCCGGCAAAGCGAGCCGTCGCGCAGCAGCGATGGCGGTTTCGAGCGTCGCATTGTTCGTGCTGTCCGCAAGCGCCCACGCGCTGCCGTCGAGCCTGTACGTGTTCGGCGACAGCCTGTCCGACACCGGCAACCTGTACGCGTGGACCGGTCAGGCCAATCCCGTGACCGGCGGCGCCGCGATCCCGGTGTCGCCTCCCTACGCGCAGGGGACCTTCACCAATGGTCCGGTGTATGCCGAGCGCCTGTGGGACCAGCTGGGCCTTCCCGGGGAGCTCGCCCCCTCGGCGCTGCCGGGCGGTACGAACTTTGCCGTGGGCGGGGCGCGCTCGCGCTACCACTCCTTCGACGTCGACGCCAACGGCCTGCCGCCCCTCGTGTGGCCGGCCAACTTCGCGTCCTTCAGTCTCACCGGACAGTTCGGGCGCTACCGCGACGGGCTCGCCGGTGGCGCTGCCGAGGCCTCGGCGCTGTATCTGGTGTGGGCGGGGGCGAACGACCTGCAGGACGTGCTGCGCCTCGCCCAGGTGAGCGGTACCGACGCGGCGGGTGCCCGTCTGGTCGAGGCGGTGGGGGACGTGGCCGGCGTGATCGGCGGGCTGGTCGGGCTGGGCGCGCGCCAGCTCATGGTGCCCACCGTGCCGGACATCGGCGCGATGCCGGTGGTGGCGGCCTTCGGCGAGCCGGCGCAGGAAGCAGCGCGCCAGTACAGCATGGCGTTCAACCAGGCGATCGACGGGGTCCTGCAATCCTTCGCCGGCGTGCCCGGGCTCGAGGTGCTGCGCTTCGACGCCTTCGGCCTCCTCGACGACGTGGTCCGCAATCCTGCGGCCAACGGCTTCACCGACATCGAGACGGCCTGCCTGCAAGGCCTGTATCTGGCACCGGCGCCCGGCGCGCCCGCGCCGACGATCTGCTCCGAGCCGGACGAGCATCTGTTCTGGGACGTGGTGCATCCGTCCGCTGCGGCGCATGTGATCCTCGCGGACGAAATGTATCGCCAGGTGCGCACCGCCTTCGTGCCCGAGCCCCCGCTGCCGGCGCTGCTCCTGGCGGGTGCCTTGTTCCTGGGCGTCCTCCGCCGCCCGCGGCCGGCGAGGGGGAGGCAAGCATAGGGGGAGGCAGGCGTAGCGGGCAGCAGGCGTAGCGGGCAGCAGGCGTACGGGGAGCGCACCGCGGTCGTCGGGAGGGTCTCGCAAGCATGCTGTTGCGTTGCGGCAACGGAGGGTGTGACTTAATCCACTGAATGAAGCTGCGCGAGGCCTTGGGCCCGGTGGCGTAGGTTGTGCACTGCGGCATTGGCTGTATAGTGTGCTGCCTGTCCTGCCATTCGCATCTTCATGACGCTCCCGCGACCTTGCGCGGCTTCGGCCGCGTCGCCCTGGCCGGCACGCCTGGACCTGCTCCAGGCCCTCTCCGGCCTCGCCCTCGCTCTGTTCATGTGGCTCCACATGGGCTTCGTCTCCGCGATCCTGATCAGCGCGGACTTCGCCTGGGGCGTGGCGCGCTTCTTCGAGGGCTACTTCTTCCTGCCGCGCCCGCAGGCCTGGCTGGTGTCGGCCTTCGTCGCCGCGATCGCCTCGCTGTTCGCGCTGCATGCCCTGCTGGCGCTGCGCAAGTTTCCCGCCGACTGGCGCCAGTACCGCATCGCCGCGCGCCACGGCGGCCGCCTGCGCCATGGCGACACCACGCTGTGGTTCGTGCAGGTGGTGACCGGCTTCGCGATGTTCTTCCTCGCGCCGGTGCATCTGTACGCCATGTTCATGCATCCCGACCTGATCGGGCCCTTCGAATCCGCCGACCGCGTGTGGACCGGCGGCTTCTGGCCGCTCTACCTGGCGCTGCTGTTCGCGGTCGAGGTGCATGGCAGCGTGGGCCTGTACCGCCTGGCGGTGAAGTGGGGCTGGTTCGAGGGCCGCGACGTGCGCGCCAGCCGGCGCCGGCTGAAGTGGGCGATGTGGGGGCTGATCGCCTTCCTGCTCACCCTGGGGCTGACCACGCTGCTGGCGGAGATCCGCATGGGCATCGAGCATGCGCCGCGCGCCGGCGAGCGCTACGTGCCGACCTGGCAGCGCGGAGCGACTGCGGCCGAGGAGGCGCGATGAGGATCGAATACACCGACGTGCTGGTCGTGGGCGGCGGCCTGGCCGGCCTGCGCACCGCGGTGGGCGCGGCCCGGCGCGGGTTGCGCGTCGAGGTGCTGTCGCTGGTGCCGGCCAAGCGCTCGCACTCGGTGGCGGCGCAGGGCGGCATGCAGGCGAGCCTGGGCAACGCCTTCAAGGGCATGGGCGACAACGAGGATGTGCACTTCGGCGACACCGTGCGCGGCTCGGACTGGGGCTGCGACCAGCTCGTCGCGCGCATGTTCGCCCACATGGCGCCCAAGGCGGTGCGGGAGCTCGCGGCCTGGGGCGTGCCCTGGAACCGCGTGCAGCGCGGCGCCCACGAGGTGGTCATCAACGGCGAGCGCGTCACGCTGACGGAGCGCGACGAGGCCCACGGCCTCATCACCGCGCGCGACTTCGGCGGTACGCGCAAGTGGCGCACCTGCTACACCGCCGACGGCACCGGCCACACCATGCTCTACGCGCTCGGCGACCGCGCGGTGGCCGAGGGCATCCCGGTGCGCAACCGCAGCGAGGCGGTGGCGCTGATCCACGACGGCGGACGCTGCCAGGGCGCGGTGGTGCGCGACCTGGAGACGGGCGAGCTGTACGCCATCCTGGCCGCGGCCACGGTGATCGCCACCGGCGGCTTCGGCCGCATCTGGGGCATCTCCACCAACGCGATCATCAACGAGGGCATGGGCGCGGCGATCGCGCTCGAGACCGGGGTGGCGCGCCTGGGCAACATGGAGGCGGTGCAGTTCCACCCCACCGCGATCGTGCCCGCCGGCATCCTCGTCACCGAGGGCTGCCGCGGCGACGGCGGCGTGCTGCGCGACGTCGACGGCCACCGCTTCATGCCCGACTACGAGCCGGAGAAGGCGGAGCTGGCGTCGCGCGACGTGGTCTCGCGCCGCATGGCCGAGCACATGCGCCGCGGCAAGGGCGTCAAGTCGGCCGCCGGCGAGCACCTGTGGCTGGACATCGCGGTGTTAGGTGCCGCCCACATCGACCACAAGCTGCGCGAGGTGAAGGACATCTGCCGCCACTTCCTCGGCATCGACCCGGCGCGCGACTGGATCCCGGTGCGGCCGACCCAGCACTACTCGATGGGCGGCATCCGCACCGACCACCGCGGCGAGTCGCCCTCGCTGCGCGGCCTGTTCGCGGTGGGCGAGGCGGCGTGCTGGGACCTCCACGGCTTCAACCGCCTGGGCGGGAACTCGCTCGCCGAGACGGTGGTGGCGGGCATGCTGGTGGGCGAGTACGTCGCCGACTTCGTCGAGTCGCACGCCGGCGCCTTGCACTTCTCGCCCGGCCTCGCGCGCGAGTTCGTCGGTCGCGAGCGCGCCGCCCTGGAGGCGATCGCGGCGCGTCCGGCGCCGGCGGCGGGCGGCGACAG
>NZ_AMXF01000002.1 GCF_000310225.1 Thauera phenylacetica B4P
AGGAGCGGCGGCAGCCGCGAATCTGGTGGTGCAGCGCCCGCCGCCGGCGTGGTCGCGTGAAGGTGAGGCCGCGTTCGCGCCTGCTGGCGCTCCTACAGGGGCCGTCGTGGCTACATGAGCCGTCGCGGGGGGCGGGCTCCGGTGGGGGAGGGGGCGGGGTTGGGCGTCAGGCCCACTCCACCTGCACTGAGAACAGATAGCCCGCGCCATACACCGTCTTGATCAGGCGAGGGGTCTGCGGGTCGTCGTCGAGCTTGCGGCGCAGGCGGGAGATGCGGACGTCGATGCTGCGGTCGAAGGGGTCGAGGTCGCGTTCGCCGAGCAGCTGTTCTCGCGACAGGATCTTGTTGGGGCGCCGGAGCAGGGTGGCGAGGAGGCTGGCTTCGGCGGCCGAGAGCGACACCTCGCGGCCATCCGGCGCGACGAGGGCGTGGCGGTTGGCGTCGAAGGTCCACCCGGCGAAGCGGGCGGTGCTGCGTTCGCCCGCGGGTTCGGCGCTCGCGGCGCGCTGGTAGCGGCGCAGGATGGAGCGCACGCGGGCGACCAGCTCGCGCGGCTCGAAGGGCTTGACGATGTAGTCGTCGGCGCCGAGCTCCAGCCCGAGCACACGGTCGGTGACGTCGTTGCGGCCGGTCAGGATCAGCACCGCGCACGGGCTGCCGTCCTGTAGCTCGCGCACCACCTGCATGCCGTCCATGTCGGGCAGGCCGAGGTCGACGATGCACAGGTCGGGCGCCACCTGGCGCGCGCGCTCGAGCAGCTGGCGGCCGGCGCGCATCTGCTCGCAGCGGAAACCGTACTCGCCCAGGCTCATGCAGATCAGGCGGGCGACCTCGGGATCGTCCTCGAGCACGAAGATCCGGGCCTGGGAGGGGTCGATCGGGCTCTGGGTCATTGCGGGCGGGGCTCCGTGGTGGTGTTCGTGATGCGGGCTTGGGCTTGGGCTTCTGCGGCCGCGGCCGCTGCGGTCGGCGATGCGCCTTCGACCCCGCCCGGCGCACCCGGTTCGGGCCCGAGCAGCGCCGCCAGCGTCGCCGCCAGCGCGGCCTGGTCG
Source organism: Thauera phenylacetica B4P (assembly GCF_000310225.1). GTDB lineage: Bacteria > Pseudomonadota > Gammaproteobacteria > Burkholderiales > Rhodocyclaceae > Thauera > Thauera phenylacetica. Next base: position 1,055 of record NZ_AMXF01000002.1, read on the forward strand.
AAGGGCTTGCGCAGCGTCGGCACGTCGGCGGGGAGCTCGTCGGTCGGGGTGGTCTCGCTGGCGTAGCCGGTCACCAGCAGGATGGGCAGCTGCGGGCGCAGCGCGCGCGCGCGGCGGGCGAGCTCGCGGCCGCCGATGCCGCCCGGCATCACCGTGTCGCTCACCAGCAGCGCGATGTCGTCGACGTGCTGCAGCAGCCCGAGCGCCTCGACGCCGTCGGCGGCCTCGATCACCGCGTGACCCAGGCCGGTCAGCTGCATGCGCACCACCTTGCGCACCTCGGGCTCGTCCTCCACCAGCAGCACCGGGCCATCCGGCGCACGCGCGCCGCTCGTGGCGGGCGCGGCGCGTTCGGGCGCGACCACGGCCGCCGCCGCCGTGGGCAGCACGAAGCGCACGTGCGTGCCGCGCCCCGGCGTGCTGCGGATGCGGATGTTGCCTCCCGACTGGCGCACGAAGCCATACACCATCGACAGCCCCAGCCCGCTGCCGCTGCCGAAGTCCTTGGTGGTGAAGAAGGGCTCGAACACGCGCTGCAGCACCGCCGGCTCGATGCCCTTGCCGGTGTCGCCGACGTCGATCTGCACGTAGTCGCCGGGTGGCACCTCGACCACCGCCGCTAGCGCGTCGTCGAGCTCGCGACGGCTCACGCCGATGGTCAGCTCGCCGCCCTCCGGCATGGCGTCGCGGGCGTTGATCGCGAGGTTCAGGATCGCGTTCTCGAGCTGGTGCGGGTCGACCAGCGCATGCACCGGCTCGCCGGGCAGGCGCAGGTGGATGCGGATCGTCTCGCCCAGGGTGCGCGCGAGCAGGTGGGTCATGTTGTGCACCAGCACGCCGACCTCGACTGCCGTGGGCGCGAGCGGCTGCCGGCGCGAGAAGGTCAGCAGGCGGCGGATCAGCTCGGCGCCACGGCGCGCGGCCTGCAGCGAGGGATCGACGAACTCCGCCCCCGGCCCGGCGCCGATGCGCTGCTGCAGCGCGCAGAGGTTGCCGATGATGATGGTGAGCAGGTTGTTGAAGTCGTGCGCCAGCCCGCCGGTGAGCTGGCCCACCGCCTCCATCTTCTGCGCCTGCACCAGCGCGGCCTGGCTCGCCTTCTGCTCGGTGATGTCGATCGACATCACGAAGAAGCCCACCGTGCGCCCGTCGCCGTCGAGCTCCGGCACCACCACGCTGCGTGCATGCACCATGCGCCCGTCGGCCAGCGTGCGTGAATACTCGTAGCTCACGCGCTCGCTCGCGCGCGCGCGCTCGAGGTGGGGCTGGATCTGCGCGAAGGCCTCGGCGCCGAAGACCTCGCCGATGCTGCGCCCGACGATGGCCTCCTTGGCGAAGCCAAACCACTCGGCGTAGCCCCGGTTGGCGAAACGATAGACGTCGTCGCTGCCGACGTAGGCGATCAGCGCCGGGATCGAGTCGATGATCAGCTGCAGGCGGTTCTCGCTGCGGCGCAGCGCGTCGGCGATGTCGTCGATCTCGAGGTTGGCCTGGGCCAGCCGCGCGTTGGCCGCCTCGAGCTCGGCGGTGCGCTCGCGCACGCGGTTCTCGAGCTGCGCGTTCTGCTCCTCGATGAGCTGTGCGGCGCGGCGCTGCTCGGTGATGTCGGTCCACAGCGACACGAAGCCCAGGTTGGGGATGGGCACGCCGCGCACTGCCAGGATGCGACCGTTGGGCCGGGCGCGCTCGACGTAGTGCGGCTGGAAGCTGCGCGCCGCGGCCACGCGCGCGCGCACCAGCGTGTCGATGTCGCCGGGGCCGTACTCGCCGCGCTCGGCGTTGAAACGGGCGAACTCCTCGAAGGGGGTGCCGACGCGCACCATCGACTCGGGAAAGTCGAGCAGGCGCAGCATGGCCTTGTTCCAGCTGACCAGCTTGGGCGTCGCGTCGAATACCGCGATCGCCTGGTCGAGCAGGTCCAGCCCCGCGAGCAGCAGGTCGTAGCGCCGCCGCTGCTCGGGCGAGAGCGCCGAATACGGGATGTTGCCGTCGTCGTTCTTCGCCGTGCCCACCAATCGATTCGCCTCCGTAGGGGATTACGGGCGATGGTTGCACAAAATGCACGGGCGGGGGCGTGGAGGTTTTGGGGGGAGGGGGGAAGTTGCGGTTTCAGGGCCTGGTGACCATCGCGCTCATCTGCCGGCTGAGTCGCCGCGGCCCCACGCCAGCGCGATCGGCGCGGCTTCACGCCAGCGCGACCGGCGCAACGTCATGCACATGTAGGAGCGGCGGCAGCCGCGAATTGGGCGGTGCAGCGCCCGCGGCTGGCGTGGTCGCGCGGTGGCGAGGCCGCATTCGCGCCTGCCGGCGCTCCTACCTGAACCGGTGCGCATCCGAGGCGTTTCCGCCCCTCGACGCCCCCACGAACCGATACCCCCGGCGTTCCCGCCCCTCGACGCCCCACACGCACCGCCGCCCCCTGTAGGAGCGGCGGCAGCCGCGAATTGGGCGGTGCAGCGCCCGCGGCTGGCGTGGTCGCGTGGTGGCGAGGCCGCATTCGCGCCTGCCGGCGCTCCTACAGGGGCCGGCGCGGCTATGGGGGTGGCTTGCGGCCGGTGGCCTGGTCGCGGAAGCGCTCGGGGGAGACGCCGGACCAGGCGACGAAGGCGCGGTAGAAGGTGGACGGATCGGCGTAGCCCAGCTCGGCGGCGATGCGGGCGATCGGGTGGCGGGTCTTGGCCAGGCGCGCGTAGGCGATGTCGCGGCGGGTGGCCTCCTTGATGTTGCGAAAGCCCGAGCCCTCCTCCTCGAGCCGCCGGTGCAGGGTGCGCGGCGACACGTGAAGGCGCTCCGCGACCTCTTCGAGCGACAGGTTCTGCGGCAGCGCATCGCGCAGGATGTCGCGCACGCGGAAGACCATCTCGCGGTCGCGGCGGTAGAGCGTGGTGATCTTGCCCGGGGCGCCGTCGAGGAAGCCCACCAGCGCCGCCTCGTCGCGACGCAGCGGCAGCTCCAGCAGGTTGGCCTGCAGGCGGGCGGCCAGGAGCGGCGCGTCGAAGCTCGAATGCTCGGTGTACACGAGCGCGTAATCGTCCGCATGTGCCGGGCGCGCGTACGGAAACGCGACCGCGTCGAGCGCCAGCCCGCGCGCCACGAACCAGCTCGCCACGCCGTGCAGCAGGCGCAGCAACCATTCATAGGCGAACACGCGCGCGGGGGCGTCGCGCGCGGGGCCAAGGCTGCCGTCGTCGTCGATCAGCAACTCGGCGCGTGCGCCCGCCACGCGCAGCTCGATGCGGAAGGCCGGCAGCACGATGCGCAGGAAGCGGATCGCGCGCCGCAGCGCCTCGCCCAGCGTGGGCGCCCCGAGCAGCGCGCGGCAGAGGAATTCGAAGCTGCCCGGACGCATCGGCTCCGGCAGCAGGCCGAAGGCCTCGTCCTCGAGCGCCTCCACACACAGGTTGTAGAGCAGGGCGTAGCGCTCGACCGCGATGCGCGTGTCGGTTTCTGCAAGGTCGATCCCGGCCCGCGCCAGCAGCGGAGACGGGTCGAGCCCGCGCCGCCCCAGCCCGGCGAGCATGCCGGTGACGAAGCCGGGAGCGACCGTGGCACGGCCACGACGAAGACGCGGAGCGGCAGGGCTCCGCATCGGTGTCGGTCGGTTCATAGGATCACGAATCCGGGATGGTTCCTGTAGGAGCGCCGGCAGGCGCGAATGCGGGGGTGCAGGTCGGCATGCGCGTCATTTTGTCCGATGGCCGAATTCGCAGCTGCCGCAGCTCCTACAGGCGGGCCGGGACGCGCGGTGGTTTGTGTAGGAGCGCAGGGACGCGTGGAGGTTTGTGTAGGAGCGCCGGCAGGCGCGAATGCGGGGGTGCAGGTCGGCATGCGCGTCATTTTGTCCGATGGCCGAATTCGCAGCTGCCGCAGCTCCTACAGGCGGGCCGGGACGCGCGGTGGTTTGTGTAGGAGCGCAGGGACGCGTGGAGGTTTGTGTAGGAGCGCCGGCAGGCGCGAAGGCGGGGGGGCAGGTCGGGATGCGCGTCGTTCTCCCTGCGACCGGCCTCGCGGCTGATGTCGCGCCAACCGGAAAGCGCCGGTTTGGCGGATTTTGCATGATCCTCGTCGGCAAGCGCAATGGCAAAGGCGTGAAGACCCTTCTAAGATTGCAGGGATGTTCACACCCACCTGGAGACGAACGACATGACCGATCTGAGCGTTGCGCACAAGCTGTCGCCCTACAAGCCCAAGAACAAGGTGCGTTTCGTCACCGCCGCCGCGCTCTTCGACGGCCATGACGCCTCCATCAACATCATGCGCCGCATCCTGCAATCGACCGGCTCCGAGGTCATCCACCTCGGCCACAACCGCTCGGTCGGCGAGATCGTCAACGCGGCGCTGCAGGAAGACGTGCAGGGCATCGCGATCACCTCCTACCAGGGCGGCCACGTCGAGTTCTTCAAGTACATGATCGACCTGCTCAAGGCCAACGGCGGTGAGAACATCAAGGTCTTCGGCGGCGGCGGCGGCGTGATCGTGCCGGCCGAGATCAAGGAACTCCACGAGTACGGCGTCACCCACATCTTCTCGCCCGAAGATGGCGCCAAGATGGGCCTGCAGGGCATGATCAACAGCGTGGTCGAGCGCTGCGACGTCGACGTCACCAAGGCCGCGCCGCAGAAGGCCGACGCGGTGCTCAAGGCGCTCGCCGCCGGCGACCGTCGAGCGCTGGCGCAGATCATCACCGCGCTCGAGAACGGCGGCTACGGCGACGAGGTCAAGAAGGCCCTCATCGACGCCGCGGCCAAGACCAAGGTGCCGACGCTCGGCATCACCGGCACCGGCGGCGCGGGCAAGTCCTCGCTGACCGACGAGCTGGTGCGCCGCTTCCGCCTCGACCAGGACGACAAGCTCAAGCTCGCCATCGTCTCCATCGACCCCTCGCGCAAGCGCACCGGCGGCGCGCTGCTCGGCGACCGCATCCGCATGAACGCGATCGAGCACGCCAACATCTACATGCGCTCGCTCGCCACCCGCGACACCGGCTCCGAAGTCTCCGCCGCGCTGCCCGAGGTCATCGCCGCGTGCAAGCTCGCGGGCTTCGACCTCGTCATCGTCGAGACCTCCGGCATCGGCCAGGGCAACGCCGCGATCGTGCCCTTCGTCGACCTGTCGCTGTACGTGATGACCCCCGAGTTCGGCGCTGCCAGCCAGCTCGAGAAGATCGACATGCTCGACTTCGCCGACTTCGTCGCCATCAACAAGTTCGACCGCAAGGGCGCGCTCGACGCGCTGCGCGACGTCGCCAAGCAGTACCAGCGCAACCGCGAGCTGTTCGGCCAGCGCCCCGAAGAGATGCCGGTGTTCGGCACCATGGCCGCGCGCTTCAACGACGACGGCGTCACCGCGCTCTACCAGGCCGTGCTGCCCGCGCTCGTGGGCAAGGGCCTCAAGGTCGCCAAGAGCAAGCTGCCGGTGGTCAAGGTGCGCTCCTCGTCCGAAGGCCGCGCCATCGTCCCCGCCGACCGCACGCGCTACCTCGCCGAGATCGCCGACAGCGTCCGCGGCTACCACAAGCACATCGAGCAGCAGGCCCGCGTCGCGCGCGAGCGCCAGTCGCTGAAGATCGCCAAGGGCCTGTTCGAGCAGTGCGGCAAGGATGCCGGCTCGTTCGCCGAGATGATCGACTGGAAGGACGGCGAGCTCACCCCGGCCGCCAGGAAGCTGCTCGACATGTGGCCGAAGACCCGCGAGCTCTACGCCGCTGACGAGTACGTGGTGAAGATCCGCGACAAGGAAATCCGCACCCAGCTCACCAGCACCTCGCTGTCGGGCAGCAAGATCCGCAAGGTGGCGCTGCCGAACTTCGAGGACGCGGGCGAGACGCTCAAGTTCCTGATGAAGGAGAACGTCCCCGGCTCCTTCCCCTACACCGCCGGCGTGTTCGCGTTCAAGCGCGAGGGCGAGGACCCCACCCGCATGTTCGCGGGCGAGGGCGACGCCTTCCGTACCAACCGCCGCTTCAAGAAGGTGTCCGAGGGCATGCCGGCGCACCGCCTGTCCACCGCCTTCGACTCGGTCACCCTGTACGGCTGCGACCCCGACCTGCGTCCGGACATCTACGGCAAGATCGGCAACTCCGGCGTGTCGATCGCCACGCTCGACGACATGAAGGTCCTGTACGACGGCTTCGACCTGTGCTGCCCGACCACCTCGGTGTCGATGACCATCAACGGCCCGGCGCCGATCATCCTCGCCTTCTTCTTCAACACCGCGCTCGACCAGCAGGTCGTCAAGTTCAAGGCCGACAACGGCCGCGATCCGACCGAGGACGAGCTGCAGAAGATCAAGGAATGGACGCTGTCGACCGTGCGCGGCACCGTGCAGGCCGACATCCTCAAGGAAGACCAGGGCCAGAACACCTGCATCTTCAGCACCGAATTCGCGCTGAAGATGATGGGCGACATCCAGGAGTACTTCGTCCATCACGACGTCAAGAACTTCTATTCGGTGTCGATCTCCGGCTATCACATCGCCGAAGCCGGCGCCAACCCGATCAGCCAGCTCGCCTTCACGCTGTCGAACGGCTTCACCTACGTGGAGTCGTACCTCGCACGCGGCATGCACATCGACGATTTCGCGCCCAACCTCTCCTTCTTCTTCAGCAACGGCATGGACCCGGAATACTCGGTGATCGGCCGCGTCGCCCGCCGCATCTGGGCGGTGGCGATGAAGAACAAGTACGGCGCCAACGAGCGCAGCCAGAAGCTGAAGTACCACGTGCAGACCTCGGGCCGCTCGTTGCACGCGCAGGAGATGGACTTCAACGACATCCGCACCACGCTGCAGGCGCTGATCGCCATCTACGACAATTGCAACTCGCTTCACACCAACGCCTACGACGAGGCGATCACCACGCCGACCGAGGAGTCCGTGCGGCGCGCGATGGCGATCCAGCTCATCATCAACCGCGAGTGGGGCCTGGCCAAGAACGAGAACCCCAACCAGGGCGCCTTCATCATCGAGGAGCTCACCGACCTCGTCGAAGAGGCCGTGTTGAAGGAGTTCGAGGCGATCGCGTCGCGCGGCGGCGTGCTCGGCGCCATGGAGACCGGCTACCAGCGCGGCAAGATCCAGGAGGAGTCGCTCTATTACGAGCACAAGAAGCACGACGGCTCCTACCCGATCATCGGCGTGAACACCTTCCTCAACCCGAAGGGCCAGGCGCAGCAGGAGATCGAGCTCGCGCGTTCGACCGAGGAAGAGAAGCAGGGCCAGTTGAAGCGCCTCGCCGACTTCCACGCCCGCAACAAGGCCGAGGCGCCGAAGTGGCAGGCCAAGCTGCAGCAGGCCGTCATCGACAACACCAACGTGTTCGAGGTGCTGGTCGATGCGGTGCGCTACTGCTCGCTGGGGCAGATCACCGAGGCCCTGTACAAGGTCGGTGGCCAATACCGCCGCAGCATGTAATCCCGCCGCAGCCGCCCCGCCAGCACGCCGCGCGTCGCCCCACCAGGCGCCGCGCGGCGTCTTTTTGTAGGTGTAGGAGCGCCGGCAGGCGCGATCGCAGCGGCTCGACACGCGTCACGCCCAACGTAGCCGCGCAATCCACCGCCCGCTTCGCGCCTGCCGGCGCTCCTACACAAACCAACGCGCGCTTCGCCGCCATGCCTCCAGCCCGCGCCTTCCCTGTAGGAGCGCCGGCAGGCGCGATCGCAGCGGCTCGGCACGCGCCACGCCCAACGTAGCCGCGCAACCCACCGCTCGCTTCGCGCCTGCCGGCGCTCCTACACTCCCGGCACGCGGTGTTTTGCGGCGACAATGATGGCCGTTTCCGACTGCCGTCGCCGCCATGAACCTCACCACCCCCGCCTTGCTCTTCCCGGCGATCTCGCTGCTGCTGCTCGCCTACACCAACCGCTTCCTCACCCTCGCCCAGGTCATCCGCCAGCTCAACGCCTCGGCCGACCGCGGCGCAGCGCTGGTGCAATGCCAGCTCCCCGGGCTCAAGCGCCGGATTGCGCTCACCCAGTACATGCAGGGCTTCGGCGTGCTGAGCTTCCTGCTGTGCGCCCTGTCGATGCTCGCGCTGTTTCTCGAAGCGGAGGTGACCGGCCAGTGGATGTTCGGCACCAGCATCGTGACGCTCGCGGTGTCCTTGGTGCTGTCCTTGATCGAGGTGTTGCTATCGACCGAGGCGCTGTCGCTGGTCGTCCGCGATCTGGAGCAGGCGAAGGGGGAAGGGGATGGCTCCGGCACCTGAAGCCGAGGAGTCCAATCCCCCAGCCGGCCCGTTACGGGGCGCAGCGGGAAGAGGCGCGCTCTTGCTCCTGGCGCCTCACCCCTGGCACCTCACCGGCTGGTCAGCTTGAGCTCGATGCGGCGGTTGCGCGCGTAGGCTTCCTCGGTGCTGCGCGCATCGAGCGGGTGGAACTCGCCATAGCCGGTGGCAGCCAGGCGCTCGGGCGGGATGCCCTGGCCGTGGAGGAACTTCACGATGGCCAGCGCCCGCGCGGTCGACAGCTCCCAGTTGGAGGGGAAACGGGGGGTGGCGATCGGGCGGCGGTCGGTGTGGCCGTCCACCTGCAGCACCCAGGGCAGGTCCTTGGGCATGTCGGCGGACAGCGTCTTCAGCGTTTCGGCCAGGCGGCCGAGCTGGACCATGCCGTCGGCGCTGACCTCGTCCGACGCCGAGGGGAAGAGCACCTCGCTGGAGAACACGAAGCGGTCGCCGACGATCTGCACGTCCTTGCGCTCGCCGAGCACCGCCTGCAGACGGCCGAAGAACTCCGAGCGGTAGCGGGCGAGTTCCTTGACCCGCGCCGCGAGCGCGAGGTTGAGCTCGCGCCCGAGCTCGTCGATCTTCAGGTCCTTGTCTTTCGCAGCGGCCTTGGCGGCGTCGAGCGCGGCGTTGAGCTGCTCGAGCTGCTCGCGTACCGCGGCGAGCTGGCGGTTGAGCAGCTCGACCTGGGCGATCGCCGCGGTGGACATCTCCTGATGTTCCTTGAGGCCACGCTCCGAGGTGTCGAGCGCGCTCGCCAGGCGGGCGGCCTCGGCCTCGAGCTCGGCCTTGAGGCGCTGCAGGGCCTCGATGTCGGCGGCAAGGCGGGCGGCCTCCTCGCGGCGGGTCTTGGCCTCGTCCTGGGCCGCATGCAGTTCGTCGCGCGCGGCGAGCAGCTCGTTGCCGCGCGCCTCGCTTTCGCGCTGGGCGGCGCCGAGCGAGGCGGACAGCTCGCCGACCTTGACCTCCGCGCGTTCGCGCGCGGTCTGTTCCAGGCTCAGGGTCTTGGCGAGCGCGGCGAGCTCGGCGTTGAGCTGGGCGAGCGCGCGGTCGCGGCCGCTCACCGCGTCGGCGAGCACGAACTGGCCGATGACGAAGATCAGGATCACGAACACCATCACCATCAGCAGCGAGGCGAGGGCGTCGACGAAGCCGGGCCAGAAATCCAGCGGCCGGCGGCGGGCGAGTCGGGCCATGGCTCAGTCCGCCTTGTTGCCGCCGGCGCCACCGAGCGCGGCGCCGATGGTGCGCGACAGCAGGCGCAGCTCGGCGCGCAGGTCCTCGGTGAACTGCGCGCCCTGGGCGGGCTGCTGGGCGAGCTGGCGGAGCAGGGCGCGCAGCTCGTCCTGCGTGGTGGACAGGGTGGACAGGTCGCGCGATTCGCGCCCGATGAGATCGGCCAGGCGGGTGAGCTGGGCGTTGAGCTCGCCGAGGTGCTCGGCGGTGGCGCGGCGCTCGCGCTCGGTATCGGCCGCGGAGCGCTGCATGCGCTCGATGCCCTCGGCGGTCTGCTCGAGCAGGGCCTGCACGTAGGCGGGCACGTTGCCCTCGCCTTCGGCGCCGACGCCGGAGGGCAGCTTGGTCATGTGCGACAGCCAGTCCTCGAGCTCGTTGTAGAAGCGGTTCTGCGCGTGGCCGGACTGCAGGTCGAGGAAGCCGACCACGAGCGAACCCGCGAGGCCGAAGAGCGAGGTCGAGAAGCTGGTGGCCATGCCACCGAGCGGCGCGTCCAGCTTCGCTTTCAGCGCCTCGAACATGGCAACGGGATCGCTGCCGACGCTCAAGTTTCCGATGATCTCGCCGATGGAACGGATGGTGGCGAGCAGACCCCAGAAGGTGCCGAGCAGGCCCAGGAAGATCAAGAGGCCGATCAGGTAGCGCGAAAGGTCGCGCTGCTCCTCGAGGCGGATCTGCACGCCGTCGAGGATGGAGCGGGTGGTCGCGGGCGAGAGGTGGGCCTGGCCGCGACGGCGGTTGGACAGCACGCGCGCCATCGGGGCGAGCAGCACCGGCTTCAGGCCGGTCGCCGTGGGCCCGCCGTCGGCCTGCTGGAACTCCTCGATCCACAGCACCTCGCGTTGCAGGCGCCAGACCTGGCGCAGGTTGACGGCGATGCCCACCGCGAGCACGAAAAGGATCACTCCGTTGAATGCGGCGTTGGCGATGAAGGCGTGCTTGAGTTGCGGCACCAGGGCGGCGGCGAGCGCCGCCACGAGGGCGAGAAAGACGGCCATCCAGGTCGTGACATGGACGGGTTTGGTGAAGTCCTTGCGTTCCATCGGGAGGTTTTCCGGGTCTGGGAGTGACGACTGCCCATTCAGGGCAACGTGGTACCTGCGAGTCTAGCGCGAACCGCGTTAAATGGCGGAATCGTGATTTACATCATGGGATGAGCGGCACTGGGCTCGCTATGCTCCGGGCCTTTTCGGAACTGGACCCGATCCATGATCGGGAGAGGTGTTGTTCGGTGTTGACCGTGATACCCCGATGTCTCGCCGCGATCGCGGCGACCGCCCTGTGCGCGACGAGTGCGGCCGTGTACGCCGAGGGGCAGCCCGCGGCGGACGCGGATGTACGCTGGAGCGTGAGCGGCTTCGGCACGCTCGGAGCGGCCTGGCACGCCGCGGACGACACGCAGTTCCGCCGCAGTGTGGACCAGCGTCGCGGCACGCGCGCGAACGAGCTCGACTTCGGCATCGACAGCACCCTCGGCCTGCAAGTGCATGGTGCGTTGACGCCGCAGTGGTCGGTGCTGGCGCAGGCGGTCATGAACCAGGGTCGGCACGGCGAATGGGGGCCGCACCTGGTTTGGGGCTTCGTCAAGTACGTGCCGAACGACTGGCTCGAGTTGCGCGCCGGTCGTCTGGTCACCGACATCTACCTCGACGGCGACTCGCGCCACGTCGGCTACGCCTACACGGCGGTGCGTCCTTACGCCGACGTGTACGGCCGCCTGACCTACGACAACTTCGACGGCCTCGACGCGACCGTCCAGCACGCCCTCGGCGACGGTCTGCTGCGCTTCAAGCTGTTCGGCGGGCGCACGCGCGGCAGCGTCTTTCTGAATGATCGGGAACATCCGGTCAAGGTCGGCCGCAGCTTCGGCGCCACCCTCGACTGGATCGGACCGGAGCTGAGCCTCAAGCTGTCGTGGGGCAACATGGTGACCACCCGCAACGATATCTACGCACCGCTGCGCCCGGTGCTGCAAGGCGTGGCGGAAGGGGCGCACGCGCTGGGCGATCACCGGCTGGCAGCGCAAGCATCGACGCTCGCGTCGGAGATCGCCAATTCGAACCGGATCGGCTACCTGGGGGCGGCGCTCGCCTGGGAGCGGGGGCCGCTCTCGCTGCAACTCATGGGCACCGACATGTCGATGACCGTGTTTCCCGGCTTCGAGGGCTGGGGTGCGGGGGCGACCGCGGCCTACCGCATGGGGCGCTGGAAGCCCTATGTCACGTGGTCGCGCAGCCTCCTCGATCCGAAGGACCGGCCCTTTGACCTGGACAGGCCGATTCCGCAGGAACTGCCTCCGCCCCTCGCGGGCTACCCGGTGGCGGTCGGGCATCTGCGCGGGCTTTATCCGACGATCACCGGCTACACCCGCCACGACCAGACCACCATCGGCGCAGGTGTCCGCTACGACGTCGCCGAAAACGTGGCTTTGAAGCTGCAGGTCGACCGCATCGACGCGAAGCGCTCCTCCACGCTGCTCGACGACAGGGGCTATGTCACCGGTCCCCGCGCGCTGACGGTGTTTTCCGCAACGCTGGATTTCGTCTTCTGAGCGTCCGGCCATGCGAATCCCTGCTCTTGTCCCTGTTCTCCTCGCCCTGCTGCTCTCCACGCAAGGCGCCGCCGCCGAGGAGCTCGTCGTCATCGTCCACCGCGACAGCGGCATCTCCACCCTGAGCCGTGAGCAGGCCAGCCATCTCTTCCTCGGGCGCGTGAAGATGCTGCCGCCGGGGGGGCGTGCAAACGTGGTCGAGGTGGAGCCTTTGCGCGCGAGCTTCTATCGTCGCCTGCTCGGCCGCGAGATCGCCGAGATCAATGCCTACTGGGCGCGCCTGCAGTTCTCCGGGCGGACGCAGCCGCCGCTGCGGGTGTCCGACAGCGCTGCGGCGGTCGCCCGCGTCGCCGAGGATCCGCAGGCGATCGCGTTCGTCGATGCCGTGCCCGACGATCCTCGTGCGCGGGTGGTGTTGCGCCTTGGCCCCTGAGCCCGTCTCCGACGGCGACGAGCCGACACGAGCCTTCCGCCGCGTGCGCCGCACGCGTGGCATCGCCTTCCGCACGACGGCGAGCATCCTCGTGTTCGGCGGATTGGTGGGCGGCATCGCCGCCGTGGGCAGCGCCAAGCTGATCGAGCACAAGGAGCACCGTCGACTCAACGACGCGCTGGTCGAGTCCATGGCCGCGGTGCAGCGCACCGCCAGCGTGGCCGCCTATGCGCGCGACGAGCAGCTCGCTGCCGAGGTCGTCGCTGGCTTGCTGCAGAGCAGCAGCGTCGCCCATGCCGAGATCCTCGAGGGCGACACGGTGCTCGCTGCGGTCGGCGCGAACACCGCGTCGGCATCGCCGAACGGCGCAGCCCTGCGCGGGCTGTTGCGCTCGCCCTTCGACGCCAGTGAGACGATCGGCGAGCTGCGTGTCATCCCCGCCTCGGCCTTCATCGCAGCGAAGGCCGCCGACTACTCGCGCCTGGTCGCGTCCCTGCTTGCCGTTCTGGTGCTGTCGATCACGCTCGGGGTGGCCTGGCTGGTCGGTCGCGGCGTCACGCGCGGGATCGGTCGCCTCGCCGGCGAGCTGCACGGCCTCGACGTGGTGTCGGGCAGCAAGGTCACGGCTCCCGCCGGCCATGCCGAGGACGAACTCGGCCGTCTGGCCGGCGACATCAACGCCTTGCTCGAGCGCATGGACGCGGCGCTCGCGCGCGAGCGCGAGGCGCGTGGCCTGCACGCCGCGGCAGAGCGCAAGTGGCGGCTGATCTTCGACAACGCGGGGTCCGGGCTGTTCACGCTCGACGCGCAGGGCGGCCTGGTCGAATGGAACGCGGCGCTGGTGCGGGCGCTCGGCCTCAAGGACGACGAGTGCGCGCGCGGAGGGGCGAGCCTGGCCGAACTGCTCGGGGATGGAGCGGGCAGGCTCGAGCGCATGAGGGCTGCGATCGTCGAAGGCAGCGAGGCGGCGAGCGCGGATTTCGAGCGTCGCGACGCCGATGGCGGTTCGCGCTGGCTGCACGTGGTGCTCAATGCGGTGGAGGGCGGCGGCGAGCTCCTGCAGGGCATCGTCAACGACATCACCGAGCGCAAGCACGCCGAGGACAAGGCGCGCGCGCAAGCCGAGCGCGATGCGCTCACCGGCCTGCTGAACCGCCGCGGACTTGAGCGCGCCTACTCCGCGCGCCTGCACGAATACGCCGGCACCGCCGGGCTGGGCGTCTTGCTGGTGGACCTCGACGGCTTCAAGTGGGTGAACGACAACCACGGCCACGAAGCTGGCGACGAGCTGCTCCAGCTCGTGGCGCGCCGGATCGAGGGAGTGGTGCGGCGCAGCGACAAGGTGGCGCGCATCGGCGGCGACGAGTTCGTGCTGCTGCTCGACGATCTCAAGTCGATGTCGATGGCGCGCAACATCGCAGCCAAGCTGGTCGACGTGCTCAGCCAGCCCTTTGCCGTGCTCGACGGCTGCAAGGTGCGCATCGGGGCGAGCGTCGGCGTGGTGTTCACCCAGTATCCGTCCGGACAGATGGCCGAGCTGCTGCGCCGTGCCGATGCCGCCATGTACGAGGCCAAGAAGGCCGGCAAGTCGCAGTACTGCTTCGCCTTTCCGGTCTGAGGGCGGGCTGCGGGCGCGCGGCCCGCCTGCAACAATTCAGTACATTCCACAAACAGTTGCGCAAAAGTGGCTTGCCACACTCCAGCCTGAACTGGATCGGACGCGTTCGCGCGTCCCGCCCGGGCCTTATAAAACACACCAAGGGCCCGGGTGCGGAGACAGACAGGACAAGACCAAAGGAGGAGTGTGGCATGGACACACGCACGAGCGCGCCCGAGCCCGGGCAGGGCGGGGCGGGGCCGGATACCTTTCCGCGCTGGCTGATGCACCACGCCAAGGCGCGCCCCCAGCAGGCGGCGATGCGCGAGAAGGCCTACGGGATCTGGCAGACCTACACCTGGGCGCAGGTGGCCGAGAACGTGCGCGCCATCGCCTGCGGGCTGGCGCAGCTCGGCTTCAAGCGCGGCGACCGCCTCGCGGTGGTGGGCGACAACCGCCCCCGCCTGTACTGGTCGGTGGCGGCCTGCCAGTGCCTGGGCGGCATCCCGGTGATGATGTACCAGGACGCCGTGGCCCAGGAGATGGCCTACGTGCTGCAGGACGCCGAGATCAAGTTTGCCGTGGTCGAGGACCAGGAGCAGGTGGACAAGATGGTCGAGATCCAGCCCGATGCGCCGCTGCTCGAGCACGTGATCTACGACGATCCCCGCGGCATGCGCCACTACACCCAGACCCTGCTGATGGGTCTGGACGAGCTGCAGGAGATGGGGCGGATCCACGACCGCAACCAGCCCGACTTCCTCGACGGCGAGATCGCCAAGGGGGCCTCGGACGACATCTCGATCATGCTGTACACCTCGGGCACCACCGGCAAGCCCAAGGGCGTGTGCCAGACCCACGGCGCCTTCATCGCCGCGGCGAGCGGCGCGATCCAGTTCGACAAGCTCACCGACAAGGAGGACATCCTGTCCTACCTGCCGATGGCCTGGGTGGGCGACCACCTGTTCTCGTTCGCGCAGGCCACGGTGGCGGGCTTCACGATCAACTGTCCGGAGTCGGGCGAGACCGTGATGAACGACCTGCGCGAGATCGGCCCCACCTATTACTTCGCCCCGCCGCGCGTGTTCGAGAACCTGCTCACCCAGGTGATGATCCGCATGGAAGACGCCGGTAGCCTCAAGCGCAAAATCTTTCACCACTTCATGGACGTCGCCCGCCGCTGCGGCGCCGACATCCTCGACGGCAAGCCGGTGTCGGGCGGCGACCGCTTCCAGTACTGGCTGGGCAACCTGCTGGTGTACGGGCCGCTCAAGAACGTGCTCGGCATGAGCCGCATCCGCGTTGCCTATACCGCGGGCGCTGCGATCGGTCCCGACCTGTTCCGCTTCTACCGCTCGATCGGCATCAACCTCAAGCAGCTCTACGGCCAGACCGAGACCTGCGCCTACGTGTGCCTGCAGCCGGACGGCCAGATCAAGCTCGATTCGGTCGGCAAGCCCGCGCCCTTCGTCGAGGTCAAGCTCGCCGACAACGGCGAGATCCTGGTCAAGGGGCCGATGCTGCTCAAGGCCTACTACAAGCGCCCCGACGCCACCGCCGAGTCGATCAACGCCGACGGCTACTTCATGACCGGCGACGCGGGCTTCTTCGACGAGGACGGCCACCTGAAGATCATCGATCGCGCCAAGGACGTCGGCAAGATGGCCGACGGCACGATGTTCGCGCCCAACTACATCGAGAACAAGCTCAAGTTCTTCCAGCACGTCAAGGAGGCGGTGACCTTCGGCGCCGGCAAGGAATTCGCCACCGCCTTCATCAACATCGACCTCGAGGCCGTGGGCAACTGGGCGGAGAAGAAGGGCATGGCCTATTCGGGTTACACCGACCTGGCGCAGCAGGCGGCGGTGTACGAGCTGATCCGCGACTGCGTGGAGAAGGTCAACGCCGACCTCGCCGCCGACCCCAACATGAGCGGCTCGCAGATCAAGCGCTTCCTGATCCTGCACAAGGAGCTCGACGCCGACGACGGCGAGCTCACCCGCACGCGCAAGGTGCGGCGCAACTTCATCGCCGAGAAGTACGGCGAGCTGATCGAGGCGATGTTCGAGGGCAGGAAGACCCAGTTCATCGAGACCCAGGTCAAGTACGAGGACGGCCGCACCGGCAAGGTCTCGGCCGACCTGCGCATCGAGGAAGTGAAGACCTTCGCGCCGCAAGCCGGCAAGCGCGCGGCCTGAGGGGACGAGGAATGGACATGACCGACATGAATGCCGCTTCCGCCACCACGCCTCCGGGGCGTCGCCAGGGCGAGGTGATCCTCGACCTGCAGAACATCTCGCTGCGCTTCGGTGGCGTGAAGGCGCTGACCGACATCAGCTTCAACGTCCGCGAGCACGAAATCCGCTCGATCATCGGCCCCAACGGTGCCGGCAAGAGCTCGATGCTCAACGTGATCAACGGCGTCTATCACCCGCAGGAAGGCAAGATCATGTATCGCGGGCAGGAACGCCAGCGCCTCGAGCCCTACATGGCGGCACGCCAGGGCATCGCGCGCACCTTCCAGAACATCGCGCTGTTCAAGGGCATGAGCGTGCTCGACAACATCATGACTGGGCGCAACCTGAAGATGAAGTCGAACCTCTTCCAGCAGGCGCTGTTCTGGGGCGCGGCGCAGAAGGAGGAGATCGCCCACCGCGAGAAGGTGGAGGAGGTGATCGACTTCCTCGAGATCCAGAACGTGCGCAAGACCCCGGTCGGGCAGTTGCCCTATGGCCTGCAGAAGCGCGTCGAACTCGGCCGCGCGCTGGCCGCCGAGCCCTCGCTGCTGCTGCTCGACGAGCCGATGGCGGGCATGAACGTGGAGGAGAAGCAGGACATGTGCCGCTTCATCCTCGACGTCAATGACCAGTTCGGCACCACCATCGTGCTGATCGAGCACGACATGGGGGTAGTGATGGACATCTCCGATCGGGTCGTGGTGCTGGATTACGGCAAGAAGATCGGCGACGGAGCACCCGACGAGGTGCGCAACAACGAAGACGTCATCAGTGCCTATCTCGGCACGTCGCACTGAGCGGGGAACACCATGGGATTCTTTCTTGAAACCTTGTTCGGCGGGTTGATGGCCGGCATGTTGTACTCATTGATCGCACTGGGCTTCGTGCTGATCTACAAGGCCTCGGGCGTGTTCAACTTCGCCCAGGGCGCGATGGTGCTGTTCGCCGCGCTGGCGATGTCGCGCTTCGCGGAGTGGATTCCGCAGTGGCTGGGCTTCGAGAGCCTGCTGCTCGCCAACCTGCTCGCCTTCGTCGCCGCGATGGCGGTGATGATCATGCTGGCGTGGGCGATCGAGCGCCTGTGCCTGTCGAAGCTGGTCAACCAGGAGGGCATCACGCTGCTGATGGCCACGCTCGGCATCGCCTACTTCCTCGACGGCTTCGGCCAGACGCTCTTCGGCAGCGACATCTACAACATCAACGTCGGCATGCCCAAGGATCCGGCCTTCATCCTCGAGGGCATGTTCGAGGGCGGCGTGATGATCAGCAAGGAAGACCTCGTCGCCGCGGTGATCGCCGCGCTGCTGGTGGTGGTGCTGGCGCTGTTCTTCCAGAAGACCAAGACCGGCCGCGCGCTGCGCGCGGTGGCGGACGACCACCAGGCCGCGCAGTCGATCGGCATCCCGCTCAACAAGATCTGGGTCATCGTGTGGTCGGTGGCGGGCTTTGCCGCGCTGGTCGCCGGCATCATCTGGGGCTCCAAGCTCGGCGTGCAATTCACGCTCTCGCTGGTGGCGCTCAAGGCCTTGCCGGTGGTGATCCTCGGCGGCCTGACCTCGGTGCCGGGCGCCATCATCGGCGGCCTCATCATCGGTGTCGGCGAGAAGCTGTCGGAGATCTACCTCGGGCCGATGCTCGGTGGTGGCATCGAAATCTGGTTCGCCTACGTGCTCGCGCTGGGTTTCCTGCTGGTTCGTCCGCAGGGGCTGTTCGGCGAGAAGATCATCGATCGCGTCTGACGCGGCTACCGACTCCGGGAGAACATCCGAATGCTGTACAGAGAAAATGGCCAGTTCAAGACGAGCTACGCGGCCGATCAACAAATCTTCCCGATCTTCCAGGAGCGCTGGGCGATGGCCCTGCTGCTGCTGGTCGCCTTCGTGGTGCTGCCACTGGTGGGCTCGGAATACTGGTTCCGCGCCATCCTGATTCCCTTCCTGATCCTGTCGCTGGCGGCGCTGGGACTGAACATCCTGGTCGGCTACTGCGGCCAGATCTCGCTCGGTACCGGCGCATTCATGGCGGTGGGCGCGTATGCGGCCTACAACTTCATGGTCCGCATCGACGGTATGCCGCTGATCGTGGCGATGCTGCTCGGCGGCCTGTCTGCGACCGTGATCGGCGTGCTGTTCGGCATCCCGTCGCTGCGCATCAAGGGCTTGTATCTCGCGGTGGCGACGCTGGCGGCGCAGTTCTTCACCGACTGGGCCTTCCTGCGTATCGGCTGGTTCACCAACAACTCGTCGTCCGGTTCGGTCAGCATGGCCCGCCTCGACGTGTTCGGCGTGCCGATCGAGTCGCCGGTCACCAAGTACCTGTTCGTGCTGACGGTGGTGTGCGTGTTCGCGCTGATGGCCAAGAACCTGGTGCGCAGCGCCATCGGCCGGCAGTGGATGGCGATCCGCGACATGGACGTGGCCGCGGCGGTGATCGGCATCCGCCCGATGTACGCCAAGCTGAGCGCGTTCGCGGTGAGCTCCTTCATCGTCGGCGTGGCCGGCGTGCTGTGGGCCTTCATCCACCTTGGCGCATGGGAGCCGGCGGCGTTCTCGATCGACCGTTCCTTCCAGTTGCTGTTCATGGTCATCATCGGCGGCCTGGGTTCGATCGCCGGGGCCTTCCTGGGCGCGGGCTTCATCGTGCTGCTGCCGCTCGCCCTCGACCAGATCCCGCACCTGCTCGGCATTCCGCTGTCCACGGCGACGATCACGCACCTGGTGCACATGATCTTCGGCGCCCTCATCGTGTTCTTCCTGATCGTCGAGCCGCATGGCCTGGCGAAGCTGTGGAGCGTGGGCAAGCAGAAGCTGCGGCTGTGGCCCTTCCCCCATTGATGCAGCGCCGCCCGGTTGCTGGGGGCCGGGCAGAAGTGCTTGTCGCAGGGATGCACCAACCGGCATGGACGCCATGCCACCGACACATAAAAGAGGAGACACATCAATGAAACTCAAGCCTTTCGTGCTTGCCGCCACGCTCGCCGCCCTGGGTGCGACCAGCTTTGCAACGCTGGCCCAGGAGCAGTTCCTTCCGCTGCTGTCCTATCGCACCGGTGCCTATGCGCCCAACGGCGTGCCCTGGGCCAACGGCAAGCAGGACTACCTCAAGTACATCAACGCCACCGGCGGCATCAACGGCGTCAAGATCGCCTTTGAGGAATGCGAGACCGGCTACGCCACCGACAAGGGCGTGGAGTGCTACGAGCGCCTGAAGGGCAAGGGCGCCGCCGTGTTCGACCCGCAGGCCACCGGCATCACCTTCGCGCTCACCGACAAGGCGCCGATCGACAAGATCCCGCTGATCACGCTCGGCTACGGCCTGGCGGCCTCGCAGGACGGCGGCGTGTTCAAGTGGAACTTCCCGCTGATGGGCAGCTACTGGACTGCGGCCGACATCCTGATCCAGCACCTGGGCAAGAAGGAAGGCGGTCTCGACAAGCTCAAGGGCAAAAAGATCGCGCTGATCTACCACGACTCGCCCTTCGGCAAGGAGCCGATCCCGGCGCTGAAGAAGCGCGCCGAGATGCATGGCTTCGAGTTGCAACTGCTGCCGGTGACCGCGCCGGGCGTGGAGCAGAAGGCGACCTGGCTGCAGGTGCGCCGCGATCGTCCCGACTACGCGCTGCTGTGGGGCTGGGGCGTGATGAACTCGACCGCGCTCAAGGAGGCGATCGCCACCGGCTTCCCGCGCGAGAAGCTGTTCGGCGTGTGGTGGGCGGGCGCCGAGCCGGACGTCAAGGACGTCGGCGACAACGCCAAGGGCTACAGCGCGCTGGCGCTCAACCCCAACGGCACCGAGTACCCGCTGATGCAGGACGTCCTCAAGAAGGTGCATGACGCCGGCCAGGGCTCGGGCCCGCGCGACGAGGTCGGCTCGGTGCTGTACACCCGCGGCATGATCATCTCGATGCTCAGCGTCGAGGCCGTGCGCGCGGCGCAGGAGAAGTTCGGCAAAGGTCAGGTCATGACCGGCGAGCAGGTGCGCTGGGGCTTCGAGAACCTCAACCTCGACGAGAAGCGGCTTGAAGAGCTGGGTGTGAAGGGCGTGATCCGCCCGCTCAAGACCACTTGCGAGGACCACATGGGCTCGTCGTGGGCGCGCGTTCACACCTGGGATGGCAGCAAGTGGGTGATGGGCGCCGACTGGTACGAGGCAGACAAGAGCGTGCTCGGCCCGATGGTCAAGGAAGCCGCCGACCGCTACGCCGCCGAGAAGCAGGTCAAGCGCCGCGACGCCGCCGACTGCAACTCCTGATGCTGTTTCCGGCCGTCCGATCGTGCCGCCGCGTGCGGCCGGCCGGGTGGTCGGGATCGATCCGGGTCCCGCCGCGCGCTGCGTGGCGGGGCCGAATCTACCGGACGAAATGATGAGCGCACCGAATCTTCTACTCAATGTGAATGGCATCGAGGTGATCTACAACCACGTCGCGCTGGTGCTCAAGGGCGTGTCCCTGCAGGTGCCCGAAGGCGGCATCGTGGCCATTCTCGGCGGCAACGGCGCGGGCAAGACCACCACGCTGCGTGCGATCTCCAACCTGCTCAAGGGCGAGCGTGGCGAGGTCACCAAGGGCATGATCGAATACCGCGGCGAGCGCGTCGAGGCGCTGTCGCCCTCCGACCTCGTGCGTCGGGGCGTGGTCCAGGTCATGGAAGGGCGTCACTGCTTCGCCCACCTGACCATCGAGGAGAACCTGCTCGCTGGCGCCTACACGCGCAGCGACAAGGGCGAGATCGCCGCCAACCTCGACAAGGTGTACACCTATTTCCCGCGCCTGAAGACGCGCCGCACCAGCCAGGCCGCCTACACCTCGGGCGGCGAGCAGCAGATGTGCGCGATCGGTCGCGCGCTGATGTCGAACCCGAACATGGTCCTGCTCGACGAGCCCTCGATGGGCCTGGCGCCGCAGATCGTCGAAGAGGTGTTCGAGATCGTCAAGGACCTCAACGCCAAGGAGCGCGTGAGCTTCCTGCTCGCCGAACAGAACACCATGGTCGCGCTGCGCTACGCCGATTTCGGCTACATCGTCGAGAACGGCCGCATCGTGATGGAAGGCGCGGCCAAGGATCTGGCGACCAACGAGGACGTCAAGGAGTTCTACCTCGGCCTCGCGGGCGAGGGCCGCAAGAGCTTCCGCGACATCAAGCACTACCGTCGCCGCAAGCGCTGGCTGAGCTGAAGCCGCAGCGCCAGACGAAGGACCGGACAACGTATCGAGCAGGGGAGCCGAGATGAATTTCCACGACACGCGCGAGACCCGCGATCCCGAGGTGCGCGAACGCGAGCTGCTGGCCCGCCTGCCGGCGCAGATCGCCCATGCGCGCGCCGCCGCGCCCGCGTTGGGGCGGCTGCTCGCCGACGTCGATCCGGATTCGGTCACCAGCCGCGAGGCGCTCGCCACGCTGCCGGTGACGCGCAAGTCCGAATTGCTCGAGCTGCAGAAGGCGGCGCGGCCCTTCGGCGGCTTCTCGGCGGTGGGCTGGGGCGCGGCGTGCCGGCGCGTGTTCGCCTCGCCCGGCCCGCTCTACGAACCCGAAGGCGCGCGCCCCGACTACTATCGCCTGGCGCGCGCGCTGTTCGCCGCGGGTTTTCGTGCCGGCGACCTGGTGCACAACACCTTCTCGTACCACTTCACCCCCGCCGGTTCGATGATGGAGACCGCCGCGCACGCGCTCGGCTGCACCGTCTTTCCCGCCGGCGTCGGCCAGACCGAGCAGCAGCTCGCGGCGATCGCCGACCTGCAGCCCAACGCCTACGTCGGCACGCCGTCCTTCCTGCGCATCCTGCTCGAAAAGGCGGACGAGCTCGGCGTGAGCGTGTCCTTCACCAAGGCCTTCGTCTCCGGCGAAGCCTTTCCGCCCAGCATGCGCGAGGCCTTCGCCGCGCGCGGCATCACCGCCTGCCAGGCCTACGCCACCGCCGACATCGGCCTCATCGCCTACGAGACCCCGGCGCGCGAGGGCATGGTGGTGGACGAGGACGTGCTGCTCGAGATCGTCCGCCCCGGCACCGGCGACCCGGTGGCGCCGGGGGAGGTGGGCGAGGTGGTGGTGACCACCTTCAACCCGGATTACCCGCTGATCCGCTTCGGCACCGGCGACCTGTCCGCGGTGCTGTCCGGCGTCTCGCCCTGCGGGCGCACCAACGTGCGCATCAAGGGCTGGATGGGGCGCGCCGACCAGACCACCAAGGTCAAGGGCATGTTCGTGCATCCGGGGCAGATCGCCCAGGTCGTGCGCCGCCACCCCGAGATCACGCGCGCGCGGCTGGTGGTCGACAATCCAGATCTCGCCGACCGCATGACGCTGATGTGCGAGGTTGCCGGCGGCGGCAGCGAGGCGCTCGCCGAGGCGGTCGCCGCGAGCATCCGCGAGCTCACCAAGCTGCGTGGCGAGGTTGCCTTCCTGCCCACCGGTGCGCTCGCCAACGATGGCAAGGTCATCGACGACGTGCGCACCTACGCGTAGCCGCGAGCCCGTCGCCCGCGTGCTCCGGCGGCGGGGGCTGGCATACTGCCGCCTTTCCGCAACACGATGGACGCGCACATGAACCCCGCATCGACCGCTTCCGCACGCGCGCCGCTCGCCGGCGTGCGCATCCTCGACCTCACCCGGCTGCTCCCCGGCCCGCTCGCCACCCAGCACCTCGCCGACTATGGCGCCGAGGTGATCAAGGTGGAGGACACCGGGGCCGGAGATTACGCGCGCAGCATGGGCGCGATGGGGGGCGACACGAGCTGGTTCTACCAGCTGGTCAACCGCAACAAGCGCAGCCTGCGGCTGGACCTCAAGCAGGAGGCGGGACGCGAACTCTTCCTGCGCCTGGTGGGCAGCGCCGACGTGGTGGTCGAGGGCTTCCGCCCCGGCGTGATGGAGCGCCTCGGCCTCGGCTACGCCACGCTCGCGGAGCGCAATCCGCGCGTGGTGCTGTGCAGCATCAGCGGCTACGGGCAGACCGGGCCGTACGCGCTGCGCGCTGGCCATGACATCAACTACCTCGGCTACGCCGGGGTGCTCGACCAGATCGGCTGCGCGGGCGGCGCGCCGGCGCTGTCGAACCTGCAGATCGGCGACCTGCTCGGCGGCACCATGGGCGCGGTGATGGGCATCCTGGTGGCCTTGTTCGACGCGCGCCGCAGCGGCCACGGCCGCGAGGTGGACGTGTCGATGACCGATGCCAGCTTCGCGCACATGATCTTCCCGCTCGCCGAGGTGCTCGCCCACGGCGGCGTGCGGCCGCGCGGCGAGGACCTGCTGTCCGGCGGCGTGCCCTGCTACGGCGTGTATGAGACCGCGGACGGCCGCCACATGGCGGTGGGCGCGCTGGAGGAGAAGTTCTGGGCGTTGATGTGCACCACGCTCGGGCGCGCCGACCTGATCCCGGGGCATCTCGCCACCGGCGAGGAGGGCGCGCGCGCGCGCGCCGATCTCGCGGCCATCTTCCGCGGCCGCAGCCAGCGCGAGTGGGTGGCGGTGTTCGACCCGGTCGATTGCTGCGTGACGCCGGTCTTGCGCCTGGAGGAGAGCCTGCGCGACCCGCAGCTGCGCGCGCGCGGCATGGTGGTGGAGGCCAGCGGCCTGTGCCACGCCGGCCCGGCGGTGCGCCTGGGCGGGATGCCGGAGATGCCCGCCGCGCCGGCCCCGGCTCGCGCGGGGGCGGACACGGACGCGATCCTGGAGGCGCTCGGCGTGGACGCCGAAGAATGTGCGCGGCTGCGCGGCGCGGGGGTGATCTAGGTCAGGGCCCACCCCGGCCTGCACGATGGGCCGGCGCTTCCCGGCTGTCGTCGGGCGGGCGAAAGACGCACCCGCTCACGCCCGCATGCAGCGGCAGGAAAGCGAGCCCGCGCGATGCGGGCCATGCCGGGCGGGTGCGGGGCGCGGATTACTTGTCGGTGGTCGGCTTGCGTCGCCCGCCGCGCGCGCCGTCCTTGGCTTCGGCCTGCGGCGCGGGTGCCGGCGTGGCAGCGGGCTGCCCACCCATGAGGTTCCACGGCCACATCGCCGCCGCGGCTGCGAACGGGTTGGCGCCGGCATCGGCCGTGGCGACGCCTTCGCCCGCCTGCTGGGCCTGCTGGCTCATCGCCTTGACCGCGGCGAGCGCGGCGCGCTGCATCTCCAGGCCCTGGATGCTCATCTGCAGCATGTTCAGGTTCATCTTGAGCCAGCCTTCGACCGCGCGCATGTCGGTGATGCGCTTGTCCAGCTCGTCGACGTCGAGCGTGGGCGTGACCATGCCCGGCAGCGAGAAACCCATCTGGTTCCACATGCCGCGCACGAACTCGAGCGGATCCTGGGCGTTCTGGTCATTGGACATCGGGCTGCTCCGGTCGGGGGGGCGAGTTGATGGAATGATATTAACCGATGCCGCTGCGCTGTGCGCCATCGCCGTCGTCGGCGCCGAAGAGCCGGTTCATCAGGGCGCGCAGACGGGAGGGACGGAGCGGGCGGGCGAGAAGATGCGTGTTCGTGGCGCGCGCGCTTTCGCGCGATTCCTCGCCGGTGTCTTCGGCCAGCAGCACGGCAGGCACGTCCGCCAGCCCGGTACGGGCGCGCAGTCGGGCGAGGGTGTCGAAGCCGCCGGACAGGTCCGTGTGCGGCGGCGCGAGGATCAGCAGGTCTGCGTCCGCCGGTGCCGGGTCTTCCGTCGGGGTCGGCGCCGTGGCGACGACCTCGCAGCCCCACTCGGCGAGCAGCCCGGCGGTCGCCGCGAAGGTTTCGGGAGCCGCGTCGGCGAGCAGCACGCGCACCCCCTCGAGGCTGCCCGGAACCCGGGTCCGTGCGCGCTGTTCGGCATCGGCGGCGGGAACTTCGACCGCGAACACCGAGCCGCGTCCGGGCCGCGAACGCAGCTCGAGCGGCAATTCGAGCAGCTTGCTCAGGCGGCGCACGATCGCCAGCCCCAGCCCCAGCCCCTTGTCCTGGCTGCGCTCCGGATTGTCGAGCTGGACGAACTCGTGAAAGATCAGTTCCTGCGAATCGGGGGCGATCCCGGGGCCGCTGTCCCGCACCTCCACGCGCAGCCTGGCACCGCGCCGCCGACAGGCGACCAGTACCCGGCCGCGCGGGGTGTGGCGGATGGCGTTGGAGAGCAGGTTGGCGAGGATGCGGTCGAGGAGGAGCGGGTCGGTGTGGGCGTGGCAGGGCGGGCAGTGCAGGTGCAGGTCGAGGCCGCGTTCGGCAGCGATGGCGGACTGGCCATCCACGATGCGCTCGATGCGCATGCGCAGGTCGAAGGCCTCCCGCACCGGGATGAGCGCGCCCGAGTCGAGGCGCGAGATGTCGAGCAGGCTGCCGAGCAGCCCGTCCATGGTCTCGGCGGAGGTGGTGATGCGTCCGACGAGCTGCCGGCTGCGCGCGTCGAGCTTGCGCTGCGAGAGCTCCGACACGAACAGCCCGAGCGCGTGCAACGGCTGGCGCAGGTCGTGGCTGGCCGCGGCGAGGAAGCGCGACTTCGCGACGCTGGCCCGCTCGGCCTCGTCGCGACGTGCGCGCAGCTCGGCGGTGGCCTCCTCGATCTGGCGCGACATCGAAGCGTGTGCGGCGCTCAGGCGCCCGGCCATCTCGTTCACGCCTTCGGCGAGCACACGCAGCGTGCCGCCGCCGACCACCGGCACGCGGCGATCGAGCTCGCCTCGGCCGATGCGCTGCACGGTGTCGGCGATGTTGCGGATGGGACCGCTGACGCTGTGGCTCATCCGTCGTGCGAGCGCGAGGCTGCCGATGGCGACCATCAGCATCCAGCCGGCGGCGATCCAGAGCAGTTCGGCGCGGCGCTGGTCGAGACGCTTGAGCGACATCTCCATGACCAGGGTGGCGAGCGCCTCCTCCTTGGGCTGGGCTTCGGCCGAGCCCGGGTCGAGCGGGAGCGGGCGCGGCCGGATCGGCTCGACGATGCGCAGGCGTCCCCGGCTCGAACGCGTGCCCTCCAGCGCCGCTTGCGCGGGTGTGGACTCGTCGAAGCGGCCCGCTTGCGCGAGCAGGCCGCCGTCCGGGGCGACCAGCGCGAGCGCGGCCATGTCTTCCTCGAGCAGCAGGCTGTCGAGCAGCTGCTGAAGCGCGATCTGGTCACCGATGAACAAAGGGTATTCGCTCGCCACGGCGGTCTGGCGGACGTAGGCGTGCGCGCGTGCGCGCAGGGCGTTGTCGAGTTCGCCCAGGCGCAGCGTGGTGTGGGTGGCGGTCATCAGCGCGGCCAGCACCAGCATCGGGACGAAGGCGACCAGGGTGACGCGGGCACGGATGCCCCATTTGTGGATCAAGGCCTTCTCCTCGGCGCGGCGCGATGGGGCTCGGCAGGGAAGGAGCGGGGGGACATGTCGGCGACTCTCGGGAGGATGGGACGGACCATTGGCGGGAGATACGCCTGGGCTTGCCGGCGGGGCGCCCGCGGTCGTCGGAACGATTTTCCATCGTTTGTCCGTGCCGGCATAGCCGGACGGCGGGGCGGGCGATGCTGCGCCCGCCGGCTCATGCTATGTTCGTCGCGAAAGGGGGGAGAGCATGACGAAGATCCTGATCGTCGAAGATCATGCGCTGGTGCGCGAAGCGATGGCGCAGCGCCTTGCGTGCCTGGAGCCGGAGCTGGTCTGCCTGGAGTCGGCCGGTGCGGACGAGGCCCTGGCCTTGCTCGAGGCGCACGGCGATGTCGATCTGGCGATCGTGGACCTGATGTTGCCCGGTGCGAACGGCTTCTCGCTGCTCGGGGTGCTGGCCAAGCGATATCCCGACCTGCCGGCGATCGTGGTGTCGGCGATGGACGACGATGCCTCCGTGCGGCGCGCGCTCTCCGCCGGCGCCTCGGGTTTCGTCTCCAAGGCGAGCTCGGGCGAGGTGCTGGCGCTGGCGGTGCGCGAGGTCCTGGACGGCGGCATGCCGACCCCGCGCGCGAGCCCTCCCGGCCGAGGCGCCCGCTCGCTTTCGGCGGCCGAGCGCTATGGGCTCACCAGCGCCCAGAACCGTGTGGCGGAGCTGCTCGCCACCGGTGGCAGCAACCGCGAGATCGCCACCAAGCTCGGCCTCACCGAGGGTACGGTGAAGGTGCACGTGACGGCGATCTATCGGGCGCTCGGTGTGAGCAGCCGGAGCCGGGCGCTGGTGCTGCTCTCGCGCCGCAACAAGGGGGTCTGAGCCCGTCCGGGCGGAGATCGCCCCTCAGTGGGGACGTCGCACGCCGCCGAGCCGCAGCGGCATCTCCGCAGCGGACAGGGGCTCTTCCTGGGCGTCACCGACGCGCTCCTCGTCCTGGTCGATGAAGTCGATCTCGAGAACCTCGAGCAGCTGGCGTGCGACCGCGCGGCAGGCATTCGCGAGCGGGGTCGGGAGCTGTTCGGGGAGCTGCTTCTGCAGCAGCAGCTTGGTGGACGAGAGCGCATTGACGGGGCGCAGGATGCGGTGGCGGTGCGCGCCCAGCAGGCGCGCCACGCTGCGGTCGGCGGCGTCGCGCTGCCAGGGGTTCGTGGGCCACTGCGTGGGGATGGCGTAGGCGCGCGGGAACATCTCGAGGTCGCGCAGCACGGTGCGGATGTCCTCGTGCGACTCGCGGAAGGGCAGCAGCACGAGGTCGGAGAGCGCGTAGAGCTTGCGATCCATCTCGGTGCGGTTGCCGCCGCCGTCGATGACGCCGATCCAGTTCTCCAGGGTGCGCAGCTTGTCGACCACCTTGGTGAGCGAGTCGCGGGTGCGCGCGTCGGCCAGCACGTAGCGCCGGCCGGTGGGAATCAGCGGCTCGCGCGAGGTGTCGGTGAGCACGCAGGCGGCACGCTGGCCGAGCAGGCCGAGGCCCTGGCACAGCATGTGCGAGAGGGTGGTCTTGCCGGTGCCGCCCTTGTTGCCGATCACGCAGATGATCTCAGCCATGACGCTTCAGTCCTTTGCACGCAGTCCTTGCATGGCAGGGATTATCGGCGCCGCGGGCAAGCGGGCGAGCGCGGAAAAGCGCCGCTTCGCAGGGCCAATTCAGCCGCTTCGGCGCCCGCCGCGTGCGCGCATGCGGTAGACGAAGAGGCGCGTGCCGCGGCGGTCGCCCACTTCGATCACCGCGTCCGCCTCTTGCCCGGGGACCACGAAGCTGTTGCTGACGAGGAGGCTGCCCGGACGCATCTCGGCGATCGCCTTGGCCCACACCGCGGGCATCGGCACCGGCGACAGGAAGGCGTACACCAGGTCGTAGCCGCTCCAGTCGGGGGCGAAGAGGTCGCCGCGCTGCCACTCGACGTTGGCGTGGCCGCGCAGCAGCAGGCGCCCGATCGCCCAGGTCGCGGGCGCGAGCTCGACGCCGGTGAAGCGACAGTCGGGCCGTGCCTGCGCGAGCGGGCGCAGCAGCGTGCCGGTGCCGGCGCCGATGTCGAGCATCCGCGCCGGGCCGTTTGGCAGCAGCTTCGCCACCGCAGCGGCGGTGGCGGCGTTGCTGAGGTAGAGCGGCACCTGGGTGCGGAAGCTCGTCCAGTACACCAGCACGAGGGTGACGAAGCCGCCGAGGTACCAGCCGGGATGGATGCCCGCGCCCTGTGCGAGCACCGCCAGCGGCAGGAAGCCGAGGTGGATCGGCAGCCACCAGCGTGCGCTGCGCAACCCGGCCGCCACCGTCGCCGCCACGACCGCCTGCGCGCCCACCAGTGGCCACAGCCCGCCGAGTGCGCCGCTGCGCGCGAGCGCGATGGCCGCGGCCAAGCCCGCGAGCTGAGCGAGGAGGGCCTTGAGGGCGGGGGGCATGAGCGGTCCGGGAGTGCGCTTGCGAAGCGCCCGATCATAACGCTTCCATCGTTCTGCCCGCGCGCGGCGCGATGCCGGCAGGGCGGAAGGTCGGCGCGCACGGGCGCGGCATGGGCAGCCTGCAGGATCGCGATCGAAATTTTTTTACGAAAAGCTTTGACTTCCTGGTGGAAGGCCTCTATAGTGCGGGGCTTCCCGGACGGAGGGATACCCAAGCGGTCAACGGGATCAGACTGTAAATCTGACGGCTCAGCCTTCGAAGGTTCGAATCCTTCTCCCTCCACCAAGTTTCAGTCGTGCCGTGCTGGTCACGGTCGATGTGGCAAATGCAGTGTCTGGCTGCGAGTTGTGGTAAGCGCGGAGTTTCGCGCAGGCATGAGAACACAGTTGCAGGCGTGTGCGGGTGTAGCTCAATGGTAGAGCAGAAGCCTTCCAAGCTTATGACGAGGGTTCGATTCCCTTCACCCGCTCCAGCATCGCTGCGGTTTGCTCGAGGTTTCGGGGCCCATGTAGCTCAGTGGTAGAGCACTCCCTTGGTAAGGGAGAGGCCACGTGTTCAATCCACGTCATGGGCACCATCCATTTTCTGCCTGGCCTGGGCGGCGGCCAACGAGTGTGGTCGCCGCGCCGGTTTTTCTGGTTCTGATTTTAAGGATAGCGATATGGCTAAGGGTAAGTTCGAGCGCACCAAGCCTCACGTCAACGTCGGCACCATCGGCCACGTCGACCATGGCAAGACCACGCTGACCGCTGCGATCACCACCATCCTGTCGAAAAAGTTCGGCGGCGAGGCGAAGGCCTACGACCAGATCGATGCGGCACCGGAAGAGAAGGCGCGCGGCATCACCATCAACACCGCGCACGTCGAGTACGAGACCGCCTCGCGCCACTACGCGCACGTGGACTGCCCGGGTCACGCCGACTATGTCAAGAACATGATCACCGGTGCTGCCCAGATGGACGGCGCGATCCTGGTGTGCTCGGCCGCTGACGGCCCGATGCCGCAGACCCGCGAGCACATCCTGCTGGCGCGTCAGGTCGGTGTGCCGTACATCATCGTGTTCCTGAACAAGTGCGACATGGTCGACGACGAGGAACTGCTGGAACTCGTCGAGATGGAAGTGCGCGAGCTGCTGTCGAAGTACGACTTCCCGGGTGACGACATCCCCATCGTCAAGGGCTCGGCGCTGAAGGCGCTCGAGGGCGACCAGTCCGACATCGGCGAGCCGGCCATCCTGCGCCTGGCCGATGCGCTGGACAGCTACATCCCGACCCCCGAGCGTGCGATCGACAAGCCCTTCCTGCTGCCGATCGAGGACGTGTTCTCGATCTCGGGCCGTGGCACCGTGGTGACCGGTCGTGTCGAGCGTGGCATCGTCAAGGTCGGCGAGGAAATCGAGATCGTCGGCATCAAGCCGACCGTCAAGACCACCTGCACCGGCGTCGAGATGTTCCGCAAGCTGCTCGACCAGGGTCAGGCCGGCGACAACGTCGGCGTGCTGCTGCGCGGCACCAAGCGTGAAGACGTCGAGCGTGGCCAGGTGCTGTGCAAGCCGGGTTCGATCACCCCGCACACCCACTTCACCGGCGAGATCTACGTGCTGTCGAAGGAAGAGGGTGGTCGTCACACCCCGTTCTTCAACAACTACCGCCCGCAGTTCTACTTCCGCACCACCGACGTGACCGGTTCGATCTCGCTGCCCGAAGGCACCGAGATGGTCATGCCGGGCGACAACGTGTCGATCACCGTCAAGCTGATCGCCCCGATCGCCATGGAAGAAGGCCTGCGCTTCGCGATCCGCGAAGGTGGCCGTACCGTCGGCGCCGGCGTCGTCGCCAAGATCATCGAGTAATCGCTCGATCGTTGCCAGTCAGGCGCACCCGCTCGGGTGCGCCTAGCAGTGTCCGCTGCAGGGGTATAGCTCAACTGGCAGAGCGTCGGTCTCCAAAACCGAAGGTTGGGGGTTCGATTCCCTCTGCCCCTGCCAATATTTTCCGGGTGTTCATCCGCAATGGCCGATAAGTTGAAATTTGCGCTGGCGCTGGCACTGTTGGCAGCCGGCGTAGTCGGCTTCTATGTGCTGTCCGAGCAGCCGCTCGTGCTGCGTGTGCTCTCCGTGCTCGCAGGTGTGGGTGCCGGTATCGCCGTCGCCGCCCTCTCCGAGCCGGGTCGCCGTTTCATCGGCTTCGCCCGCGAATCGATCACCGAAGTCAAGAAGGTCGTCTGGCCGAGCCGCAAGGAAACCACGCAGACCACCGGTCTGGTGTTCGTCTTCGCCGTGGTCATGGCGCTCTTCCTCTGGCTGACGGACAAGAGCCTGGAATGGGTCCTCTACGACCTGGTTCTGGGTTGGAAGTGATATGAGCAAGCGTTGGTATGTGGTTCACGCCTATTCGGGCTTCGAGAAGTCCGTTCAGCGCGCGCTGATCGATCGCGTCAACCGGTCGGGCATGCAGGACAGCTTCGGGCAGATCCTGGTGCCGGTCGAAGAGGTCATCGAGCTGCGCAACGGCCAGAAGACCGTCACCGAGCGCAAGTTCTTCCCGGGCTATGTGCTCGTCGAGATGGAAATGAACGACGAGTCGTGGCACCTGGTGAAGTCCACGCCCAAGGTCACCGGCTTCGTGGGCGGCACCGCGAACAAGCCCGCCCCGATCTCCGAGAAGGAGGTCGCGAAGATCATGCAGCAGATGCAGGAGGGCGTGGAGAAGCCGCGCCCCAAGGTGCTGTTCGAGATCGGCGAGGTCGTGCGCGTCAAGGAAGGTCCGTTCACCGACTTCCACGGCAGCGTCGAGGATGCGAACTACGAGAAGAACAAGCTGCGCGTGTCGGTGACCATCTTCGGTCGCGCCACGCCGGTCGAGCTCGATTTCGCGCAGGTCGAGAAGACCTGAGCAAGACGGCAGGCCCACGGGCCTGCCGGAGTCCGTTCACCCGGTCGACGGGCGCGGACGACACGAGGAGCGCCGGGATCCCGGTGCGCTACCACTCATCACAGGAGCATGCCTAGATGGCAAAGAAGATCACTGGCTACATCAAGCTGCAGGTTCCGGCCGGCAAGGCCAACCCCAGCCCTCCGATCGGTCCGGCGCTCGGTCAGCGCGGCCTGAACATCATGGAGTTCTGCAAGGCGTTCAACGCCAGGACCCAGGGCCTGGAGCCCGGTCTGCCGATCCCCGTCGTGATCACCGCCTTCGCCGACAAGTCCTTCACGTTCATCATGAAGACGCCGCCGGCCACGATCCTGATCAAGAAGGCCGCCGGCATCCAGAAGGGTTCGGCCAAGCCGCACACCGACAAGGTGGGCAAGATCACCCGTGCCCAGGTTGAGGACATCGCCAAGGCCAAGCAGCCGGACCTCACCGCTGCTGACCTCGAAGCCGCCGTGCGCACCATCGCCGGTTCCGCCCGCAGCATGGGCATCACCGTGGAGGGCCTGTAATCATGGCGAAGCTGTCCAAGCGAGTTCAGGCGCTACGCGCCAAGGTTGACCGCAACCAGGCCTATCCGGTCGCCGACGCCCTGCGTCTGGTCAAGGAGTGCGCCACCGCCAAGTTCGACGAGTCGATCGATATCGCCGTGAACCTCGGCGTCGATGCACGCAAGTCGGACCAGGTTGTCCGTGGTTCGGTCGTGCTGCCCGCCGGTACCGGCAAGTCGGTGCGCGTGGCCGTGTTCGCCCAGGGCGACAAGGCCGAGGCCGCCCGCGCCGCCGGCGCCGAAGTCGTCGGTTTCGACGACCTCGCCGAGCAGATCAAGGCCGGCAACCTCAACTTCGACGTCTGCATCGCGACCCCCGACGCCATGCGCGTGGTTGGCCAGCTCGGCCAGATCCTCGGTCCGCGCGGCCTGATGCCGAACCCGAAGGTCGGCACCGTGACCATGGACGTCGCCACCGCCGTCAAGAACGCCAAGGCCGGTCAGGTCCAGTACCGTACCGACAAGGCCGGTCTGGTGCACGCCACCATCGGTCGTGCCTCGTTCGAGGTCGACGCGCTGCAGCAGAACCTCACCGCCCTCATCGATGCGCTGGTCAAGGCCAAGCCGGCCGCCGCCAAGGGTATCTATCTGCGCCGCATCGCCGTCTCCAGCACCATGGGTGCCGGCGTGCGCGTGGAGCCGGGCAGCCTGAGCGCTGCCTGATTGCCGCGATTGCCCGCTCTTTGCGGGTAGTCCGAAGAACTTTGAGCCGCAGCCGCTCTCGGGTGGCTACGGATCGTCAAAGACCGCAGGTGCGTCCGCCGCAAGGCAGCGCTTAAGCATGCAAGTGGCCTGCGCAGACGGTGTGCTCAGAACAGGATTTGGCCGGCCCGCCGGCCCCGCTCCTGATCCAGGTCGCCGTGGGTGCGAATCGCAGATGCGGTTCGCGTGTTGACTTGAAAGGAGGAAAGACCTGTGGGTCTCAATCTCGATGACAAGAAAGCCGTAGTGGCTGAGGTGTCGGCACAAGTGGCCAACGCCCAGACGATCGCGGTGGCCGAGTATCGCGGCATCGCGGTGGGTGACCTCACCGCGCTGCGCGCCAAGGCCCGCGAGTCTGGCGTTTACCTGCGCGTGCTGAAGAACACCCTGGTCCGTCGCGCCATCGCCGGCACCCCGTTCGAGGGTCTGGCGGGCGATCTGACCGGTCCGCTGATCTATGGCATCTCGACCGATCCGGTCGCTGCTGCCAAGGTGCTGAACGACTTCGCCAAGGGCAACGACAAGATCGTCCTGCGCGCTGGTTCCTACTCGGGCAAGACGCTCGACAAGGCCGGCATCCAGGCGCTCGCCTCGATCCCGAGCCGCGAAGAGCTGCTCGCCAGGCTGGTGGGCGTCATGCAGGCGCCGGTTTCCGGCATGGCCGGTGTGCTCGCCGCCCTCGCCAAGAAGCGCGAGGAAGAAGGCGCTGCCGCCTGACCGCAGCCTTCCGCTACGAAAATTTTCGCAAGATTATCGATTCTGGAGTGATTTGAAATGGCAATCAGCAAAGAAGACATCCTGGAAGCCGTTGCTGGCATGACCGTGATGGACCTGAACGACCTGGTCAAGGCGTTCGAAGAGAAGTTCGGCGTGTCGGCTGCCTCGCTGGCCGTGGCTGCCCCGGGTGCCGCCGCCGCTGCCCCGGTTGAAGAGAAGACCGAATTCGACGTCGTGCTGCTCGAAGCCGGCGCCAAGAAGGTCGAGGTCATCAAGGTCGTCCGTGCCGCTACCGGCCTGGGCCTGAAGGAAGCCAAGGACGTCGTCGACGGCGCGCCGAAGGCCGTCAAGGAAGGCGCTTCGAAGGCCGACGCCGAGGCGCTCAAGAAGCAGCTCGAAGAAGCTGGCGCGAAGGTCGAAATCAAGTAATATTCGACTTCCCAGCGGGGCTGGCACTCTTCGGAGTGCCGGCCCTTTCGTGCTTTGTAATCGAGATTGCGGACCGCACCGCGATCCTCGAGGGCAGGCCAGAGCGTTTGCCGATCGTCCGGCCGGGTTTGCAGTCAGGCTGCAGGCTGCCGGTAACGCCCGAACGTTGTGTCCTGTCTTTCCGATGTTAGCCCTCTAGCCGGAGCATCCATGGCGTATTCCTACACCGAAAAGAAACGTATCCGCAAGAGCTTCGCCAAGCGCGCGGCCGTGCTCGATGCGCCTTTCCTGCTCGCCACCCAGATCGAGTCCTTCGCCGAATTCCTGCAGGCCGACACCCCGCCGGACGTCCGGCGCAACCAGGGCCTGCAGGCCGCGTTCACCTCGATCTTCCCGATCTCGAGCCACAGCGGCAATGCACGCCTCGAGTACGTCCAGTACATGCTGGGCGAGCCCGCCTTCGACGTGAAGGAATGCCAGCAGCGCGGCCTCACCTTCGCCTCGCCGCTGCGCGCGCGCGTGCGCCTGGTCATCATGGACCGTGAAGCGCCCAAGGAAACCATCAAGGAAGTCAAGGAGCAGGAGGTCTACATGGGCGAGATCCCGCTCATGACGACCACGGGCTCCTTCGTCATCAACGGCACCGAGCGCGTCATCGTCTCGCAGCTGCACCGTTCGCCGGGCGTGTTCTTCGAGCACGACCGCGGCAAGACCCACTCCTCGGGCAAGCTGCTGTTCTCGGCGCGCATCATCCCCTACCGCGGCTCGTGGCTGGACTTCGAGTTCGACCCCAAGGACTACCTGTATTTCCGTGTGGACCGTCGCCGCAAGATGCCGGTCACCATCCTGCTGCGCGCGATCGGCATGACGCCGGAAGAGATCCTCGCAACCTTCCACGACACCGACACCTTCCATCTCCAGGGCGAGGGCGCGCAGTTCGAGCTCGTCCCCGAGCGCCTGCGCGGTGAAGTGGCCCGCTTCGACATCACCACCGGCGACGGCAAGATCATCGTGGCGCGCGAGAAGCGCATCACCTCCAAGCACATCCGCGAGATCGACCAGGCGGGCGTGAAGACCATGGCCGTGCCGGACGACTTCCTGCTCGGCCGCGTCATCGCCACCAACGTGGTCGATCCGGCCACCGGCGAACTGCTGGCGCGCGCCAACGACGAGATCACCGAGGACCTGCTCGACAAGCTGCGCCTCGCCGGCGTTACCGGCCTGAGCACGCTGTACATCAACGACCTCGACCGCGGCGGTTACATCTCGCAGACCCTGCGCATCGACGAGACCGCCGACCAGTGGGCGGCCAAGGTTGCGATCTACCGCATGATGCGTCCGGGCGAGCCGCCCACCGAAGACGCCGTCGAGGGCCTCTTCAACGGCCTGTTCTACGCCGAGGAGCGCTACGACCTGTCCTCGGTTGGCCGCATGAAGTTCAACCGCCGCGCCTACCCCGAGAAGATCGATGACAAGGCGCCGGGCTGGCTCAAGCGCTTCTACGAGCGTGTCGGCGCCCAGGGCGAGGACGGCCCGGGCGTGCTGGTCAACGAGGACATCCTCGCGGTGGTCGGCGTGCTCGTCGAGCTGCGCAACGGCCGCGGCGAGATCGACGACATCGACCACCTCGGCAACCGCCGCGTGCGTTCGGTGGGCGAGCTCGCCGAGAACCAGTTCCGCGCCGGCCTGGTGCGCGTCGAGCGCGCGGTCAAGGAGCGCCTGTCGCAGGCCGAGTCCGACAACCTGATGCCGCACGACCTGATCAACGCCAAGCCGATCTCGGCGGCGATCAAGGAGTTCTTCGGCTCCAGCCAGCTGTCGCAGTTCATGGACCAGACCAACCCGCTGTCCGAGATCACGCACAAGCGCCGTGTCTCGGCGCTCGGCCCGGGCGGCCTGACGCGCGAGCGTGCCGGCTTCGAGGTGCGCGACGTGCACCCGACGCACTACGGCCGCGTGTGCCCGATCGAGACTCCGGAAGGTCCGAACATCGGCCTCATCAACTCGCTCGCGGTGTATGCGCGCACCAACCGTCACGGCTTCCTCGAGACGCCGTACCGCAAGGTCAATGACGGCAAGGTCACCGACCAGATCGATTTCCTGTCGGCGATCGAGGAGGGGCAGTACGTGATCGCGCAGGCGAACGCCGAGATCGACGAGGCGGGCATGCTCGCCGGTGACCTGGTGTCCTGCCGCCACAAGGGCGAGTTCCTGCTCGCCACCTCGGACATGGTTCAGTACATGGACGTGGCGCCGGGCCAGATCGTGTCGGTTGCGGCCTCGCTGATCCCCTTCCTCGAGCACGATGACGCCAACCGCGCGCTGATGGGCGCCAACATGCAGCGCCAGGCCGTGCCCTGCCTGCGTCCGGAGAAGCCCCTGGTCGGCACCGGCATCGAGCGCCGCGTGGCGGTTGACTCGGGCACCGCCGTGCAGGCCACCCGTGGCGGTATCGTGGATTACGTGGATGCGAACCGGGTCGTGATCCGGGTGAACGACGACGAGACCCTGCCGGGCGAGGTCGGCGTCGACATCTACAACATGATCAAGTACACCCGTTCGAACCAGAACACCAACATCAACCAGCGTCCGGTGGTGAAGGTGGGCGATCTGATCGCCAGGGGCGACGTGCTGGCCGACGGTGCGTCCACCGACCTCGGCGAACTCGCGCTCGGCCAGAACATGCTGGTCGGCTTCATGCCCTGGAACGGCTACAACTTCGAAGACTCGATCCTGATCTCCGAGCGCGTGGTCGCCGACGACCGCTTCACCTCGATCCACGTCGAGGAGCTCACCGTCGTCGCCCGTGACACCAAGCTCGGGCCCGAGGAGATCACCCGCGACATCGCGTCTCTCGGCGAGGCGCAGCTGTCGCGCCTGGACGAGTCGGGCATCGTCTACATCGGCGCCGAGGTAGAGGCCGGTGACGTGCTGGTCGGCAAGGTCACGCCCAAGGGCGAGACCCAGCTCACCCCCGAGGAGAAGCTGCTGCGCGCGATCTTCGGCGAGAAGGCCTCCGACGTGAAGGACACCTCGCTGCGCGTGCCCTCGGGCATGGTCGGCACCGTCATCGACGTGCAGGTGTTCACCCGCGAGGGGATCGAGCGCGACAAGCGCGCGCAGTCGATCATCGACGACCAGCTGCGCAGCTTCAAGACCGACCTCGCCGACCAGATGCGCATCGTCGAGCGCGACGCCTTCGCGCGGATCCGCCGCATGATCGTGGGCCAGTTCGCCAACGGCGGCCCGAAGAAGCTGGCCAAGGGCACCGCGCTGAGCGACGAATACCTGGATGGCCTCGAGTTCTACCACTGGTTCGACATCCGCCTCGCCGACGAGACCCTGGCGGTGCAGCTCGAGGCCGTGCGGGAAGGTCTCGAGAACACCCGCAAGGACTTCGAGCAGGCCTTCGAGATCAAGAGGAAGAAGCTCACCCAGGGCGACGAGCTGCCCCCGGGCGTGCAGAAGATGGTCAAGGTCTATCTGGCCGTGAAGCGCCGCCTGCAGCCGGGCGACAAGATGGCCGGTCGTCACGGCAACAAGGGTGTGGTGTCGAAGATCGTCCCGGTCGAGGACATGCCCTACATGGAAGACGGCACCCCGCTCGACATCGTGCTCAACCCGCTCGGCGTGCCGTCGCGGATGAACATCGGCCAGATCCTCGAGACCCACCTCGGGTGGGCGGCGAAGGGACTCGGCCAGAAGATCGACAAGATGCTGCAGGCACAGGCCTCGGCGCAGGAGCTGCGCGGCTTCCTCGACCAGATCTACAACAGCAGCGGTCACCCCGAGGACATCGCCAACCTGAAGGACGAGGACGTGCGCGAGCTCGCCGGCAACCTCAAGAAGGGCGTGCCCTTCGCGACTCCGGTGTTCGACGGCGCGAAGGAAGAGGAGATCCAGCAGATGCTCGAGCTGGCCGGCCTGCCCACCGGCGGCCAGGTCACCCTCTACGACGGCCGCACCGGCGAGGCCTTCGAGCGCAAGGTCACGGTGGGCTACAAGCACGTGCTGAAGCTGCACCACCTGGTCGACGACAAGATGCACGCGCGCTCCACCGGCCCGTACTCGCTCGTCACCCAGCAGCCGCTGGGCGGCAAGGCGCAGTTCGGTGGCCAGCGTTTCGGCGAGATGGAAGTGTGGGCACTGGAAGCCTACGGCGCGGCCTACACGCTGCAGGAGATGCTGACGGTCAAGTCCGACGACGTGACCGGCCGGACCAAGGTGTACGAAAACATCGTCAAGGGTGAGCACAAGATCGATTCCGGCATGCCGGAGTCCTTCAACGTGCTGGTGAAGGAAATCCGTTCGCTGGCGATCGACATCGACCTCGACCGCGCGTGAGCGTAGCGATTTCCTTCCCGTCCCCTGCCTGCGATTGAATCCCGGGGCCGCCGCGCACGATGTGGCGGCCCGGATGGAGTGAAACATGAAAAGCCTGCTTGCCGACCTGTTCAAGCAAACCCTGCCGAATGAGGAAGAGTTCGACGCGATCACGATCGGCCTCGCCTCGCCGGACAAGATCCGCTCGTGGTCCTATGGCGAAGTCAAGAAGCCCGAGACGATCAACTACCGCACCTTCAAGCCCGAGCGCGACGGTCTCTTCTGCGCCAAGATCTTCGGGCCGGTCAAGGACTACGAGTGCCTGTGCGGCAAGTACAAGCGCCTCAAGCACCGCGGCGTGATCTGCGAGAAGTGCGGCGTCGAGGTGACCCTGTCGAAGGTGCGCCGCGAGCGCATGGGCCACATCGAGCTGGCCTCGCCGGTCGCCCACATCTGGTTCCTGAAGAGCCTGCCGAGCCGCCTCGGCATGGTGCTCGACATGACCCTGCGCGACATCGAGCGCGTGCTGTACTTCGAAGCCTTCGTCGTCGTCGAGCCGGGCATGACCCCGCTCAACCGCGGCCAGCTGCTGACCGAAGACGACTACCTGGCCAAGGTCGAGGAATACGGCGACGAGTTCGACGCCGTGATGGGTGCCGAGGGCATCGGCGCGCTGCTGCGCTCGCTCGACATCGACCTCGAGGCGGAGAAGCTGCGCGGCGACCTCGAGACCACCAACTCCGAAGCCAAGATCAAGAAGTTCTCCAAGCGCCTGAAGGTGCTCGAGGCCTTCCAGCAGTCGGGCATCAAGCCCGAGTGGATGGTGCTGCAGGTGCTGCCGGTGCTGCCGCCCGACCTGCGCCCGCTGGTGCCGCTGGACGGCGGCCGCTTCGCCACCTCGGACCTGAACGACCTCTACCGTCGCGTCATCAACCGTAACAACCGACTCAAGCGCCTGCTCGAGCTCAAGGCGCCCGACATTATCGTGCGCAACGAGAAACGCATGCTGCAGGAAGCCGTCGACTCGCTGCTCGACAACGGCCGCCGCGGCAAGGCCATGACCGGCGCCAACAAGCGCCCGCTGAAGTCGCTGGCCGACATGATCAAGGGCAAGGGCGGCCGCTTCCGCCAGAACCTGCTCGGCAAGCGCGTCGACTACTCCGGCCGTTCGGTGATCACCGTGGGCCCGCAGCTCAAGCTGCACCAGTGCGGCCTGCCCAAGCTGATGGCGCTCGAGCTGTTCAAGCCCTTCATCTTCAACAAGCTCGAGCTGATGGGGCTGGCCACGACCATCAAGCAGGCCAAGAAGATGGTGGAGTCGCAGGAGCCGGTGGTGTGGGACATCCTCGAGGAGGTGATCCGCGAGCATCCGGTGCTGCTGAACCGCGCGCCGACCCTGCACCGCCTCGGCATCCAGGCTTTCGAGCCGGTGCTGATCGAAGGCAAGGCGATCCAGCTCCACCCGCTGGTCTGCGTGGCCTTCAACGCCGACTTCGACGGCGACCAGATGGCCGTCCACGTGCCGCTGTCGCTCGAGGCGCAGATGGAGGCCCGCACCCTGATGCTGGCGTCCAACAACGTGCTCTCGCCGGCCAACGGCGAGCCGATCATCGTGCCCTCGCAGGACATCGTGCTCGGCCTGTATTACGCCACCCGCGAAGGCGTGAACGTGCCTGGCGAAGGCATGATCTTCACCGACGTGTCGGAGGTGAAGCGTGCCTACGAGTCGGGCCAGATCGCCCTGCACGCGCGCGTCACCGTGCGCCTGAAGGAAGCCGACCTGGGCCCCAACGGCGAGCGCATCGAGAAGATCGTGCGCCACGACACCACCGCCGGCCGCGCCATCCTGTCCGAGATCCTGCCCGCCGGCCTGCCCTTCAGCGTGATCGACAAGCCGCTGAAGAAGAAGGAAATCTCCCGGCTCATCAACGCCTCCTACCGGCGTTGCGGCCTGCGTGCGACGGTGATCTTCGCCGACAAACTGATGCAGTTCGGCTACGGCCTGGCGACTCGCGCCGGCCTGTCGATCGCGGTCAAGGACATGCTCGTGCCCAACGCCAAGCATGAGCTGATCCGCGCCGCCGAGGCCGAGGTCAAGGAGATCGCGCAGCAATACACCTCGGGTCTGGTGACCGACGGCGAGCGCTACAACAAGGTCGTGGACATCTGGGGCCGCT
Source organism: Thauera phenylacetica B4P (assembly GCF_000310225.1). Classification (GTDB taxonomy): domain Bacteria; phylum Pseudomonadota; class Gammaproteobacteria; order Burkholderiales; family Rhodocyclaceae; genus Thauera; species Thauera phenylacetica. The sequence continues at coordinate 41,866 of NZ_AMXF01000002.1, forward strand.
GCGGCGACCAGGTCGCCAAGGCGATGATGGAGCAGCTCGGCAAGGAGAAGGCGCAGGACCGCTTCAAGGGCCTGCCGCGCGACCAGTTCTGGAAGCAGGTGTACGCGAGCGGCGAGAAGGCTCCCGCGCAGGACGTCGACCAGGAGTCCTTCAACGCGATCTACATGATGGCCGACTCGGGCGCGCGGGGCTCCGCGGCGCAGATCCGCCAGCTCGCCGGCATGCGCGGCCTGATGGCGAAGCCGGACGGCTCCATCATCGAGACGCCGATCACGACCAACTTCCGCGAAGGCCTCAACGTTCTGCAGTACTTCATCTCGACGCACGGAGCCCGTAAGGGTCTGGCCGACACCGCGCTGAAGACCGCGAACTCGGGCTACCTCACCCGCCGCCTGGTGGACGTGACGCAGGACCTCGTCGTCATCGAGGACGACTGCGGTACGCGCGAAGGCTTCAACATGAAGGCCCTGATCGAGGGTGGCGAGGTCGTCGAGCCGCTGCGCGAGCGCATCCTCGGTCGTGTCTGCGTCGAGGACGTCGTGAGCCCGGAGAACCAGGAGACCGTGATCGAGGCGGGCAGCCTGCTCGACGAGGACGCGGTGGACCTGATCGAGAGCCTGGGCGTGGACGAGGTCAAGGTGCGCACGCCGCTCACCTGCGAGACGCGCTACGGCCTGTGCGCGCAGTGCTACGGCCGCGACCTGGGCCGCGGCTCGCGCGTCAACGTCGGCGAGGCGGTGGGTGTCATCGCCGCGCAGTCGATCGGCGAGCCGGGCACTCAGCTGACCATGCGGACCTTCCACGTCGGTGGCGCGGCTTCGCGAGCGGCTGCGGCGAGCGGGGTCGAGGCCAAGTCGGCCGGTTCGATCCGCTTCGCGGGCAACATGCGCTACGTCTCCAACGCGAAGGGCGAGAAGATCGTCATCGCGCGCTCGGCCGAGCTGGTCGTGGCCGACGACATGGGTCGCGAGCGCGAACGCCACAAGCTGCCCTACGGCGCGATGCTGCTGGTCGAGGACGGCGCCCCCGTCAAGGCCGGCACCCAGCTCGCCACGTGGGATCCGCACACCCGCCCGATCGTGACCGAATACACCGGCTCGGTGAAGTTCGAGAACGTGGAGGAGGGCGTCACCGTCGCCAAGCAGATCGACGAGGTCACCGGCCTGTCGACGCTGGTCGTCATCGACGCCAAGCGTCGCTCCACGACCGGCAGCACCAAGGGCGTGCGTCCGCAGGTCAAGCTGCTCGACGAGGCTGGCGAAGAGGTCAAGATCGCCGGCACCGAGCACTCGGTGGCGATCACCTTCCAGGTCGGCTCGCTGATCACCGTGAAGGACGGCCAGCAGATCAACGTCGGCGACATCCTGGCGCGCATCCCGCAGGAATCGGCGAAGACCCGCGACATCACCGGCGGCCTGCCGCGGGTGGCCGAGCTCTTCGAGGCGCGCGCGCCCAAGGATGCCGGCATGCTCGCCGAGTACACCGGCACGGTGTCCTTCGGCAAGGAGACCAAGGGCAAGCAGCGCCTGGTCATCACCGAGCCCGATGGCACCTCGCACGAGTTCCTGATCCCGAAGGACAAGCACCTGATGGTGCACGACGGCCAGGTGGTGAACAAGGGCGAGCTGATCGTGGACGGGCCGTCCGATCCGCACGACATCCTGCGCCTGCAGGGCATCAGCGAGCTCGCGCGCTACATCATCGACGAGGTGCAGGACGTGTATCGCCTGCAGGGCGTGAAGATCAACGACAAGCACATCGAGGTGATCGTTCGCCAGATGCTGCGTCGCGTGGTCATCACCGACCCGTGCGACACCCGGTTCATCCGCGAGGAGCAGGTCGAGCGCTCCGAGGTGCTGGACGAGAACGATCGCATCGAGGCCGAAGGCAAGCTGCCGGCGCAGTACGAGAATGTGCTGCTGGGCATCACCAAGGCCTCGCTGTCGACCGACTCCTTCATCTCGGCGGCCTCCTTCCAGGAGACCACCCGGGTGCTGACCGAGGCGGCGATCATGGGCAAGCGCGACGAGCTGCGCGGCCTGAAGGAGAACGTCATCGTCGGTCGCCTGATCCCGGCGGGTACCGGCCTGGCCTACCATCGCAGCCGCAAGGCGCAGGAAGAAGGCCGCGATCTCGGCGCCGGGCACGCGTGGGCACCGGCCGAAGAGGTTGTGGAAACGCAGCAGGACATCGAGGCGAGTTGACTTTTCGGACAGTCTCGGACTAAACTCCGGCCTCTTTTTTGTGGGCTGACCAATCGTAGTCAGTCTCAGCCGGAATAATCCGCCCGCGGCGGCCCATGGTGGGCTGCCGCGGTCTTATGGGAAATTCTTAAGCTATGCCAACAATCAATCAGCTTGTTCGCAAGCCGCGCCAACTGGAAGTTGCCAAGAGCAAGGTTCCGGCACTCGAGGCTTGTCCGCAGAAGCGCGGCGTCTGCACCCGCGTCTACACCACGACCCCGAAGAAGCCGAACTCGGCGCTGCGTAAGGTCGCCAAGGTGCGCCTGACCAACGGTTTCGAGGTCATCTCGTACATCGGCGGTGAGGGTCACAACCTGCAGGAGCACTCGGTCGTGCTGATCCGTGGCGGTCGTGTGAAAGACCTCCCGGGTGTGCGCTACCACATCGTCCGCGGTTCGCTCGACCTCCAGGGCGTCAAGGATCGCAAGCAGTCGCGCTCGAAGTACGGTGCCAAGCGCCCGAAGAAAGCCTGATTGTTGGTCACAGAAATTTAGCCAGAGGTTGCCATGCCGCGTCGTCGTGAAGTACCCAAGCGCGAAGTCCTGCCGGATCCCAAGTTCGGTAATCAGGACGTCTCCAAGTTCATCAACGTGATCATGCAGTCGGGCAAGAAGTCCGTCGCAGAGCGCATCGTCTATGGCGCGTTCGATCACATCTCGTCCAAGTCCGGCAAGGATCCGCTCGAGGTCTTCTCGGTCGCGGTCGCGAACGTCAAGCCGGTGGTCGAGGTCAAGAGCCGCCGCGTCGGTGGTGCCAACTACCAGGTCCCGGTCGAGGTTCGCCCGTCCCGCCGCATGGCCCTGTCCATGCGCTGGCTGCGCGAGGCCGCCCGCAAGCGCGCCGAGAAGTCGATGGCCCAGCGCCTCGCCGGCGAGCTGCTCGAGGCCTCCGAAGGCCGCGGTTCCGCCATGAAGAAGCGTGAAGAAGTTCACCGCATGGCCGAAGCCAACAAGGCGTTCTCGCACTACCGCTTCTGATTTTTCTCGGTAGCGGTATCTCGGGCCCTGTGAAGGGCTCGATTGTTTTCTAACGCAAGAATTCGTTCAGCGTGCCAACAGCGCGCACAACAGAAGGCAGGTATAACGTGGCTCGCAAGACACCCATCGAGCGTTACCGCAACATCGGTATCTCCGCTCACATCGACGCAGGCAAGACGACTACGACCGAGCGTATCCTCTTCTACACCGGCGTGAGCCATAAGCTGGGTGAGGTGCATGACGGCGCGGCCACGACCGACTGGATGGTTCAGGAGCAGGAGCGCGGCATCACCATCACCTCGGCTGCGGTGACCTGCTTCTGGAAGGGCATGGATCAGTCCTACCCCGAGCACCGCTTCAACATCATCGACACCCCGGGACACGTGGACTTCACCATCGAGGTGGAGCGTTCGATGCGCGTGCTCGACGGGGCGTGCATGGTGTACTGCGCCGTGGGTGGCGTGCAGCCGCAGTCCGAGACGGTGTGGCGCCAGGCCACCAAGTACAAGGTGCCGCGTCTGGCCTTCGTGAACAAGATGGACCGCTCGGGCGCGAATTTCTTCAAGGTCGTCGACCAGATGAAGACCCGCCTGAAGGCCAACCCCGTCCCGGTGGTGATCCCGATCGGCGCCGAAGACACCTTCAAGGGTGTCGTCGATCTGCTCAAGATGAAGGCGATCATCTGGGACGAGGCCTCCCAGGGTATGAAGTTCGAGTACGGTGAGATTCCCGCCGAACTCTTGGGTACCGCCGAGGAGTGGCGTGCCAGCATGGTCGAGGCGGCCGCCGAGGCCAACGAAGAGCTGATGAACAAGTACCTCGAGGAAGGCGAGCTTTCCGAGGAAGAGGTCATCGCCGGCCTGCGCGCGCGCACCCTCGCTTGCGAGATCCAGCCGATGTTGTGCGGCACCGCGTTCAAGAACAAGGGCGTGCAGCGCATGCTCGACGCGGTCATCCAGTACCTGCCCTCGCCGATCGACATCCCGCCTGTTGCCGGCGTGGACGACGACGAGAAGGAAGTGGTGCGCTACGCCAAGGACGACGAGAAGTTCTCGGCGCTGGCGTTCAAGCTGATGACCGACCCGTTCGTGGGTCAGCTGACCTTTATCCGCGTCTATTCGGGCGTGCTCGAGTCGGGCTCCACCGTGCTGAACTCGGTGAAGGGCAAGAAGGAGCGCATCGGCCGTATCCTGCAGATGCACGCCAACGATCGTGAAGAGATCAAGGAAGTGCTCGCGGGCGACATCGCCGCGGTGGTCGGCCTGAAGGACGTCACCACCGGCGAGACGCTGTGCGACCTGAGCGCCCCGGTGATCCTCGAGCGCATGGTCTTCCCGGACCCGGTGATCCACGTCGCCGTCGAGCCGAAGACCAAGAGCGACCAGGAAAAGATGGGCCTCGCGCTGTCGCGCCTGGCGGCCGAGGATCCGTCCTTCCGCGTGCGCACCGACGAGGAGTCGGGCCAGACCATCATCTCGGGCATGGGCGAGCTGCACCTCGAGATCATCGTCGACCGCATGAAGCGCGAGTTCAACGTCGAAGCCAACGTGGGCGCCCCGCAGGTGGCCTACCGCGAGACCATCCGCAAGGCGGCGATGGACGTCGAAGGCAAGTTCGTCAAGCAGTCGGGCGGCCGCGGCCAGTACGGCCACGTCGTCATCAACCTCGAGCCGGCAGAGCAGGGCAAGGGTTACGAGTTCGTCGATGCGGTCAAGGGCGGCGTGGTTCCGCGCGAATACATCCCGGCGGTCGACAAGGGCATCCAGGAGACCATCCCGAACGGCGTGCTCGCCGGCTTCCCGGTGGTGGACGTCAAGGTCACGCTGCACTTCGGTTCGTACCACGACGTCGACTCGAACGAAAACGCGTTCAAGATGGCCGGCTCGATGGCGTTCAAGGACGCAATGCGCAAGGCCAGCCCGGTGCTGCTCGAGCCGATGATGGCCGTGGTCGTCGAGACGCCGGAAGACTACATGGGCAACGTGATGGGCGACCTCTCCGGTCGTCGCGGCATCGTCCAGGGCATGGACGACATCCCCGGCGGCATGAAGGAGATCAAGGCCGAGGTGCCGCTGGCCGAGATGTTCGGTTACGCTACCCAGCTGCGCTCGCTGACCCAGGGTCGTGCGACCTACTCCATGGAGTTCAAGCACTACTCCGAGGCGCCGAAGAGCGTGGCCGAGGCCGTGATCAGCAGCCGCAAGTAACCCAGACCGCAACCTTATTCAGCAACCTCAACTCAAGGACTCGAGAACATGGCGAAGGGTAAGTTCGAACGTACCAAACCGCACGTCAACGTCGGCACCATCGGCCACGTCGACCATGGCAAGACCACGCTGACCGCTGCGATCACCACCATCCTGTCGAAGAAGTTCGGCGGCGAGGCGAAGGCCTACGACCAGATCGATGCGGCACCGGAAGAGAAGGCGCGCGGCATCACCATCAACACCGCGCACGTCGAGTACGAGACCGCCTCGCGCCACTACGCGCACGTGGACTGCCCGGGTCACGCCGACTATGTCAAGAACATGATCACCGGTGCTGCCCAGATGGACGGCGCGATCCTGGTGTGCTCGGCCGCTGACGGCCCGATGCCGCAGACCCGCGAGCACATCCTGCTGGCGCGTCAGGTCGGTGTGCCGTACATCATCGTGTTCCTGAACAAGTGCGACATGGTCGACGACGAGGAACTGCTGGAACTCGTCGAGATGGAAGTGCGCGAGCTGCTGTCGAAGTACGACTTCCCGGGTGACGACATCCCCATCGTCAAGGGCTCGGCGCTGAAGGCGCTCGAGGGCGACCAGTCCGACATCGGCGAGCCGGCCATCCTGCGCCTGGCCGATGCGCTGGACAGCTACATCCCGACCCCCGAGCGTGCGATCGACAAGCCCTTCCTGCTGCCGATCGAGGACGTGTTCTCGATCTCGGGCCGTGGCACCGTGGTGACCGGTCGTGTCGAGCGTGGCATCGTCAAGGTCGGCGAGGAAATCGAGATCGTCGGCATCAAGCCGACCGTCAAGACCACCTGCACCGGCGTCGAGATGTTCCGCAAGCTGCTCGACCAGGGTCAGGCCGGCGACAACGTCGGCGTGCTGCTGCGCGGCACCAAGCGTGAAGACGTCGAGCGTGGCCAGGTGCTGTGCAAGCCGGGTTCGATCACCCCGCACACCCACTTCACCGGCGAGATCTACGTGCTGTCGAAGGAAGAGGGTGGTCGTCACACCCCGTTCTTCAACAACTACCGCCCGCAGTTCTACTTCCGCACCACCGACGTGACCGGTTCGATCTCGCTGCCCGAAGGCACCGAGATGGTCATGCCGGGCGACAACGTGTCGATCACCGTCAAGCTGATCGCCCCGATCGCCATGGAAGAAGGCCTGCGCTTCGCGATCCGCGAAGGTGGCCGTACCGTCGGCGCCGGCGTCGTCGCCAAGATCATCGAGTAATCGCTCGATCCGGGGCGGCTCCGGCGGAGTCGCCCCATCGCTCTTTGCGCTCTTTTTTCGCAGTACCAGCTCTTTAGGACAAACATCATGCAGAACCAGAAGATCCGCATCCGCCTGAAAGCCTTCGACTACCGCCTGATCGACCAGTCGGCGCTCGAGATCGTCGAGACCGCCAAGCGCACCGGCGCCGTGGTCCGTGGTCCCGTGCCGCTGCCGACCCGCATCGAGCGCTTCGACCTGCTGCGCTCGCCGCACGTCAACAAGGCCTCGCGCGACCAGATGGAGATCCGCACCCACCAGCGCCTGATGGACATCATCGATCCGACCGACAAGACGGTCGACGCGCTGATGAAGCTGGACCTGCCCGCGGGCGTGGATGTCGAGATCAAGCTCCAGTAAGCACGCACTGCTTGCGGAAGTTTCGAACAGGCCGGTATAATCCGGCCTTTGTGCCTTTTGGCGCATTAATTGTGACCCCCGGTCAATCGCAACCGGGATTCAGGAGAAGAAAATGAGTCTAGGCCTTGTTGGACGCAAGGTCGGCATGACTCGCATCTTCGCCGAGGATGGCAAGACCATCCCGGTGACGGTGCTTGACGTGTCGGACAATCGTGTGTCCCAGATCAAGACGATCGACACCGACGGCTACGCCGCGGTGCAGATTGCTTATGGCAAGCGCCGCGCCAGCCGCATCACCAAGCCGGTCGCGGGTCATCTTGCCAAGGCGGGCGTCGAACCCTGCCGCGGCACCAAGGAATTCCGCGTCGAACCCGAGCAGGCCGGTGGCATGAACGCCGGTGATGCGATCGGTGCGGACCTCTTCCAGGTCGGCCAGAAGGTTGACGTCACCGGTGTGACGATCGGTAAGGGCTTCTCGGGTCCGATCAAGCGTCACAACTTTTCGTCGAACCGCGCTTCGCACGGTAACTCGATCTCGCACAACTCGGCGGGTTCGATCGGCATGGCCCAGGATCCGGGTCGTGTGTTCCCCGGCAAGCGCATGGCAGGCCAGTACGGCAATGTCCAGCGCACCACGCAGGGTCTCGAGATCGTTCGTGTGGACGTCGAGCGCCAGCTCCTTCTTGTGAAGGGTGCGGTGCCGGGTGCCAAGGGTGGCGACGTCGTCGTCCGTCCGGCGGTCAAGGCCTGAGGAGCGCGCAATGGAATTGAAACTCTTGAACGATCAGGGTCAGGCAGCGTCGACGCTCGAAGCGTCGGACGTGCTGTTCGGCCGTGACTACAACGAAGCCCTGGTGCACCAGGTCGTGACCGCCTATCTTGCGAACGCCCGTTCCGGCAACCGCAAGCAGAAGGGTCGCTCCGAGATCGCCAAGTCGACCCGCAAGCCGTTCCGCCAGAAGGGTACGGGCAACGCCCGCGCTGGTATGGCGTCGAGCCCGCTGTGGCGTGGCGGCGGCAAGATCTTCCCGAACTCCCCGGACGAGAACTTCAGCCAGAAGGTCAACCGCAAGATGTACCGTGCCGGCGTGGCTGCGATCCTGTCGCAGCTGGCTCGCGAGGATCGTCTGGCGGTGGTCGAGAACTTCAGCGTCGAGGCGCCGAAGACCCGCCTGCTGTCGCAGAAGCTCAAGGGGATGGGCCTGGATTCGGTCCTGGTCATCACCGACGAAATCGACGAGAACCTGTTCCTGTCCTCGCGCAACCTTCACCAGGTCCTGGTGCTGGAAGTGAGCGAGGCGGATCCGGTGTCGCTCGTGCGTTTCCCCAAGGTGCTCGTCACCAAGGGCGCGCTGGCGAAGATGGAGGAAGCGTGGCAATGAGCGCGATCAGTCAGGAACGTCTGCTGCAGGTGCTGCTCGCCCCGCAGATCTCCGAGAAGGCGACCTTCGTCGCCGACAAGAACGAGCAAGTGGTGTTCAAGGTTGCGTCCGACGCGACCAAGCCCGAAGTGAAGGCGGCGGTCGAGTCGCTGTTCAAGGTCGAGGTGAAGTCGGTCCAGATCCTGAACGTGAAGGGCAAGGCCAAGCGCTTTGGCAAGACCATGGGTCGCCGCAAGGACTGGAAGAAGGCTTTCGTGTGCCTGAAGCCGGGCCAGGAAATCAACTTTGCGGCTGGGGAGTGATAGATCATGGCAATCGTTAAACTGAAGCCTACGTCTGCCGGTCGTCGCGCCCAGGTCAAGGTGGTGAACCCCGATCTGTACAAGGGTCGCCCGGTCGACGCGCTGATCGAGAAGCAGACCAAGAACGCCGGTCGCAACAACTACGGCCGCGTGACGATGCGCCACCAGGGTGGCGGTCACAAGCAGCACTATCGCCTGGTCGATTTCCGTCGCAACAAAGACGGCATCCCGGCCAAGGTTGAGCGTATCGAGTATGACCCGAACCGCTCCGCGCACATCGCGTTGCTGTGCTACGCCGACGGCGAGCGCCGCTACATCATCGCTCCGCGCGGTGTCGAAGTCGGTCAGCAGCTGATCAGCGGTGTCGAAGCGCCCATCAAGCCGGGTAACACCCTGCCGATCCGCAACATCCCGGTCGGCTCGACGATCCATTGCATCGAGATGGTCCCCGGCAAGGGTGCCCAGCTCGCGCGCGCCGCCGGCACCTCGGTGCAGCTGCTCGCCCGCGAAGGCTCGTACGCCCAGCTCCGCCTGCGTTCCGGCGAGATCCGCCGCGTGCACGTCGAGTGCCGCGCGACCATCGGTGAGGTCGGCAACGGCGAGCATGGCCTGCGCAAGATCGGCAAGGCCGGTGCGAACCGCTGGCGCGGCATTCGCCCGACCGTCCGCGGTGTGGCGATGAACCCGGTGGACCACCCGCACGGTGGCGGCGAAGGCCGTACCGGCGAGGCGCGCGAACCGGTCAGCCCGTGGGGCACGCCGGCCAAGGGCTATCGGACGCGTTCGAACAAGCGCACCGACGGCATGATCGTGCAGCGTCGTCACAAGCGTTAAGGGGTAAAAGATGGCACGTTCTATCAAGAAAGGCCCGTTCATCGACGCGCACCTGCTCAAGAAGGTCGACGCGGCTCGGACGAGCAACGACAAGCGCCCGATCAAGACCTGGTCGCGCCGCTCCACGATCCTGCCCGATTTCATCGGTCTGACGATCGCGGTGCACAACGGCAAGCAACACATTCCGGTGTTCGTGACCGAGAACATGGTCGGTCACAAGCTGGGCGAATTCGCGCTGACGCGGACCTTCAAGGGTCATGCGGCCAGCAAGAAGGCCAAGCGTTAAGGGGACGACATGGAAACCAAAGCTATTCTCCGTGGCGTTCGGCTGTCGGCCCAGAAGGGCCGCCTCGTGGCCGACCTGGTCCGCGGCATGCCTGTCGGCCGTGCGCTCGACACCCTGGCCTTCTCGCCCAAGAAGGGCGCGAAGATCATCCGCAAGGTGCTCGAGTCGGCGATCGCCAACGCCGAGCACAACGACGGTGCCGACATCGACGCGCTGAAGGTCAAGACCATTCACGTGGAAGAGGGCATGACGCTCAAGCGCTTCACCGCGCGTGCGAAGGGTCGCGGCAACCGCATCCTGAAGCCCACCTGCCACGTCTACCTGACCGTTGGCGAGTAAGGAGTAAACATGGGTCAGAAAATCCATCCCACCGGGTTCCGCCTCGCCGTCACGCGTGACTGGGGCTCGCGCTGGTTCGCCAACAGCAAGGACTACGCCGGCATGCTGCACGAGGACCTCAAGGTCCGCGACTACCTGAAGAAGCGCCTCGCGCACGCTTCGGTCGGCCGTGTGGTTATCGAGCGTCCCGCCAAGAACGCCCGCGTCACCCTGTACAGCGCCCGTCCGGGCGTCGTCATCGGCAAGAAGGGCGAGGACATCGAGGCGCTCAAGCGCGATCTCCAGAAGATCGTCGGCGTGCCGGTCCACGTGAACATCGAGGAAGTGCGCAAGCCCGAACTCGACGCCAAGCTGATCGCCGACTCGATCGCCCAGCAGCTCGAGAAGCGCATCATGTTCCGTCGCGCCATGAAGCGCGCGATGCAGAACGCCATGCGCCTCGGTGCCCAGGGCATCAAGATCATGAGCGCCGGCCGCCTGAACGGTGCGGAGATCGCCCGCACCGAGTGGTATCGCGAAGGCCGTGTGCCGCTGCACACCCTGCGCGCCAACATCGATTACGGTGTTTCCGAGGCCAAGACGACCTACGGCATCATCGGCATCAAGGTGTGGGTGTTCAAGGGCGAGATGCTGGGCCGCAACGAGCAGCCCGTGGCCGCCGAGCCGGAAGCCGACAACCGCCGTGGCCGTCGTGGCGCCCCGCGTGACGGTGAGCGTCCGGGTCGCCGCCCCGCCCGTCGTGGCGAAGGCCGGCAAGAAGAAAGCAGGAGTGAATGATGCTGCAGCCGACTAGAAGGAAGTATCGGAAGGAGCAGAAGGGTCGCAACACCGGCGTCGCCACTCGTGGCGCCAAGGTGTCGTTCGGCGAGTATGGCCTCAAGGCCATCGGTCGCGGTCGCCTGACCGCCCGCCAGATCGAGTCGGCCCGTCGTGCGATGACCCGTCACATCAAGCGTGGCGGTCGCATCTGGATCCGGATTTTCCCGGACAAGCCGATTTCGAAGAAGCCGGCCGAGGTCCGCATGGGTAACGGCAAGGGCAACCCCGAATACTGGGTTGCAGAGATCCAGCCGGGCAAGGTGCTGTACGAGATGGACGGGGTTGACGAGGCCCTGGCGCGCGAGGCCTTCCGCCTGGCTGCCGCCAAGCTGCCGATCGAGACCGTGTTCGTCACCCGACTGATTGGGGGTTGAACATGAACGCTACGGAACTCCGCGCCAAGAGCGCCGACGAGTTGAACAAGGAACTGATCGAGCTGCTGAAGGCCCAGTTTTCGCTGCGCATGCAGCACGCCACGCAGCAACTCGGCAACACGAGTCAGATCGGGAAGGTTCGCCGCGACATCGCGCGCGTGCGCACCATCCTGCGGGAAAAGGCGGGTCAGCAATGAGCGAGAACGTCGAGAAGGTTCGCCGCGCGCTGGTTGGGCGTGTGGTGAGTGACAAGATGCAGAAGACGGTGACCGTTCTGGTCGAGCGCCGGGTCAAGCACCCGCTGTACGGCAAGATCATCACCCGTTCGGCGAAGTACCACGCGCACGTCGAGGACGGCGTCGCGGCCCAGGGCGACCTGGTCGAGATCGAGGAGTGCCGTCCGATCTCGCGCACCAAGACCTGGCGTGTGGCCAAGGTGCTCGAGAAGGCGACGATCATCTGATTCGAGTTGCAAGCAGCGAGTAGCAAAGAAACAGCTTGGCACCCCGGTGCCAGGCTGTTATAATTTTGCCTCTTTGCTCCGGGGCTCGCTCGGGGTATCCTACCCTGACGGGTTCCAAGACTGTCCGCGCATGCGGGATAAGTTGGAGATACTTTCATGATTCAAATGCAGTCCAAGCTGGACGTCGCCGATAACTCCGGCGCGCGCTCGGTGATGTGCATCAAGGTCCTGGGTGGTTCGAAGCGCCGCTATGCCGGCGTCGGCGACATCATCAAGGTCACCGTGAAGGATGCCGCGCCGCGTGGTCGTGCCAAGAAAGGCGACGTCTATAACGCGGTCGTCGTTCGCACCGCCAAGGGCGTTCGTCGTCCCGATGGTTCGCTGATCAAGTTCGACAGCAATGCGGCCGTGCTCCTGAACAACAAGCTCGAGCCGATCGGCACCCGTATCTTCGGGCCGGTCACGCGCGAGCTGCGCACCGAGCGGTTCATGAAGATCGTCTCGCTGGCGCCCGAAGTGCTCTGAGGAGTCCAGAGATGAACAAGATCCGCAAGGGTGACGAAGTTTTGGTGCTGACGGGCAAGGATCGTGGTCGACGCGGCACCGTGCTGCGCCGCGTCGATGACGAGCGCGTCGTGGTCGAGGGCGTGAACCGGGTGAAGAAGCATGTGCGCCCGAATCCGCTGAAGGGTGAAGTGGGTGGCATCGTCGAGAAGGAGATGCCGATCCATGTGTCGAACGTCGCGCTGTTCAATCCCGCCACCCAAAAGGGTGATCGCATCGGGATCAAGACGCTTGAAGACGGCCGCAAGGTCCGCTTCTTCAAGTCGAACGGCGAGCTGGTGAACGCCTAAGGAGTGACGATGGCTCGCTTGCAACAGGTTTACAAGGACGAAGTCGCGCCGGCGCTGCAGCAGCAGTTCGGCTACAAGTCCGTCATGGAAGTGCCGCGCATCACCAAGATCACCCTCAACATGGGTGTCGGTGAGGCTGTCGGCGACAAGAAGATTCTCGAGCACGCCATGGGCGACATGACCAAGATCGCGGGTCAGAAGCCGGTTTCGACCAAGGCGCGCAAGTCGATCGCGGGTTTCAAGATCCGTGACGGCTATCCGATCGGCTGCATGGTGACCCTGCGTGGTCCGCGCATGTTCGAGTTCCTCGATCGCCTGATCACGATCGCGCTGCCGCGCGTCCGCGACTTCCGCGGGATCGGTGCCAAGGGTTTCGACGGTCGTGGCAACTACAACCTCGGCGTGAAAGAGCAGATCATCTTCCCCGAGATCGAGTACGACAAGATCGACGCGCTGCGCGGGATGAACATCAGCATCACGACGACGGCGAAGACCGACGAGGAAGCCCGTGCTCTCCTCGGCGCGTTCAAGTTCCCGTTCAAGAATTGAGGGTGATATGGCGAAACTCGCTCTGATCAACCGCGAAGCGAAGCGTGCGATGCTGGTGGAAAAGTATGCCGCCAAGCGCGCCGCCCTGGTCGCGAAGGTCAAGGACACCAGTCTGTCCGAAGAAGAACGCATGGCTGCCCGCCTGGCCCTGCAGCAACTGCCGCGCAACGCCAACCCGACTCGCCAGCGTAACCGCTGCGCGCTGACCGGGCGCCCGCGTGGTGTCTTCCGCAAGTTCGGTCTGTGCCGCAACAAGCTGCGCGAGATCGCTTTCCGCGGCGAAGTGCCTGGCATGACCAAGGCGAGCTGGTAAGGAGAATTCGAAGATGAGTATGTCCGATCCGATCGCCGACATGCTGACGCGCATCCGCAACGGCCAGCAGGCCCAGAAGGCTTCGGTGTCGATGCCTTCGTCCAAGCTGAAGGTTGCGATCGCCAAGGTGTTGCAAGACGAGGGTTACATCGACGGCTTCGCCGTCCGTGACGAGGCCGGCAAGGCTTCGCTCGACGTCACCCTCAAGTACTACGCCGGTCGTCCGGTCATCGAGCGCCTGGAGCGCGTGAGCCGTCCAGGCCTGCGCATCTACAAGGGCAGCGACGATCTGCCGCGCGTGATGAACGGTCTCGGCGTGGCCATCGTTTCCACGCCGCGTGGCGTGATGACCGACCGCTCGGCGCGCGCTAACCGCGTCGGTGGCGAAGTCATCTGCCTCGTCGCCTAAGGGGGATACGATGTCTCGTGTAGCCAAGAATCCGGTGGCGATCCCGCAAGGCGTGGAAGTGATGATTTCCGACGCCGAGATCGCAGTGAAGGGGCCCCTGGGCACCCTGCGGCAGCCGCTGACCGGCGAGGTCAGCGTGGTCCGTGAAGGGGATGCGGTGGTGTGCAAGGCGCGTGAAGGCGTCGAGAACGCCCGCGCCATGTCCGGCACCGTGCGCGCCCTGGTTAACAACATGGTGACCGGCGTGACCAAGGGCTTCGAGCGCAAGCTCAACCTGGTCGGCGTGGGTTATCGCGCACAGGCCCAGGACGACAAGCTCAACCTGTCGCTCGGTTTCTCGCATCCGGTGGTCCACCAGATGCCGGAAGGCGTGAAGGTCGAGACCCCGACCCAGACCGAAATCGTGATCAAGGGTTCCGACAAGCAGAAGGTCGGCCAGGTCGCTGCCGAGGTGCGTGCCTACCGCGCTCCCGAACCCTACAAGGGCAAGGGCGTCCGTTATTCGGACGAGGTGGTGGTGCTCAAGGAAACCAAGAAGAAGTAAGGCGGTTCGTCATGAACAAGAAAGAAACTCGTCTTCGCCGTGCGCGCAAAACTCGCGCCAAGATTGCGGAGCTCAAGGCGGTTCGCCTGACGGTGTTCCGGTCCAACTGCCACATCTACGCCCAGATCATCTCCGGTTGCGGTTCCCGCGTGCTCGCGGCGGCTTCCACCGTGGAGCCGGACGTGCGTGCCCAGGTCGCCAACGGCGGCAACAAGGCCGCGGCCGAAGCGGTCGGCAAGCTGATTGCCGAGCGCGCCAAGGCTGCCGGCGTCGAGCAGGTGTCCTTCGACCGCTCGGGCTTCCTGTATCACGGCCGCGTGAAGGCGCTGGCCGAGGCCGCCCGCGAAGGCGGTCTCAAGTTCTAAGCGAGGAATCGTATGGCCAAGCAGCAAACCAAACGTGCGCAAGCCTCCGACGAGCGCGATGACGGCCTGAAGGAAAAAATGGTCGCGATCAATCGCGTGACCAAGGTCGTCAAGGGCGGTCGTATCCTCGGCTTCGCCGCCCTGACCGTGGTCGGCGACGGCGACGGCGCGATCGGCATGGGCAAGGGCAAGTCCCGCGAAGTGCCGGTGGCGGTGCAGAAGGCGATGGACGAAGCGCGTCGCAAGATGCGCAAGGTCTCGCTCAAGAACGGCACCCTGCAGCACACCGTGATGGGCAAGCATGGCGCCGCTTCGGTGCTGATGCAGCCCGCTCCGGCCGGTACCGGCATCATCGCCGGCGGTCCGATGCGCGCCGTGTTCGAAGTCATGGGCGTGACCGACGTGATCTGCAAGTGCATCGGCTCCGCCAATCCGTACAACGTCGTCCGTGCCACGATCAACGGCCTGATGGCGATCAACACCCCGGCGGAAATCGCTGCCAAGCGCGGCAAGTCCGTCGAAGAGATCCTGGGGTAAGAGATGTCGGACAAGAAAATCAAGGTGACGCTCGTCAAGAGCGTGATCGGCACCAAGCAGTCCCACCGCGCCACCGTGCGCGGCCTCGGTCTGCGTCGGCTCAACCACTCGGTCGAGCTGGCGGATAGCCCCGAGGTGCGCGGGATGATCAACAAGGTGTCCTACCTGCTCAAGTGCGAGGGTTGAAATGCGCCTGAATAGCATCAAGCCCGGTGAGGGCTCGAAGAAGGTCGCGCGTCGAGTCGGTCGTGGCATCGGCAGCGGCCTGGGCAAGACCTGCGGCCGCGGCCACAAGGGTCAGAAGTCCCGCGCCGGCGGTTTCCACAAGGTCGGTTTCGAGGGCGGTCAGATGCCGCTGCAGCGTCGCCTGCCGAAGCGTGGCTTCGTGTCGCTGACGCGTGCCCGCAACGTCGAGGTGCGTCTGTCCGAGCTCGACAAGCTGCCGGTCGACGAGGTCGATCTGCTGACGCTGAAGCAGGCCGGCGTGATCGCCGCCGACGCGCTGTCGGCCAAGGTCGTGCTTTCCGGTTCGATCAGCCGCAAGGTGGTTCTGCGCGGTGTCGGTGCCACCCAGGGTGCGAAGGCGGCGATCGAAGCCGCCGGCGGCTCTGTGGCGGCCGAGTAACAGAAGGATACGGTTGTGGCGAATCCTGCTGCCACGCTGGGAAGCCCCGGTCGGTTCGGCGATCTCAAGCGTCGCCTGCTGTTCCTGGTGGGCGCGCTGATCGTCTATCGCATCGGTGCGCACATCCCGGTTCCGGGAATCGACCCGCAGGGGCTGGCCGAGCTGTTCCAGTCCCAGCAGGGCGGCATCCTGGGCGTGTTCAACCTGTTCTCGGGTGGCGCCCTGTCGCGCTTCACCATCTTCGCGCTGGGCATCATGCCCTACATCTCCGCGTCCATCATCATGCAGTTGATGACCGTGGCGGTGCCGACGCTGGAGGCGTTGAAGAAGGAAGGCGAGGCCGGACGACGCAAGATCACGCAGTACACGCGGTACGGCACGCTGGTGCTCGCGCTCGCCCAGTCGCTGGGCATCGCGATCGCGCTGGAAGGGCAGGCCGGGCTCGTTCTCGAGCCGGGGCTGATGTTCCGCTTCGTGACCGTGGCGACGCTGGTGACCGGGACCATGTTCCTGATGTGGCTGGGTGAGCAGATCACCGAGCGCGGCATCGGCAACGGCATCTCGATGATCATCTTCGCCGGCATCATCGCGGGTCTCCCGAGTGCGATCGGCGGGCTGTTCGAACTGGTGAGAACCGGCGCGATGCATCCCTTCACCGCCCTCTTCATCTGCATCCTGGTGGTGCTGGTGACGGCCTTCGTGGTGTTCGTGGAGCGTGGCCAGCGCAAGATCCTGGTCAACTACGCGAAGCGCCAGGTCGGCAACAAGGTGTATGGCGGGCAAAGCTCGCACCTGCCGCTGAAGCTGAACATGTCGGGCGTGATCCCGCCGATCTTCGCCTCCAGCATCATCCTGTTCCCGGCGACGCTGGGGCAGTGGTTCGGCTCTTCGGAGGGCATGTACTGGTTGCGCGACATCGCATCCACGCTGTCGCCCGGCCAGCCGATCTACGTGATGCTGTATGCGGTGGCGATCGTGTTCTTCTGCTTCTTCTACACGGCGCTGGTGTTCAATGCCCGCGAAACTGCGGACAACCTGAAGAAGAGCGGTGCCTTCGTACCCGGGATCCGTCCCGGTGACCAGACCGCGCGCTATATCGACAAGATTCTCATGCGGCTGACGCTGGCAGGGGCGATCTACATCACCCTCGTCTGCCTGCTGCCTGAGTTCCTGATCCTGAAGTGGAACGTCCCGTTCTATTTCGGCGGCACTTCGCTGCTGATCCTCGTGGTCGTCACGATGGACTTCATGGCCCAGGTCCAGGCGTTCGTGATGTCGCACCAATACGAGAGTCTGCTGAAGAAGGCGAATTTCAAGGGGGCGGGTCTGCCCGGCAGGTGAGCGCATGGCGAAGGAAGATGTCATCGAGATGCAAGGTGAGGTCACCGAGAACCTTCCCAATGCAACGTTCCGCGTCAGGCTCGAAAACGGTCACATGGTCCTCGGACACATCTCCGGAAAGATGCGGATGCACTACATCCGCATCCTCCCCGGCGACAAGGTGACCGTACAGCTCACCCCCTACGACCTGACCAAGGGCCGGATCGTTTTCCGGACCAAGTGAAGCTTAAAGAAACAGGAGCAAGACCATGAGAGTCCAGGCCTCAGTGAAGCGGCTCTGCCGCAACTGCAAGATCATTCGCCGCAAGGGTGTGGTTCGCGTCATTTGCAGCGATCCGCGGCACAAGCAACGCCAGGGTTGATCTACTCGACCGTAGGCATTAGAATTTAACGTTTTTCGTTTCGGGGTATACGGATGGCCCGTATTGCTGGGGTAAACATTCCCAATCACAAGCATGCCGAGATCGCGCTGACCGCCATCTATGGGATCGGCCGTTCGCGTGCTCAGAAGATTTGCGACGCTGCCGGCATCGTTCGCTCGGTGAAGATCAAGGATCTCACCGAGACCGACATGGAGAAGCTGCGTGACGAAGTCGCGCGCTTCGTGGTCGAAGGTGACCTGCGTCGTGAAGTCACCATGAACATCAAGCGACTGATGGACCTGGGCTGCTACCGCGGCGTCCGTCATCGTCGCGGCCTGCCGCTTCGCGGTCAGCGCACCCGCACCAATGCGCGTACCCGCAAGGGCCCGCGCAAGCCGATCGCCGGCAAGAAGTAATAGGATCCGATAATGGCTAAGACTGGAACCAAGGTTCGCAAGAAGGTCAAGAAGAACGTTGCGGAAGGCATCGCGCACGTTCACGCGAGCTTCAACAACACCATCATCACCATCACCGACCGCCAGGGCAATGCCCTGTCGTGGGCGACTTCGGGCGGCGCTGGCTTCAAGGGTTCGCGCAAGAGCACCCCGTTCGCTGCACAGGTCGCGGCCGAAGCGGCCGGCAAAGTGGCGCAGGAATGCGGCATCAAGAACCTCGAGGTTCGCATCAAGGGCCCCGGCCCGGGTCGCGAGTCCTCGGTTCGTGCGCTCAACGCGCTGGGGATCAAGATTTCCAGCATCACGGACATCACCCCCATTCCGCACAACGGCTGCCGTCCGCCGAAAAAGCGCCGTATCTGACAAGGAGTTGATAAGTGGCTCGTAATCTCGATCCCAAGTGCCGTCAGTGCCGTCGCGAAGGCGAAAAGCTGTTTCTGAAGGGCGAAAAGTGTTTCACCGACAAGTGCTCCATCGAGCGTCGCGCCTACGCGCCTGGCCAGCACGGCCAGCGCTCCGGCCAGCGCCTGTCGGGCTATGGCGTGCAACTGCGTGAAAAGCAGAAGATCCGCCGCATCTACGGCGTGCTCGAGCGCCAGTTCCGCAAGGTGTATGCCGAAGCCGACCGCCGTCGCGGTCAGACCGGCGAGAACCTGCTCCAGCTGCTGGAAGGCCGCCTGGATGCAGTCGCCTATCGCATGGGCTTCGGTGCCTCGCGTGCCGAAGCGCGCCAGGTCGTGCGTCACAACGGCGTGCTGGTCAATGGCAAGCGCGTTAACATTCCGTCGTATGTGGTTCGTCCGGGCGACGTGGTGGAGCTGACCGAGCGTGCGCGTGGTCACCTGCGCGTCAAGGCTGCCCTCGAGGCCGCCGAGTCGCGCGGCTTCCCCGAGTGGCTCGAGGTGGACGCCAAGGCCGGCAAGGGCACGTTCAAGGCCTATCCGGTGCGCAGCGAGCTGCCCCCGACGATCAACGAAGGCCTGGTTGTGGAACTGTACTCCCGCTGAGCGGGGGGCTGATCCTCTTCTAGTTCCGAGGAAATGCTGATGCAAAGCAATGCACTGCTGAAACCGCGCATCATCGACGTCCAGAGCACCTCGCCCGTCCAGGCGCGGGTGACGATGGAGCCGTTCGAGCGCGGTTTCGGTCACACGCTGGGGAATGCGCTTCGGCGCATCCTCCTGTCGTCGCTTCCCGGCCACGCGCCGACCGAAGTGACGATCGAAGGGGTGCTTCACGAGTACTCCACGCTCGACGGCGTCCGCGAGGACATCGTCGATCTGCTGCTCAACCTGAAGGGCGTGGTGTTCAAGCTCAACGGGCGCAGCGAGGTCACCGTTCGTCTCGCCAAATCCGGCGAGGGCGTGGTGACCGCGGCCGACATCGAGGTCGGTCACGACGTCGAGATCATCAATCCCGATCACGTGATCGCCCACCTCGCGCCGGGCGGCAAGCTCGACATGCAGATCAAGGTCGAGGAAGGCCGCGGCTATGTGCCCGGCAATGCTCGTCCGGAGAACGCCGAGAGCAAGTCCATCGGTCGCGTCGTGCTCGATGCCTCCTTCGGTCCCGTGCGCCGCGTCAGCTACCTGGTCGAGAGCGCCCGCGTCGAGCAGCGCACCGACCTGGATCGCCTGATCATCGACATCGAGACCAATGGCGCGGTGGATCCCGAAGAGGCGATCCGCTACGCCGCTCGTGTGCTGATGGACCAGCTGTCCGTCTTCGCCGATCTCGAAGGCACCGCGCCGGAGCGCGTCGAGGCTGCCTCGCCGACCATCGACCCGGTGCTGCTGCGTCCGGTGGACGATCTGGAGCTCACGGTGCGTTCGGCCAACTGCCTGAAGGCCGAGAACATCTATTACATCGGTGACCTGATCCAGCGCACCGAGACCGAGCTGCTGAAGACCCCGAACCTGGGCCGCAAGTCGCTCAACGAGATCAAGGAAGTGTTGGCCTCTCGCGGGCTGACGCTTGGCATGAAACTGGAAAACTGGCCGCCGGCCGGGCTTGAAAAGCTCGGTTGAATCGCCGGGCAAGTGAGGAATTGAAATGCGTCACCGTAACGGTCTTCGCAAGCTGAATCGTACCAGCAGCCACCGCCAGGCGATGTTCCGCAACATGGCCAACTCGCTGCTGCAACACGAAGTCATCAAGACGACCCTGCCGAAGGCGAAGGAACTTCGCCGTGTGGTCGAGCCGATGATCACCCTGGGCAAGAAGCCCAGTCTCGCCAACCGCCGTCTGGCTTTCGACCGCCTGCGCGATCGCGACATGGTCGTCAAGCTCTTCGACGAGCTGGGCCCGCGCTACGCCACCCGCAATGGCGGCTACCTGCGCATCCTGAAGTGCGGTTTCCGCGATGGCGACAACGCGCCGATGGCCTACGTCGAGCTGCTCGACCGTCCGGACGTCGAAGCGGTGGAAGTCGAGGAAGCCGAGGCCGCGTAAACAGCGCGACTCGCACGAAAGACCGGGCTTCTGCCCGGTTTTTTTTCGCCTGTGCGTGCTAGCGTCGTGCGCAGCGCGTCCACGTGCGGACAGGACAGGAGGGTGGAAGGATGGCAGTGACTCTGGTGACGGGCGGTGCGGGCTACATCGGCTCGCATACCTGCGTCGAGCTTCTCGGCGCCGGGCAGGAGGTGGTGGTCGTGGATGACCTCTCCAACGCATCCTACGAGGCGGTACGTCGGATCGAGGAGCTTGGCGGCAAGCGCCTGGCCGCCTTCGTCGAGGGCGATGTGCGCGACCGCGCCGTGCTCGCGCGCATCTTCTCGGAACACGAGGTGGCGGCGGTGATCCATTTCGCCGCGAAGAAGGCGGTGGGCGAGTCGGTGTCGCAGCCGCTGGCCTACTACGACAACAACCTGCAGGGCCTGCTGTCGGTGCTGCAGGCCATGGATGCGGCCGGATGCCGGCGCATGGTGTTCAGCTCCTCGGCGACGGTGTATGGCGATCCAGCCTCGGTGCCCATCCGCGAGGACTTCGCTACCACGGCGACCAATCCCTATGGCTGGACCAAGCTCATGGGCGAGCAGATCCTGCGCGACCTCGCGGCCTCGGACGCGCGCTGGAATGTGGTGCTGCTGCGCTACTTCAACCCGGTGGGCGCGCACGCCAGCGGTCGCATCGGCGAGGATCCCGACGGCCTGCCCAACAACCTGATGCCCTTCGTCAGCCAGGTCGCGGTGGGCCGCCTGCCGCGCCTGCGCGTGTTCGGCGACGACTACCCGACGCCGGACGGCACCGGGGTGCGCGACTACATCCACGTGGTCGACCTGGCGCTCGGGCATCTGCGCGCGCTCGAACGTATCGGCGAGCTGCCCGGCGTGACCACGCTCAACCTCGGCACCGGGCGCGGCTACAGCGTGCTCGAGATGGTGCGCGCCTTCGAGGCGGCGAGCGCGCGGCCGGTGCCCTATGACATCGTCGCGCGCCGTCAGGGCGACATCGCCGCGTGCTGGGCCGACCCTGCGCAAGCCGAGCGGGTGCTGGGGTGGCGGGCGCAGCGCGACCTGCAGGCGATGTGCGAGGATGCGTGGCGCTGGCAGAGCGGTAACCCGCGGGGCTACGAAAGCGCTTGAGCCGCGCGCCCGGGGTGACGGGCGCCGGCGCAGCGGTGGGCGCCGGTGGGCGGCCCGCCTGGCTTGGGCCTCAGCCGCCGAGCACCCTGCGCAGGTGCTCGCCCGTATGGCTCGCCGGATGCGCGGCGACCTCTTCGGGTGTGCCGCAGCACACCACCGTACCGCCGCCGCCGCCGCCCTCCGGTCCCATGTCGATCAGCCAGTCGGCGGTCTTGATCACGTCGAGGTTGTGCTCGATCACCACGATGGTGTTGCCGTGCTCGCGCAGGCGTTGCAGCACCGCGAGCAGCATCTCGATGTCCTGGAAGTGCAGCCCGGTGGTGGGCTCGTCGAGGATGTACAGGGTGCGCCCGGTGTCGCGACGCGACAGCTCGAGGGCGAGCTTCACGCGCTGCGCCTCGCCGCCCGAAAGCGTGGTGGCGCTCTGCCCGAGGCGGATGTAGCCCAGGCCCACGTCCGTCAGGGTCTCCAGCTTGCGCGCGATGGCGGGGACCGCGGAGAAGAACGTCAGCGCCTGCTCCACCGTCATCCCCAGCACCTCGTCGATCGTCCGCCCCTTGTAGCGGATCTCCAGGGTCTCGCGGTTGTAGCGACGGCCGTGGCAGACGTCGCAGGGCACGTACATGTCGGGCAGGAAGTGCATCTCGACCTTGACCAGGCCGTCGCCCTGGCAGGCCTCGCAGCGCCCGCCGCGCACATTGAAGGAGAAGCGCCCCGGGCTGTAGCCGCGCGCGCGCGACTCCGGCACGCCGGCGAAGAGCTCGCGGATCGGAGTCAGCAGGCCGGTGTAGGTCGCCGGGTTGGAGCGCGGCGTGCGACCGATCGGCGACTGGTCGACGTCGATCAGCTTGTCGAAGTGCTGCAGGCCCTCGATGGCGTCGTGCGCTGCGGGCTCGGTCGCGGCGCCGTTGAGCCGGTGCGCCGCGGCGCGCGCCAGGGTGTCGTTGATCAGGGTCGACTTGCCCGAGCCCGACACCCCGGTGATGCAGGTGAACAGCCCGACGGGCAGCGACACGTCCACCGCCTTGAGGTTGTTGCCGCTTGCACCGAGGATGCGCAGCTGGCGCTCCGGGTCGGGGCGCGCGCGGCGCGCCGGGATGGCGATGCGGCGCCGGCCGGAGAGGTAGTCGCCGGTCACCGAGCGCGGGGAGGCGATGACCTCGTCCGGTGTGCCGTGCGCGACCACCTCGCCGCCGTGCTCGCCCGCGCCCGGGCCCATGTCCACCAGGTAGTCGGCGCTGCGGATGGCGTCCTCGTCGTGCTCGACCACGATGACCGTGTTGCCGAGGTCGCGGAGGCGCGCGAGCGTGGCGAGCAGGCGGTCGTTGTCGCGCTGGTGCAGGCCGATCGAGGGCTCGTCGAGTACGTACATGACGCCGGTGAGGCCCGAGCCGATCTGGCTCGCCAGGCGGATGCGCTGCGCCTCGCCACCCGAGAGGGTGTCGGCGGAGCGGTCGAGCGAGAGGTAGTCCAGGCCGACGTCGATCAGGAAACCGAGGCGGTCGGCGATCTCGCGCACGATGCGCTCGGCCACCTGGGCGCGCGCGCCGGCGAGCTGCAGCGTGGCGAAGAAGTCGCGGCACTCGCCGAGCGGCATGTGCCCGACCTCGTGCAGCGCGCGCCCGCCCACCAGCACGTGGCGCGCCTCGCTGCGCAGCCGCGTGCCGTGGCAGGTCGGGCAGGGGCGGGTGGCGCGGTACTTCGACAGCTCCTCGCGCACCGCCACGGCGTCGGTCTCGCGCAGGCGGCGTTCGAGGTTGGGCAGGATGCCCTCGAAGGGATGCTCCTTGAGCACCATGCGGCCGTTGTCGGCCATGTAGCGGAAGGCGATCTTCGTCCGCCCCGAGCCGTCGAGCACGATCTCGCGCACGCGCGCCGGCAGCGCCTCCCAGGGCGTCTCGATGTCGAAGGCGCAGTGCGCCGCCAGGCTCGCCAGCATCTGGAAGTAGAACTGGTTGCGCCGGTCCCAGCCACGGATCGCGCCCGAGGCGAGCGACAGCTCGGGGTGGACCACCACGCGTACGGGATCGAAGAACTCGACCTCGCCCAGCCCGTCGCACTTGGGGCAGGCGCCCGCCGGGTTGTTGAAGGAGAACAGGCGCGGCTCGAGCTCGGCGAGCGCGAAGCCGCACACCGGGCAGGCGAAGCGCGCCGAGAACAGGTGCTCGCGCCCCGAATCCATCTCCACCGCGAGCGCGCGCCCGTCGGCATGGGTCAGCGCGGTCTCGAAGGACTCCGCCAGGCGGCCGCGCAGGTCGGCGCGCACCTTGACGCGGTCGATCACCACCTCGACGTCGTGGCGGCGGCCTTTCTCCAGCGCGGGCAGGGCGTCGAGCTCCAGCACCTCGCCGTCGACCCGCACGCGCACGAAGCCCTGCGCGCGCAGGTCGGCGAAGAGGTCGCCCTGCTCGCCCTTGCGCCCGGCCACCACCGGGGCGAGGATCATCAGCTTCGTGTCCTCGGGCAGGGCCAGCACGTGGTCGACCATCTGCGCCACGCTCTGCGCCTCGAGCGCGTGCTGCGGGTGCTCCGGGCAGTGCGGCGTGCCGGCGCGTGCGTAGAGCAGGCGCAGGTAGTCGTGGATCTCGGTGACCGTGCCGACCGTGGAGCGCGGGTTGTGGCTGGTGGCCTTCTGCTCGATTGCGATCGCCGGCGACAGGCCCTCGATCAGGTCGACGTCGGGCTTCTCCATCAGCTGCAGGAACTGGCGGGCGTAGGCCGACAGCGACTCGACGTAGCGACGCTGGCCCTCGGCGTACAGGGTGTCGAAGGCGAGCGAGGACTTGCCCGAGCCCGACAGGCCGGTGATCACCGTCAGCCGGTTGCGCGGCAGGTCGAGGCTGACGTTCCTGAGGTTGTGCGTGCGGGCACCGCGGATGCGGATCTGGTCCATGGCTGCGTGCGGGGAAAAGCGAACTTCCCAATATACGCCGGGAAGCCGCTGCAAGGCCAAGGTGGTCCGCGCAGCCCGGGGCGGGATGGTAGAATCGTGGTCTTTCTTGAAGCCGGTTCTCCCGTATGTCCGTTCCCGCACGCGACGCCATGACGCGCGAAGAACGCCGCGCCGGCATGGGCCTGGCGGCGATCTTCGCACTGCGCATGCTCGGCCTGTTCCTGATCCTGCCGGTGTTCGCGGTGCACGCCGCGACCATCCCCGGGGGCGACGACCTCACCCTCGTGGGCCTGGCGATCGGTGCCTACGGCCTCACCCAGGCCTGCCTGCAGATCGCCTACGGCGCCGCCTCCGATCGCTTCGGCCGCAAGCCGGTGATCGTCTTCGGCCTGGTGCTGTTCGTGCTCGGCAGCGTGGTCGCGGCGATGGCCGACGGCATCCACATGATCATCGTCGGCCGCGTGCTGCAGGGCGCCGGGGCGATCTCCGCCGCGGTCACCGCGCTCGCCGCCGACCTCACCCGCGACCAGCACCGTACCAAGGTCATGGCGATGATCGGCTCCTCGATCGGCCTCGTGTTCGCGCTCTCGATGGTGGCGGCGCCGCTGCTCTACGCCGCGGTCGGCATGGACGGCATCTTCTGGCTCACCGCCGTGCTCGCCGCCGGCGCGATCGGCGTGCTGCTGTGGGCGGTGCCGGTGGCCCCGCCGGTGCCGCGCGCCACCGGCCGGCTGATCGACGTGCTGCGCGACGGCCAGCTCATGCGGCTCAACTTCGGCGTGTTCGCGCTCCACCTCATCCAGACCACGATGTGGGTGATGGTGCCCTCGGCCCTGGTCGCCAGCGGCGGCCTGCCGATGCCCGAGCACTGGAAGGTCTACCTGCCGGCGGTGCTGCTGTCCTTCGTCGTCATGGTGCCGGCGGTGATCGTCGCCGAGCGCCGCGACAAGCTCAAGCCGGTGTTCAACGCCGCCATCGTGCTGCTCGCGATCGTGCAGATCGGGCTGTGGCTTTTCGGTGACGGATTGATACCATTGGCATTGTTGCTGACGCTCTTCTTCGTCGCCTTCAACGTGCTCGAGGCCACCCAGCCGTCGTGGATCTCGCGCATCGCGCAGCCCGGCTCCAAGGGCACGGCGCTGGGCGTCTACAACACCCTGCAGTCGATCGGCCTGTTCCTCGGCGGCGTGCTCGGCGGCTGGCTGGGCCAGGCTTTCGGCCCGGCCGCGGTGAGCCTGTCGTGCGCGGCGCTGGCGCTGGTCTGGCTCGCGCTGGCGAGCACCATGAATCCCCCGCCGCTACGCGCGGCACCGGCCGGCGCGTCGCGCTGAGCCGGGCTCGACCACACTCAACGCCGGCGCGCACGACGCGGCCGGCAACCGCATGCAAAGGAGATCCGGATGGCATCCGTCAATAAAGTGATCCTGATCGGCAACCTCGGCGCCGATCCGGAAAGCCGCTTCGCCCCTTCCGGCGATGCGATCTGCAACATCCGCCTGGCCACCACCGAGACGTGGCGCGACAAGAACACCGGCGAGCGCCGCGAAGCCACCGAATGGCACCGCGTCGCCTTCTTCGGCAAGCTCGCCGAGATCGCCGGCCAGTATCTGCGCAAGGGCAGCCAGGTGTACATCGAGGGCAGCCTGCGCACGCGCAAGTGGCAGGACCAGAGCGGCCAGGACCGCTACACCACCGAGATCCGCGCCGACGAGATGAAGATGCTCGGCCGCCGCGAGGGCGGCGACGCGCCGATGCGCGGCGGCGAGGGCGGTGGCTGGGACGCCGGCGCCCAATCCGCGCCGGCGCGCCA